>CAYZSE010000006.1:0-1838 GCA_964481035.1 uncultured Geminicoccaceae bacterium | reverse complement strand
GGTGGCGGCGATGACCGGCACGCCCGCCTCCTGCGCCCACACCGCGCGCGGATCGAAGGCGTCGCCCGGCGGCAGGATCACCGCGAGGGCGTGGGGCAAGAGCGCGCGGAAGCGCTCGGCGGTCGGCGCGACGGCGGCGAGACGGCTCTTCGCCCGCGCATCGGCGCCGTGGAGCACCAGCGGCAAATCGGGACGGATGCGGGCGAGGGTGGCGAGCCGGGCGCGCCACGCGGGCGACAGCCGCTCGCCGACGGCGATCAGCGTCGTCCGCGGGTCGGGCAGGGCCGCGGCCCCGTCCAGCCCAGCCTCTTCCAGCTCGGCGGGCGGGTAGAGCAGGTGCGCGTCGACCTGCCAGCGGCGGCGCAGGATCGCCGTGACGCGCCTCGAGCCGCACCAGACGGCGTCGGCACCCTGGAGCGCGCAGCGCTCGGCGAGGCCGTCGCCGAGCGAGCGCCCGCCCGCCGCTCTGCCGCCCTCTTCGAGGTCGAGGATGTAGGCGAGATCGAGCGCTTCCGGCCGTGCCGTGAAGGCTCGCGAGCGCCGGTCGCCGATCCGCAGGACGACGTCGTGGTCGTGGTCGGCGGGGCTCGCGGGCTGCGGGCGGCGGGAGCGCCGGAAGAACAGCCGGGGCCGCGCCGCCGGCACCTCGCCGAAGAGCGCCGGGACGCGGCCCGCGACCGGCGCGCCGGCGGCGGCGCGCAGGTCCACGGTCGCGTAGAGCTCGGCATGCGGAAAGGCCTTGAGCACGTCCTCGACCAAAGGCGTGCGCAGGCCCGCGTCGTCGAGCTGGTCGACGACGACGGCGATGCGCGCGATGCCGCCGTCGAGGTGGTGCAGCAGCAGGTGCTCGCCGGCGACGGCGGCGGTGTCGGCGCGGCGGCGCGCGCTGGGCGTATCGTTCAACAGGCCTCTCCCCACGGGAACGAAGCGATGGTGTTCCCCGCCGGTTAGCGCCGAGTTAAGAGACGGGCTCACCGTCGCCTCATGGGATGCCATGCTCACCATCTCCTCGTCCCTGCACCAGCTCGCGGCCCTCATCTGGGTCGGCGGCATGTTCTTCGCCTACGTCCTCCTCCGGCCCGTGCTCGCGAGCCGCGACGGCGCCGAGCGGCTCGCCGTCTGGCACGGCGTGCTCAAGCGCTTCTTCGCCTGGGTGGCGGGCGCCGTCGTCGTCATCCTCGCCACCGGCTACCTCCTGCTCTTCTGGGGGCACGGCGGCTTCGCCGGGGCCGGGGTGCACATCCACGTCATGCACCTTGCGGGCCTGGTCATGGCGCTGCTCTTCGCCGCCCTGATCCACGGCCCGTGGAAGCGCTTCAAGCAGGCCCGCGCCGCCGAGGACGCCACGGCGGCGGCGACGGCGCTGGGCGGCATCCGCCGGATCGTCGCGGTCAACCTCGCCCTCGGGCTCGCCACCGCCGCCATCGGCGCCTCGGGCGACTGGTGGGGCGTCTGAGAGGTGGCCGAGCCCGTCGTCGTCGACAGCCGCGGCCAGCCCTGCCCCCTGCCGGTCCTCAAGCTCAGGAAAGCGCTCCAGGCCCAGCCCGCGGGCGGCCGGGTGCTGCTGCTGGCGACCGACCGCCAGGCCGGCCGCGACGTGGCGGCCTTTTGCGCCGCGACCGGCGACCGCCTCCTCGAGCAGGCCGAGGCGGACGGCGCTCTGCGCTTTCTGGTCGAGCGCGCCTGACGCCATTATCTCCGCCAACCCGTTGGCAGAGCGCGCAAAAGCCGCGATCTGGTTTCGTTTTTCAACCACCACCGGCCCTGATCCGCTGTCGGTCTCTCAATTTCAGGTAGAATGCCCGAAAGCGCCGCCGCCGGCTAGTCCGCTTTTGGCG
>CAYZSE010000005.1:0-51079 GCA_964481035.1 uncultured Geminicoccaceae bacterium | reverse complement strand
CCCTCATCCCCCTTGCTGCCGTTGGATCTGGCGCCAGGCTTGGACGTTGCGGTTGTGCTCTTCCAGGGTGCGGGCGAAGGCGTGGCCACCGCTGCCGTCGGCGACGAAGAAGTAGTAGGGCACGTCCGCCGGGTCGACCGCCGCGGCCAGCGAGGCCCGGCCGGGATTGGCGATCGGCCCCGGCGGCAGGCCCTCGTAGCGATAGGTGTTGTAGCGGTCGTCGACCTCGAGGTCGCGGCGTAGGAGCGGTCGATCGAGCGGTCCCGCGCCCTTGGTCAGCGCATAGATGACCGTCGGATCGGTCTGCAGCTTCATGCCGCGCTTCAGCCGATTGACGAAGACGCCCGCCACCTTCCGCCGCTCGCCGGCGACGCCGGTCTCCTTCTCGATGATCGAGGCGAGGGTGAGCGCGTCCTCCGGGTTCTCCAGCGGCAGATCCGGCGCGCGCTCGGCCCAGGCCGCCGCGAGCGCCTCGTCCATCGCCGCCCGCATCCGCTCGACCAGGGCCGCGCGCTCGGCACCCTTGGCGAAGAAGTAGGTGTCGGGGAGAAGCGAGCCCTCGGGCGGCGCTTGCGGCAGCTCACCGCTGAGATCGGCGGCCTGGGCGAGGGCCTCGAAGGCCTGGTGCACCGTCCAGCCCTCGACGACGGTGAAGCGGTACTTGACCACCGCGTGCTCGCGCAGCATCCGGGTCACCTCGGCCGCGCTGATGCCGGGGGGAAAGACGTACTCGCCCGCCGTCAGCGCGCCCTGGGCCCCGCTCAGCCGGACGTGCAGCTCGTAGAGCCGCGGATCGACGACGACGCCCGCCCCGGCCAGTTGCCTGGCGATGTCGCCGAGGCTCGCGCCACGCTCGACGACGAGACGGACCTCCTCGCTGCTCGGGCCCGGCGCTCGCGCCGCGCGGTCGACAGCGACAAGTACGACGGCGACGAGGAGGGCGCCGCCGAGCGCCAGGGCCAGCAAGCCGGAGAGCAGCCGCACCATCGGCGCTCAGTCCTCCGGGCGGACGAAGACGAGGCTCGAATTCGTGCCGCCGAAGCCGAACGCGTTCGACAGCACGGCCCTGAGCTCCCGCCTCTTCGCCTCATGCGGCACGAGATCGATGTCGCAGCCGGCCGAGGGGTTGTCGAGGTTGCGGGTCGGCGGCAGCACGCCGTGCTCGAGCGCGAGCACCGAATAGATCGCCTCGACCGCGCCGGCCGCCCCGAGCAGGTGGCCGATCGCCGACTTGGTCGAGGACATCGAGAGCCGGTAGGCGTGCTCGCCGAAGAGCCGCTTGACCGCGCCGAGCTCGATCTCGTCGCCCAGGGGGGTCGAGGTGCCGTGCGCATTGATGTAGTCGATGTCTCGGGCCGCGAGGCCGGCCCGCGCCAACGCCGCACGCATCGCGCGAAAGCCGCCGTCGCCATCGGGGGCGGGCGCAGTGATGTGGTGGGCGTCGCCCGACATGCCGTAGCCGGTGAGCTCGGCGTGGATCTCGGCGCCGCGCGCCCGGGCGTGCTCCAGCTCCTCGAGCACCATGACCCCGGCACCCTCGGCGATCGTGAAGCCGTCGCGGTCGCGGTCCCAGGGGCGCGAGGCCCGCTCGGGCTCGTCGTTGAAGCTCGTGGTCAGCGCCCGGGCCGCCGCGAAGCCGGCCACGGCGAGCCGGCCCAACGCTGCCTCGGCGCCGCCGGCGATCATCACCTCGGCATCGCCGAGCGCGATCGAGCGGGCCGCATCGCCGATCGCGTGGGCGCCGGTGGCGCAGGCCGTGACGGCCGAATGGTTGGGCCCCTTGAAGCCGTGACGGATCGACACGTGACCCGACGCCAGGTTGATGAGCGCCGACGGGATGAAGAAGGGGCTGACCCGGCGCGGCCCCCTCTCGTGCAGGACCACCGAGGTCTCGTAGATTTCCGGCAGTCCGCCGATGCCGGAGCCGATCTGCACGCCGATGCGCTCGCGCTCGGCGTCCGACAGCGCGCCGTCGAGGCCCGCCGCGACGACGGCCTGTTGCGCCGCTGCGACGGCATAGATGATGAACAGCGAGAGCTTGCGCTGTTCCTTCGGCGACAGGTAGCGGTCCGTATCGAAGCCGTCGGGCGCGCCTTTCTCCGGCACCACGCCGGCGACCCGCGAGGGCAGATCGCTGGCGTCGAAGCGGTCGATGCGGCGGATGCCGCTCTCGCCGGCGATCAGGCGACGCCAATTGGCGTCGACGCCGTCGCCCAAAGGCGTCACCAAGCCGAGGCCGGTCACGACCACGCGTCGCATCGAGGGTCCTCCCATCACGTGCCCGCGACGAGCCTAGGAGGCGTGCTCCTTGATGAACTCGATCGCGTCCTTGACGGTCGCGATCTTCTCCGCGGCGTCGTCGGGGATCTCGCAGCCGAACTCCTCCTCGAAGGCCATCACCAGTTCGACGGTGTCGAGGCTGTCGGCGCCGAGATCGTCGACGAAGCTCGCGCTCTCGGTGACCTTGTCCTCGTCGACGCCGAGATGCTCGACCACGATCTTCTTCACCCGCTCGGCGACATCGCTCATGGGTTCATTCCTCGTCCTGTTGGGGGCCCTTGGTCGGTTGCACGGGGAGAGAGGGCCGGCTGCTGTTGGTCGACTTGGTGCCGCCGAACGCCTCCGACGGCCGACGGCGGCACTGCTAGCACAGCCCCTCGCGGGCTGACTAGCCTGCCGCGACGGCGTCAGATCATGGCCATGCCGCCGTTGACATGCAGGGTCTGGCCGGTGACGTAGGCGGCCTCGTCGCTGGAGAGGTAAACCGCTGCCGCGGCGACGTCTTCGGCGGTGCCCAGGCGGCCCGAGGGGATCTGAGCCAGCAGGCGTTCGCGCTGTGCCGGCGGTAGGTCCGCCGTCATCGCCGTCGCGATGAAGCCCGGGGCGATGCAGTTCACTGTCACCCCACGGCTGGCCACCTCCTGCGCCAGCGACTTGCTCATCCCGACGAGGCCGGCCTTGGAGGCGGCGTAGTTGCTCTGCCCCGGGTTGCCGGTCACGCCGACGATCGAGGTGATGTTGACGATACGGCCGAAGCGCCGCTTCATCATTCCCCTCAGCGCCGCCCGCGACAGGCGGAACGCCGCCAGCAGGTTGGTCTCGAGAACGGCGGTCCAGTCCTCGTCCTTGAGGCGCAGGGCGAGGTTGTCGCGGGTGAGCCCGGCGTTGTTCACCAGGATGTCGAGCCCACCGCCGCTCTCGGCCGCTTTGACGAGGGCGTCGGCCGCGTCCGGGGCGGCGAGGTCGGCGGGCACGACCTCCGTCCGCGCGCCGAGCGCGCCGGCCAGGGCGTCGAGCGCCGCAGCGCGTCGTCCGGTCAGCACGACCGTGGCGCCGGCATCGTGCAGGGCCTTGGCGATCGCGCCGCCGATGCCGCCCGTGGCACCGGTGACCAACGCGGTTCGCCCGTGGAGATTGAACATCGCTCGCTGGTTCCTCGGTGGCCCTTCAGCCGGCGATCTCGGCGGCGAGCGCCGCGACGTCGTCGGCGGTCTCCAGGTTGCGGATCGCGGCGCCGGGGACGCCGCGCTTGGCGAGGCCCGCCAGCACCTTGCCGGCACCGGCCTCGACGACGCGGGTGGTGCCGGCGGCGGCGAGGAAGGCCATGGTCTCGCGCCACCGGACCCGGCCGCAGACCTGGGCGACGAGCGCCTCGCGCACCGCCGCGACGTCGCGCAGCGGTCGGGCGCTGACGTTGGCGACGACCGGCACGCTCGGCTCGCGCATCGGCGCCGCGGCGAGCGCCTCGGCCATCCGTTCCGCGGCGGGCTGCATCAGCCGGCAGTGAAAAGGCGCACTCACCGGCAGCGGCAGCACGCGCTTGGCGCCGCGCGCCTTGGCGGTGACCGCGATCGCCTCGACCGCCGCCCGGGCGCCGCTCACCACCACCTGACCGACGCCGTTGTCGTTGGCGACGTCGACGGTGCCGAAGGTCGCGCCGACGAGCGCCTCGACGTCATCGATCGCGAGGCCGAGGATCGCCGCCATGGCGCCGTCGCCGACCGGAACCGCGGTCTGCATCGCCTCGCCGCGCAGCCGCAACAGCCGTGCGGCGGTCGCGACGTCGAAGGTGCCGGCGGCGGTGAGCGCCGCATATTCGCCCAGCGAATGGCCCGCGACGTGCGCGCAGAACGTCGCCATCGGCCGCGAGAGCTCGCTCTCGAGGGCGCGCACGGCGGCGACCGAGACCGCCATGAGTGCCGGCTGGGCGTTGGCAGTCAGGGTGAGCTCGCTCGCCGGCCCTTCGACCATCAGGCGCGTCAACGGCCGGCCGAGCGCCTCGTCGACCGCCGCGAAGACGTCGCGTCCGGCCGGATGCGTCGCCAGCGAGGCACCCATGCCGATCTTCTGCGATCCTTGGCCCGGGAACAGGAACGACGTCGTCATCTACATCTCTCTGTGCGGCAGCGGGCCCTGTTGCAGTTGCTCACCAGCCTGTCAAGGCGCTTGCAGTCCCGCCCGCTTTGCGTATATTTCGCGCCTTCCGTCGGGACGAGTCCGCCCACAGGACCTGAGTAGCGCGCCGTTCGAGCGTCGCGCCGCGTGCGTGGGTGACGTCACGACCGACCTCATCGAGCCGGAAGAGCAACCGAGCGTATGCCGCTTTACGAACACACCTTTATCGCCCGCCAGGACCTCTCGGCGCAGCAGGCGCAGGCGCTGAGCGAGACCTTCACGCAGCTCATCGCCGATCAGGGCGGTAGCGTCGGCAAGTTGGAGTACTGGGGGATCCGCAGCTTGACCTACCGGATCAACAAGAACCGCAAAGGTCATTATATGCATATGAACATCGACGGGTCGCCCGCGTTGATCGACGAGTTGGAGCGCATGGAGCGCTTGAACGAGGACGTGCTGCGCTTCTTGACGCTGAAGGTCGACAAGCACGACGAGGGGCAGTCGGCGATCATGGTGGCCAAGTCCGCCCGCGATGATCGCCCGCGTCGCGATCGGCCCTGACCGCACTGCCATCCGCCATACGTTAGCGAGAAACCATGTCCGAGCCCCAGACTCGCCCCGAGGGCCACGCCCGCGGTGATCGACCCGAGCGCCGCGAGCCGCCCCAGATCACCATCCGCCGTCCGTTTTTCCGGCGGCGCAAGGCGAGCCCTTTCGCGCATCCCGATGCTCCGGCGATCGATTACAAGGACGTGAAGCTGCTCCAGCGGTTCGTCTCCGAGCGCGGCAAGATCGTGCCGCGTCGCATCACCGCGGTGACCGCGAAGGAGCAGCGGGCACTCTCGCGGGCGATCAAGCGCGCGCGGCACCTGGCGCTTCTGCCTTACGTCACGCAATGAGCCCGTCGGGCGAGGCGCCACGAACGTAGCCGCCGCGCCCGGCGCGGTTGAGAGGAGACGACGATGGATGTGATCCTATTGGAGCGTGTCGAGAAGCTCGGGCCGATGGGTCAGATCGTGAAGGTGCGGCCGGGCTACGCCCGCAACTTCTTGATCCCGCAGGGCAAGGCGCTCAGGGCGACCAAGCGGGCGCTGGCGACCTTCGAGACTCAGCGCACGCAACTCGAAGCCGACAACCTCAAGCGTCGAGAGGACGCGCTCGGCCTCAAGGAGGCGATCGAAGGCCGCGGCGTCGTCATCATTCGCCAGGCGAGCGAGACGAAGCAGCTCTATGGCTCGGTAAGCGCGCGCGACATCGCGGAAGCCTTCACTGCGGACGGTATCACGCTCGATCGGCGGCAGGTCGGGCTCGCCGACCCGATCAAGACCCTGGGCATCTACGACATCCGTGTCTGGCTCCATCCCGAGGTGGACACGACGCTGCACATCAACGTCGCCCGCTCGCCCGAAGAGGCCGAGATCCAGGCCGGCCGGGCGACGCCGCCGTCCGACGAAGACGAGGCGGAGGTCGGCGACGAGCTCGACCAGGGCGTCGAGGCGTCGCCCGGCTTTGCCGACATCATCGAGCTGGAGCTCGAAGAGGCGGCGATGCAGCGCTGACGCGGCGAAAGACGCGTGACCGCGATGCAGCAACGGTGCTAAATCGTCTTGCGGCGATGGTGCCGTTTGAGGCCGTGAGGGAGCCCCTCGCATGACTGTGAACTCGACTACGGAAAGTTCGGCACCGACCCAGCCGCCGGTCGTCATCAAGAAGTATGCGAATCGCCGCCTCTACAACACCAGCTCATCTAGCTACGTGACCCTTGAGGAGTTGGCGCGCCTGCTTCGCGATGGCCGTGAATTCGTCGTGTTCGATGCCAAGTCCGGCGACGAGATCACCCGTTCGGTCCTGACGCAGATCATTCTCGAAGAAGACAGCAAGGGGCGAAACCTCTTGCCGGTACCGTTCCTGCGCCAATTGATCGGCTTCTACGACGACAGTTCTTACGCGATGCTGCCCCGCTACCTCGAGGCGAGCATGGATCATTTCATGCAGAACCAAGAGCAGATGCAGCGCTATTTCGAGGGAACGATGGGACGGTTTTTCCCCGTCAATCAGCTGAACGAGATGACGCGGCAGAACATGGCGCTGTTCCAACAGGCGACCTCGATGTTCAATCCCTTCCCGGGAGTGGGCACCGGGGCCAAGGGCGAGGATGCGAAGGACGAGGACGGCCAGGACGAGAGGGAGCGCGATGTCGTCTACGAGCGGCAGCAGCGTGAGATCGTCGAGCTGCGCGCGCAGGTGGATGCCTTGAACGCGAAGCTGGCGGAACTCGACGGGACGGCGGACCAACGGACGAAGAAGGCTGGCGGCGACCGCTGAGGCCCCTCGCCGTCCGCCCGCGCATCTTTCGCCCTCACCGCATGTAGCTGATGAAGCTGCTCCAATAGCGCTCGATGGCGATGAGCACTCGGTTGATCTCGCACAGCTGCTCTTCGCTGGCGATGCCTTCCGCTAGATCGCTCGCGTTCTTCTGATAGAGCTGGTCGATCTTTTGCGTCAAATCGAGACCTTTCTCCGACAGGCGTACCCGGGTCATGCGACGGTCGTGCGGCGAGCGCTCCTGCTGTAGGTAGCCGTTCTCGACCAGCTTCTTGACGTTGTACGACACATTGGAGCCCAGATAATACCCGCGGGCGGTCAGTTCCCCGACCGTCAACTGCTCCTCGTTGATGTTGAAGAGGATCAACGTCTGCACATTGTTGACGTCCTCGACACCGAGGCGGTCCAACTCCGTCTTGATGACGTCGAGGAAACGGCGATGCAGCCGCTCGATGAGGCGTATCGTTTCGAGATAGCTGTGCTTCACGCCACCACCAGGTCGATTGTTGCGACGCCGTGACCGCAGCTCACAACCGGAACGTTGCGATCACGCCTAGATTTTCACTTCTAACATTTTGATGATGCCGGAAAAGTCCTTTTTTCCCAGCCCGGCGTTGCGCATCAGTTGATAGAGCTGGGTGGCGACGGCGCCCAGCGGCGAGGCCGTGCCGGTGCTCGCGGCGGCCGCCTCGGCGAGGCGCAGATCCTTGAGCATCATCGCCGCGGTGAAGCCCGCGGCGTAGTCGCGGTTGGCGGGCGAGGACGGCACCGGTCCCGGGACCGGGCAGTAGGTGGTCAACGACCAGCACTGGCCCGAGCTCGTGGCGCTGACGTCGAACAGCTTCTGGCGGTCGAGCCCGAGTCGATCGGCCAGGTTGAAGGCCTCGCAGACGCCGATCATCGAGATGCCGAGCACGAGATTGTTGCAGATCTTCGCCGCTTGACCCGTGCCGGGACCGCCCGTGTGGACGATGGTCTTGCCCATGGCCTGGAGCAACGGCCGCGCCGCCGCCACCGCGCCGTCGGCACCGCCGACCATGAACGTGAGGGTACCGCCCGCGGCGCCGCCGACACCCCCCGAGACCGGCGCGTCGACCATGGCGAGGCCGCGCTCGGCGGCCGCCGCCGCGACCTCGCGAGCGGTCGCGACGTCGATGGTCGAGCAGTCGATCAGCACGGTGCCCGGCGCGGCCTCGGCGAGCACGCCGCCATCGCCGCCATAGACCTCGCGAACCTGGGTGCCGGCCGGCAGCATGGTGACGACCCCCTCGGCACCGGCGAGCGCCGCGGCCACGCATGCACAGCCGGTGGCGCCGGCCGCCGCGAGCCGCTCGACCGCCGCTGGGTCGCGGTCGGCCACGCGCACCGCGTGGCCGGCCTCGAGGAGATTGCGGGCCATCGGCCCCCCCATGTTGCCGACACCGACGAAGGCGACCGTGGTCATCGCGGATCCTCCCTGTCTTGCGTTCCGTCTTCAGTTCCAGTCGAGCGGCAGATCACCCTGCGGCAATGGCGCGAAATGGGCGTCGACGGCGGCGTCGTCGACCTCGTCGAGGCGCGCCGGGCACCAGTGCGGTGCGTGGTCCTTGTCGACCAGGACCGCTCGGACGCCCTCGAAGACGTCGTGGCCGGCATAGACCCGGTGCACCATGCGGTATTCGAGACGGATCGCGTCGTCGAAGGCGAGGGTCCGACCGCGTCGCAGCTGCGCGAAAGCGAGGCGGACGCTGGTCGGCGAGCGGGCGGCGATCGCCCGCCACTGCTGGAGGCCCCAGCCCGTCGGCTCGCTCGCCGCCGCCTCGCCGATGGCGGCGACGCTCGGCTGGTCGAACACGGTGTCGATGGTCCGCCGGCGAGGCGCGATCTCGCCCTCGCCCGCCGCCTCGCTCATGCCGGTGACGACGGCGTGCACCGCGGCCGCGTCGGCGGCGTCGCGCAGCCCGGCCTCGAGCCGGGCGACGCGGGCGCGCGGCACGAAGTGCGTGGCGACGCCGCAGGCGACCGTGTCGGCCGGCCCGAGGCGGTGGCCGGTGAGCGCCAGCCACAGGCCGAGGCCGCCCGGCATGGTGCCCAGGACATGCGTGCCGCCGACGTCGGGAAACATGCCGATCGCCGTCTCCGGCATGGCGAACACCGTGGCTTCGGTGGCCAGCCGGTGGCTACCGTGCACCGAGATGCCGACCCCGCCGCCCATGGTGACGCCGTCGAGCACGGCGATATAGGGCTTGGGGAAATGCTTGATCCGCCAGTTCATGCGGTACTCGTCGTGAAAGAACGGCATGGCCGCGGCGACGCCCTCCTCGCGGGCGAGACGGTCCACCTCGAGGACGTCGCCGCCGGCGCAGAACGCGCGCTCGCCCTCGCCGGTGACGAGAACGGCCGTCACCTCGGGGTCGTCCTTCCAGGCCGCGAGCGTCGCGCTCACCGCCTGCACCATCGGCCGGGTCAGGGCGTTGAGGGCCTTGGGCCGGTCGAGGTGGATGCGGCCGAGGCGGCCCTCGATCCGGCAGTCGACATCAGCCATGGGATGCGGTCTCCAGGAGCCGGCGGGCGATGATGAGGCGCATGATCTCGTTGGTGCCCTCGAGGATGCGGTGGACGCGCAGGTCGCGCAGGCGTCGCTCGATGCCGTAGTCGCGAATGTAGCCGTAGCCGCCCAGGAGCTGCAGCGCCTCGTCGACCACGCGAAAGCCGACGTCGGTCGCGAGCCGTTTCGCCATGGCGCAGGCGACGGTCCGCTCGGCCTCGGCCTGGTCGAGCGCCACGGCCGCGCGCCAGGTCAAGAGCCTCGCCGCCTCCAGCTCGGTCGCCATGTCCGCGAGCTTGAAGCGCGTCGCCTGGAACTCGGCGATGGGGCGGCCGAACTGCCGGCGCTCGCCGACATAGGCACGGGCCAGATCGAGCGCCGCCGCGGCGCCGCCGAGCGAGCAGGCGGCGATGTTGACCCGGCCGCCGTCGAGCCCGGCCATGGCGATCTTGAAGCCCTCGCCCTCGGCGCCGAGCCGGCTGGCGGCGGGCACCCGGCAGCCGTCGAGCTGGACCTGGCAGGTCGGCTGGCTGTTCCAGCCCATCTTCTTCTCCGGCGCGCCGAAAGAGAGGCCGGGCGTGCCCGCCTCGACGACGAAGCAGGAGATCCCCCGCGGGCCCGCCTCGCCGGTCCGCGCCATGACGAGGTAGAGGTCGCTGCGCCCGCCGCCCGAGATGAACGCCTTGGTGCCGTCGAGAACGTAGTCGCCGCCGTCCGCGACCGCGCGTGTCCTGAGGCTCGCCGCATCCGAGCCCGCGCCCGGCTCGGTGAGCGCGTAGGACGCGAACCGCGCCATGGAGAAGAGCGGCGGCAGCAGGCGGGCGCGCTGGGCGGCGTCGCCGAAACGGTCGATCATCCAGGCGACCATGTTGTGGATCGACAGGTACGCCGCGGTCGACGGGCAGGCGCGCGCCAGCTCCTCGAAGATCAAGGCGGCGTCGAGCCGGCCGAGGCCGCTGCCGCCATGCGCCTCGCCGCAGTAGATGCCGGCAAAGCCCAGCGCCGCCGCGGCGCGCAGCGTCTCCTCGGGAAAGATCTTCTCCGCGTCCCACTGCTCGGCCTTCGGCGCCATCGCGTCGTCGGCAAAGGCGCGGGCGGTGGCCCGGAACGCCGCTTGCTCCTCGGAAAGCCGGAAGTCCAATGCTCATCTCTCCCAGGACCGGCGTATCGAAGGGGCCGGGCGCGGTCAATCGCGGCAGGCGGAGCTTGCGCCACCGGCCGGCCGCACGCTACCTGAACGGCCCGACGAGAAGAGGATCGCCGCCATGCAGACGGGGCTCGGACGCTTTCCCACCACCCGTATGCGCCGCCGCCGGACGCAGGACTGGGTGCGGCGGATCGCGGCCGAGCACGTGCTCACGCCGGCGGACCTGATCCTGCCGATCTTCATCGTCGAGGGCGTCGACAAGGCGGAGCCGGTGGCGGCCATGCCGGGGGTGAGCCGGCTCTCGATCGACCGGGCGGTCGCCCTCGCCCGCGAGCTTCGGAGCCTGGACGTCCCGGCCCTGGCGCTCTTCCCCTGCTCGCCGGCCCGGATCAAGACCGAGGACGCCCGCGAGGCGCGCAACCCCGACAATTTGATCTGCTCGGCGGCGCGGGCGATCCGCGACGCGGTGCCGGATCTCGGCCTGATCGGCGACGTCGCGCTCGATCCCTACACCAGCCACGGCCAGGATGGCATCCTCGAGGACGGCCGCATCATCAACGACGCGACGATCGAGATCCTCGTCGAGCAGGCACGCGTCCAGGCCGCAGCCGGCTGCTGCACGGTCGCACCCTCGGACATGATGGACGGCCGCGTCGGCGCCATCCGACGGCACCTCGACGCGGCCGGCCTCGCCGACACCCGCATCCTCGCCTACGCCGCCAAGTACGCCTCCTGCTACTATGGCCCCTTCCGCGAGGCCGTCGGCTCGGCCACGGCGCTCGGCGCCGCCGACAAGCGCACCTACCAGATGGACCCGGCCAATGGCGGCGAGGCGCTGCACGAGGTCGCCATGGACATCGAGGAGGGCGCCGACCTCGTCATGGTCAAGCCGGGCCTGCCCTATCTCGACATCATCCACCGCGTGAAGACGGCCTTCGGCGTGCCCACCCTCGCCTATCAGGTCTCGGGCGAGTACGCGCAGATCCAGGCCGCCGGCCTTCAGGGCTGGCTCGATGCCGACAAGGCCATGCTCGAGGCGCTCTTGGCGATGAAACGGGCCGGTGCCGACGCGATCCTCACCTACGCCGCGCTCGACATCGCCCGCCGCCTTCAGGGCTGAGGCGAGGCAAAGCTCGGCGCGCTCTCATCGATCGTTAACCGTCGCCTGCGAGGATCGAGGCTCGCCGATCCGGAGCCGGCCGTGCGCGCCAACACCCAGCCGATCATCAAGAAGGTCAAGAAGGCCAGCCACGCCCACGCCCACAGCGCCGCCTGGAAGGTCGCCTACGCCGACTTCGTGACCGCGATGATGGCCTTCTTTCTGCTCTTGTGGCTGTTGAACGTCACCACCGACGAGCAGCGGCTCGGTATCGCCAACTACTTCCTGCCGACGACGGCGGAGAAGACCGAGCACGGCAGCGTCGGCTTCTCCGGCGGCCTCGTCACCGACATGGAAGGGCCGCTCAACCTGCCGCCGATGAGCATGCCGAGCATCGTCGTCGGCTTGCCGAACGAGGATGTCGGCGGCGACGGCCAGGGCGACGGCGACGGCGAGGACTTCGAGGACAACAGCGAGGCGGGCTCGAAGAACCCCGGCGATCTCGGCGCCGGCCGCGAGGTGCCCGTGGCCGTCCCCGACCGCGCCGTCGAGGAGGCGCAGTTCCAGGAGATCGAGCGCCGCCTCATGGCGGCGATTCGCGGCGATCCGGAGCTCGCCGGGCTGGAGGCCAACCTGGAGATCGACCGCACCGAGGAGGGTCTGCGGATCCAGATCGTCGACCAGGACGAACGCTCGATGTTTCCGCGCGGCAGCGACGCCATGCACCCGCACATGAACGCGCTCCTCGCCAAGGTCGCCCAGGCGGTCGCCGACACCCGCAACCGTGTCGCGATCAGCGGGCATACCGATGCCGCACCCTTTCGCGTCGGCAGCGCCGGCGACAATTGGGCTCTGTCGAGCCGCCGGGCGAACGCCGCGCGCCGGTTCCTCGTCGAGGCCGGGCTCGACGAGCAGCGGCTCGCCCGCGTCGCCGGCAAGGCCGACACCGACCCGCACGCGCCCGACGATCCGATGGCGGCGAGCAATCGCCGCATCAGCATCGTGCTGCTCTACGGCCAGGGGCCGCGGCCGGAGCTCGATACCGCACCGGTCGCCACATCGCCGCTCGCCCCCCCACCGCTCGACGGCACGAGCGCGGTGCGCGACTGGCGCCCCTGAGCGGTGCTGGTCGAGACTTCTGCTCGGGACTCGCTAGGCTTCGGTGGGGCGCGGAGCGGGGTTGGGCAGCAACTCGAGCTGGGCCATGCCGATCGTCAGCAGCCGCTCGTCGAGCGGCTTGGTGAGGACCAGCCGGGATCCCTCCCCCAACCCCGGGGGCAGAGCGTCGGGCGAGTCGGTGACGAAGAGAGCGGGGGCGCCGGTGAGCGCCTGGACGGCGGTGACGGCCGCCGCCCCCATGCTGGCCTCGATGGGCTCGACCTCGGCGAGCACGAGCGCGGGCGGTGTCCGCTGCGCCATCGCCACGGCATCGACAGTGGTCGTGGCAACCCCCACCACCAGATGCCCGCTCGCCGCGGCGGCCGCTTCCAGCGAGCGGGCCACATTCGCGTCGTCGGCGACGACCAGCACCGGCGTCGGCGCCTGCGCCCGCAGCGCGGCATGGGCGATGTCGACACAGCGTTGCACCGCGTCCGGCGGGAGGCTCATGATCGCCGCGACATCGTCGAGGCTGAGCCGCTCTAGCACGTGCAGCAGCAAGGCGTGCTTGGCGTTCTCGTCGAGCCGGCGGACACCGGCTGCGACCACGGCCCGATCGACGGCATCGTCGCCTCGGGCGACGCCGGCGTGGCGCAGCTCGCCGTACACCGCGCGATAGAGTTCGCGGCGGGTCGCTGCACTGTCCGTCGGCTTGCCCTCGCCGTCGACCGTCCGTTCCAGAGCGCGGCCGACGAACGCATCGGCTCGTCCCGGCTCCCCGACCACCGCCCGGGCGTACCGTCTGAGCCCGGCCACGATCTCCTCGACGTTCGAGACGGCGGTCATCCCCTCTCCTCGCCGCGACCCCGCTCGGATGCATCAGGATCATCGTCGTCGCGCTCGTCGTCGACCTTGCCGGCTTCGAGGTGGTCGACGAGACGGCGAAGCCGATCCGGCACGGGCTCAGCGGCCACCTCGTCGAACAGCTCTTGAAGCTGACGATCGACCCACCGATCGAAGCCGTCGTCAGCGGACCGCGACGGCGGCGGGTATCGGGTCGGAGGACGACCTTCTCCGCTCACCATTACTCCTTGCACCCACGAAGGAATGTGCCCCTTCCGGATGCCGCACGCAACCGAAGGGAGGGTGCGCAAGAGCCGGTTCACGGCACCTGCTGAAACTCGACGAGGGACGCGTCGGCCGTGGTCGCCTCCGCCGCGAGCCGATGATCGGGCTCCTCCAGCAGCATGGCCCTGAGCTCGCTGCGCGCTCGGCTGACCCGGCTCTTCACCGTGCCGACGCGCACGCCGCAGATCTGCGCGATGTCCTCGTAGGCGAGGCCGTGGATGACGGCCAGAACCAGCGCCTCGCGATGCTCTGGACGGAGCGCGCGAAAGGCGCCGCGAAAGGCCATCATCTCGAGGGAACCCGCCTGCGGGCTGGCCGCCATCGCATGGCGATCGAGATCATCGTCGGGATCCTCCGCGCGCACCTGTTGCCGCTTGACGATCGACCGAAAGCGGTTGCGCAGGATCGTGAACAGCCAGGCCCGCAGGTTGGTGCCCGGCTCGAACTGGTCTTGCGCCCGGAGCGCATTGACGCAGGTGTCCTGGACCAAATCGTCGGCGAGCGCAGCGTTGCCGCTGGTCAGGCTGCGGGCGAAGGCGCGCAGCTGCGGCAGTTGATCGACGAGCTCGGTCTGAAAGTCGCGCATTCGTGCTCTCCCCCGTCGTGAACGCTCGTAACGTCCCGCCGAGCCAAAGGTTGCAGACGACGCCCTCAGTCCGCAACCCGCCCGCGGGCGTAGGGAGAAGGCCCGCGGGCGAGGTGGCGGCCGTGCGCCCTGGTGCCGGTGACGCGCCCCGCCTCGGCCACCACCTCGCCGCGGCAGATCGTGACCACCGGCCAGCCGGTCACCGCGAAGCCCTCCCACGGGGTGTAGTCGGCGCCGTGGTGAAGGATCTCCTGGCGCAGGGTCTCCCGGCGGGTCGGATCCCACAGCGCGAGGTCGGCGTCGCTGCCGACGGCGATCGTGCCCTTCTGCGGGTAGAGCCCGTAGAGCTTGGCGTGGTTGGTGGCGGAGAGCGCGACGAACTGCTGCGGGCTCAGCCGGCCCGTGACGACGCCCTCGGAGAAGAGGATCGGCAGCCGCGTCTCGACGCCGGGGATGCCGTTCGGCACCCACCGGAACGAGGTGCGCCCCTTCGGATTGAGCTTGCCTTCGGGGCTGTCGTAGCGAAACGGGCTGTGGTCGCTCGAGAAGGTGAAGAACGTGCCCTGCTCGAGGCCGCGCCAGATCGCCTGCTGGTCGGCCGCCGTCCGTGGCGGCGGCGAGCAGACGTACTTGGCCCCGCTCATGTCCATGTTGAGGCCCTTCAGGTCGTCGGCGGTGAGCGTCAGATATTGCGGGCAGGTCTCGGCGTAGACCTCGAGCCCCTTGGCCTGGGCCCACTGGATCTGCTCCATCGCCGCCTGGGAGCTGACGTGCACGATCACCAGCGGCACGCCGACGAGCTGGGCGTGGCTGATCGCGCGGTGCGTCGCCTCCCGCTCGACGACATCGGGCCGGCTCGGAGCGTGGTAATAGGGTGCGGTGTTGCCGGCCGCCTCCATCCGGTCCTGCAGGAACCTGATGCTGTCGTAGCCCTCGGCGTGGACCATCACGAGCGCCTGCTCGCGCTTGGCCACGTCCATGACCTCGAGGAGCTGGCGGTCGTCGAGGACCATGTCGTCGTAGGTCATGAAGACCTTGAAGGAGGTGAAGCCGTCCTTGACGAGCGCCGGCAGTTCCTGGCCGAGCACCGCTGGCGTCGCGTCGGTGATGATGAGATGGAAGCTGACGTCGATGTGGCATTGCCCTGCGGCGAGCGCCTGGTAGGCCTTGACCGCCTCGCGCAGGCTGGTGCCTCTCCTTTGCAGCGCGAAGGGCATGACCGTGGTGTTGCCGCCGCAGGCCGCCGCCGCCGTGGCGCTCGCGAAGTCGTCGGCCATGACGATCCCCTCGCCCGAGTGCTGGGCGATGTGGACGTGGCTGTCGACGCCGCCCGGCAGCACCCACAAGCCCGCGGCGTCGATACGCTTAGCCCCGCCGTCGAGGCGCTCGGCCAGGGCCTCGATGCGGCCGTCCTTGATGCCGATGTCGGCCCGCATGCGGTCCGCAGCCGTGATGACCTCACCGCCCGCCACCACCAGATCGAACTCCGCCATCGCGTGTCCCCCTCGCTGGTCCACCCCAGCGGTAAGGCCGTCGCCTGCACCGTCAACCGCCCGGATGGGCAAAACCTCTGCCACCCGCTAACACCCGCCCGTCGCCCACCGGGAGAAAGCCATGGACCGCCTCCAGGTCGCCGCCGGCCCCTTCACCTTCGACGCGCGCTTCGAGACCGCGAGCGCACCCCACACCGTCGCCGCGTTCAAGCCGCACCTGCCGTTCGCGAGCCGGATCGTCCATGTTCGCTGGAGCGGCGAGGGGGTGTGGATCCCGCTCGGCGATCTGGAGTTCGGCGTCGGCTACGAGAACCCCACGAGCTACCCGGCACCGGGCCAGATCGTCCTCTACCCCGGCGGGATCAGCGAGACCGAGATCCTCTTGGCCTATGGCGGCGTGCATTTCGCCTCGAAGATGGGCCAGCTCGCCGGCAACCACTTCGTCACGTTGACCTCGGGGCTCGAGCATCTGCCGGAGATCGGCCGCCTGTGCCTCTGGGAGGGCGCCCAGCCGATCCGCTTCGAGGCCTGAGCCCCATGCGCGTAGGGGCTGGACCCGGCGCCGGGGTTACGACACACACGGCGTCCGTCCGCAGCGACAGGCGCCGCGGCCGTGAGGAGTTGAAGACCATGCCCCCTTTGCGCAACCTCGTGGCCGCCGGCCTCGTGCTCGGCGTCGCGGCCTGCGCCGGCAACCAGGTACCGCCGGCGGCGCCCGCCGACGTCGCCGTGCGCGAGGACGTCGTCGAGACGACCGCGACGGTGCAGGCCGTCAACACGGATCGGCGCGAGGTGATGATCCGCACCGAGGACGGGCGGTTCTTGACGGTCGAGGCCGGTCCCCAGGTCCGCAACTTCGACCAGATCGAGGTCGGCGACACGATCCGGACCTCGTATGTCGAGAGCGTCGTCGTCGCCATGGCGCCGACGGGCGAGGAGGACATGCCGAGCGAGACCGTCGTCGCCGCCGTGCGCGCGCCGGCAGGCACCCGGCCCGGCGTCGCCGTCGCCGAGGAGACGACGACCACCGTCACCTTCCTCTCCTACGACCCGGAGACCGCGATTGCCGTCTTCACCACGCCCGAGGGCACGACCCACAGCATCGTCGTCAGCCCGCCCATGCGCGACTTCGCGAGCCGCCGCCAGCCGGGCGACCGCATCGACGTCGCCTACACCACCGCCGTTGCCATCGCCGTCGAGGAAACCGAAAACTAGCCAGCCACCGACCGCGCAGCCGGTCGACGTTGGCGGGCTACCGGCCGACGGCAGGGTTGACCTCGGCAAGGGGCGAGGCGCGATCGTGGCCCCTTGCACGTTTGCGCGACTTGGCGGTGGCGGCCGCTGGCGGCATAGCGGGCACGCCACGGAGGGGATGCGCCCGGATGACCAGTTCCCGTCTCGCGCTGCTCGTCGCCAGCAAGCTGCTACTGCTCGCCACGGCCTTTCTGGCCGTCCGCCACTTTCTCCTGCCCGGCTGAGCCTCAGCCCAGAAGGGGCGTGAGGTCGGGGCCCGTGGGCACGATGCCCGAGGGGTTGAGGCTCGGGTGGCTCATGTAGTAGTGCCGCTTGACGTGGGTGAAGTCGGTGGTCTCGCGGAACGCCGGGATCTCCCACAGGCGCCGCAGGAAGGCCCGCAGGTGCGGGTAGTCGGCGATGCGCCGCACATTGCACTTGAAGTGGCCGACATAGACCGGATCGAAGCGGACGAGCGTGGTGAACAGGCGGACGTCGGCCTCGGTGAGGCGGTCGCCGAGGAGGTAGGCGCGCGCGGCGAGCCTCAGCTCCAAGTCGTCGAGGGTGGCGAACAGCGCCGTGACCGCCTCCTCGTAGGCCTCTTGTGTCGTGGCGAAGCCGGCGCGGTAGACGCCGTTGTTGACGGTCGCGTAGATGCGCGCGTTGAGCTCGTCGATTTCCGCGCGCAGCGGTTCGGGGTAGTGGTCGCCGGGCCGGGCGCCCGCGCCGTCGAAGGCGGAGTTGAGCATCCGGATGATCTCGGCGCTCTCGTTCGAGACGATGGTGTCGCGCTTCGTGTCGTAGAGGACCGGCACCGTGACCCGGCCGGTGTAGCCGGGCTCGGCTCGGGTATAGATCTCGTGCAGGAAGCTCTTGGCGAACAGGCGGTCGCCGGTAGCACCTTGCTCGATGGTGAAGGGCCAGCCCTGGTCGGCCATGTGCCAATGCACGACCGAGACGCCGATCATCTCCTCGAGGCCCTTGAGCCGGCGCATGACCAGCGTGCGGTGCGCCCAGGGGCAGGCGAGCGAGACGTAGAGGTGGTAGCGCCCGCGGGCCGCCGGAAAGCCGCCGTCCCCCGAAGGCCCCGGCGCGCCGTCCGGCGTGATCCAGTGGCGAAAGCGGCTTTCCTGGCGCTCGAATCGGCCGCCGGTGCTCGCGGTGTCGTACCAGCGGTCGTGCCAGACGCCGTCGATCAACAGGCCCATGGTCGCCTCCTCGGCTGGTGGGGCGGGCTCAACGCGCGAGCTTGGCCGCGATGCCGGCGACGTGGCGGCCCTGGTAGCGGGCGATGGCGAGCTCGGTCTCGCTCGGCTGCCGCGCGCCGTCGCCGCCGGCGATGGTGCCCGCACCGTAGGGCGAGCCGCCCTTGAGCGCCGTGATGTCGGCCATCTCCGGGATGCCGTAGGGCACACCCACCACCACCATGCCGTGGTGGAAGAGGGTGTTGTGGAACGAGGTGATGGTCGTCTCGTTGCCGCCGCCGGTGCCGGTCGAGGTGAAGACACCGGCGACCCTGCCGATCAGCGCGCCCTTGGCCCACAGGCCGCCGGTCTGGTCGAGGAAGTTGCGCATCTGGCTCGCCATGTTGCCGAAGCGGGTGGGCGTGCCGAAGAGAATGGCGTCGTAGGCGGCGAGCTCGTTGGGCTCGGCGACGGGGGCGTTCTGGTCGAGCTTGTAGTGGGCGCTCTCGGCCACCGCCTGCGGGACGAGCTCGGGCACGCGCTTGATGGTGACCGCGACGCCGTCGACCCCGCCGGCGCCTTCCGCGACCGCCTGGGCCATGCGCTCGACGTGGCCCCAGCTCGAGTAGTAGAGGACGAGGATCTTCGTCATGGCTTCCCTCACTCGGTTGCGGAACCGTCCGCTGTGTGGCCCCGAGAGTAGCCGTCGCAGGCACGGTGGCGAGAGGGTTGGCGGCGACGGATTTTATCGCTCATGGACACAATCTCAGCGTCCAATCACCTCGAGCGTCACGAAGCGCGCGTCGATGACGACCTTGCCGCGCTCCTCGAAGTTGACGGTGATGCGATCGTTGATCGCGGTCTGGACCATGCCCGGGCCCCATTCCGGGTGCGCGGGATGTCGGACGTGCGTGCCGGGGGTGTAGACGCTCTCGACCATGATGCGGGCTCTCCCGTGCCGGCGGTGGGGCGTCTTCAAATCATATTAAGCCTCGACGCCCAAGCTGCCGTCGATGCGAAAGCGGCCGAGGGACGGTCCCGGGCCTGCCGATGGAGCCGTCGTCGATGGACGAGCTGCTGAGCGAGTTTCTCGCCGAAAGCCTGGAGAATCTCGCCGTGCTCGACGTCGCGCTGGTCGAGCTCGAGCAGGCACCGGACGATTCGGCCCTGGTGGGCCGCATCTTCCGGATCCTCCACACCATCAAGGGAACGTGCGGTTTCTTGCGCCTGCCGCGGGTCGAGCGCTTGGCGCATGCCGCGGAGCACGTGCTCGGGCGCATCCGCGACGGCGAGATCGCCGCGACGCCTGCGGCGGTGAGCGCGCTCTTGCGGGTGCTCGACCGAATCAGGCTCGTCCTCGACCGGGTCGAGGCGACCCGGGCCGAGCCGTCGGGCGACGACCGACCGCTCCTCGACTTGCTGAGCCGTATCGCCGCCGGCGCTGTGCCGAGCTCGCCCGAGGTGGCCGCCGAGGACGAACGGCTGGCCACCGCCGAGCGCGTGGGCGGCCCCGCCGCTTGCCGATCGCCGCGCGTCCCGGCCGATCGGCTCGACAACCTCATGACGCTGGTGAGCGAGCTCGTGCTGACGCGCGACCAGCTCTTGCAAATGGTCGAGAACGAGCGCCCGAGCCCCTTCGACGCCCCCGTGCAGCGGCTCTCGCGGATCACCGCGGAGCTGCACGAAGGGCTCGTGAGGACCCGCCTCCAGCCGATCGGCAACGCCTGGAGCACGCTGCCGCGGCTCGTCCGCGACCTCGCCCGCGTGCTCGACAAGAAGATCGCGCTGGAGATGCGCGGCGCCGACACCGAGGTGGACCGCCGGGTCCTCGAGCTCGTCAAGGATCCGTTGACCCACATGATCCGCAACGCCGCCGACCACGGCATCGAGGGTCCGGGCGAGCGCCGGCGGGCCGGCAAGCCCGAGCATGGCACCATCCTCTTGCGCGCCCGCCACGAGGGCGGGTGGCTCGTCATGGAGATCACCGACGACGGTCGCGGTCTCGACCCCGACGAGATCGGCGAGCAGGCGCTGGAGCAGGGCTTCGTCACCGTCGACGCGCTCAGGGCGATGCGGCCGAAAGACGTCTTGAACCTGACCTTCGAGGCCGGCTTCTCGACGGCGGGGCGGGTCACGAGCGTCTCCGGCCGGGGCGTCGGCATGGACGTCGTCAGGACCAATATCGAGAAGATCGGCGGCCGCGTCGCGGTGAGCTCGGCCAAGGGCCGCGGCACGAGGCTGCAGATCAAGTGTCCGTCGACGCTCGAGCATTCGCTCCCCAGGTGACACAAGGAGCGCGCCGCCAGCGCGCGACGACCTTCAGCCGTGCGGGCGGCGCAGGACCACGTAGAGCGCGCCGCCGCCGCCATGGCGTGGCCCGGCCTCGTGGAAGGCCGTCACGTGGCGCTGGAAAGCCGGCTCCTGCAGCCAGCGCGGCACCGTCTGCTTGAGCACGCCGCCACCCTCCGCGCCGCGCCCGGTGACGACGAGGACGTGGCGGCAGCCATCGGCGCGCGCGCGGGCGAGAAAGCGCGCGAGCGCCGCGTGCGCGGAGGCTTGGGTGTGCCCGTGCAGGTCGAGCTTGGCTTCCAAGGGCAGGCGGCCCCGCCGCAGCCGCTGCGCCGTGCGCCGGTCGAGCGCGGCATGCTGCGACGTTCCGGTGGTGATGGTGGGCTTCGCGGCGGCCGCCAGCTGCGGCGCCGGCGCGGGCACCGGCTCGCTCGGCGCGGGGGTCGTCGGCGCCGGCGGTTCCAAGGATGGTGCCGGCCGCAACGGCTTGACCGTTCGCGCCACCGCTCGCCACAGGGCCCTCTCGTCCTCGCTCAGCCGCCGTCGCAACGCTTCCTTGGCTCCCTCTGCGCCGAATGTCCCACCCAAGGTGAGGCCGCCGGGCCCGCTCGGCGATCCCTCAAGCGACCGCGCGTCGCCCGCGCCCGAGCAGGAACGTCTCCGAGCTCTCCTTGCGGGTCGCCGGCGGGCGCACGAACAGCACCTGGGCGAAGCGCGGCAGCGCCGCCGCGCGCGCGGCCGGCTCGGCACCCTTGACCAGCTTGATGAGCACGTCGCCGCCCGGAGCGAGGACGACGTCGGTGAAGGCGAGCACGGCCTCCGCCAGCTCCTCGGCGCGGAGGCGGTCGACCAGGCGCTGCCCGGTCGCGGCCGCGGCCATGTCGCTGAGCACGAGGTCGACCTGACCGCCGATGGCCTGCTCGAGGCGGTCTTGAACCGCCTGCTCGCGGAAATCGCCCTCGAGGAAGACGCAGCCGGCGAGCGGCTCCATGGGCGCGAGGTCGAGCCCGACGACGGCGAGGCCCTTGCGGGCGCACACCTGGCTCCAGCTGCCGGGGGCCGCCCCCAGGTCGCAGATCCGCCGGCCGGACCGCAGCAGCCGATGCTTGGCGTCGATCTCCAAGAGCTTGTAGGCGGAGCGCGCCCGATAGCCCTCGTCCCGCGCCCGGTGGACGTAGGGATCGTTGAGCTGCCGCTCGAGCCAGCGGGTCGAGGCGAGCGGCCGTCCGCGCGCGGTTCGGACCTTCTGCTTCGCCTGCTTCGACCGGCTCATGCCGGGGTGACGTCGCGGGCATCGCCGAAATGCCGCTGCAGGGCCGTGTCCAACTGCTCGCCCATGAGCGTCGCCAGGATGCCTTCCCTGAGCCCGCGGTCGGCCACCCGGAGCGCGACGAACGGAAACCGCGCGTAGAGTGCCTCGACCACGGCGCAGCCGGCGACCACGAGATCGGCGCGACCCACGCCGATGCAGGGCTCGGCCGCCCGTTGGCCCGCCGACATCGCCCGCAGGGCACCGCCCACCACGGTGATCGCCGGCGGCGGCAGCCAGACGCCGTCGATCTGGCGGCGGTCGTAGTGGGCGAGCTGGAGGTGCAGGGCGGCGAGCGTGGTCACCGTGCCCGACGTGCCGATACCTTGCAGCAGGCCCCCGTCGCGAACCGCGTGGTCGATGGCGGCCGCGAGCGGATGACGGTCGAGGGCGGCCCCCACCGCCTCCTGCATGGCGCGATAGCCGGCGTCGTCGGGATCGCTGCCGAACCGCTCGGCCAGGGTCACGACCCCCACCGGCACGGAGAGCGTGATCATCTCGATGTCGTGCGGTGGGCGCGGGCGGAACCACACGAGCTCGGTGCTGCCGCCGCCGACGTCCATCATCAGATACTGGCCGTAGGCGCGATCGGCGAGCGCGAGGCAGCCGAGCAAGCCGAGCCGTGCCTCTTCCTCCTGGTCCAGAACCTCGAGCGTGAGCCCGCTCGCGAGCCTGGCCCGATCGACGAACGCCTGCGCGTTGGCCGCCCGGCGACAGGCTTCGGTGGCGACGCAGCGGGCCTCGGCGACACCGTGACGCGCCATGATGCGCGCGCAGATGCGGAGCGCATGGACGGTGCGCTGCATCGCCGCCTCGCCGAGTTGCCCGCTCGCGCCCAGACCTTCACCGAGGCGAACGATACGTGAGAAGCTGTCGACGATATCGATCGTGCCGCTGTCGACGCGGGCGACGAGGAGACGGCAGTTGTTGGTGCCGAGGTCGACCGCCGCGACGGGCTGGCGCGTCGGATCCGCGGGTGAGCGCCGGTGGCCTCCGGTGGCGGGCGGCCCATCGAGGTCGTTCATACCGCAAGGTTAATGAGCGCGGCGCCGACGACAACCGGTTTCGACGGCTCGCCCCTTGCGGCACCGCCGCGGCCCCGTTAGCTCGACGGCAGAAGGTTGGAGGAGATCGTCCATGTCGGAGCCCGTCATCGCGCGGAAGGCGCCCATCGGCGTCGAGGTCGCCGCCGGCAAGTCCTATTTCTGGTGCGCCTGCGGCCGGAGCGCCAAGCAGCCCTTCTGCGACGGCAGCCACGCCGGCACGGGCTTTTCGCCGTTGAAGTACACCGCCGAGGAGGACGGCAAGCGCTGGTTCTGCGGTTGCAAGCGGACCGGGGGCGCGCCCTTGTGCGACGGCTCCCACAAGGGCGTCTGACGGCCGTGCGCGGCGCGCTCGTCCTCGGAGCACTCCTCGTGCTCGCCGGCTGCGGCGGCGGCGGCGAGCCGATCGTCTGTCCACGGGTCGACGTCGTCGCCGGGCTCGATCGCCTGGCCATCACCTACCCGGGCGCCACGGAGCCGGTTCCGACGTCCCTCGACATCGCCCAAGTGGCCTGCATCGAGGAGGGCGATGACCTCGTCGTCGGCAGCATCGTCGCCATCGGCCTCGCCGGGGAGCGCCCGCCCGGGGATGTCCGCGTGCCCTACACGCTGGTCATCGACACGCCCGAGGGCCCGACCGGCCATCGCGCCGACACGGCGGTCGTCCCGGCCGGCAGCGCCGGGGTCTACGAGGCGTTC
The DNA here is from genome assembly GCA_964481035.1 of uncultured Geminicoccaceae bacterium. GTDB lineage: Bacteria > Pseudomonadota > Alphaproteobacteria > Geminicoccales > Geminicoccaceae > JAAAPF01. Next base: position 27,524 of record CAYZSE010000005.1, on the reverse strand, counting down.
GAGCATCGCTTCGAAGATCTCGCCGCCCGCGAAAACGTGAACGTGCGTCTCCTCTACGCGCTCGTGCCGGACGAGCCCGAGCGTGCCCGGCTGGCGCGCGAGCGGCCGCGGCCCTGAGGGGCGCGGTGCCGGCGCGCCCGGCGGACGCTCAAGGGTCGACGAAGGCGAAGCGGTCGACATCGACGAGGCCCCGGTCCGAGAGCTTGAGGTGGGGGATCACCACGAGCTGCAAGAAGGCCATCTGCAAGAGCGGCTCCGCGAGCGTGCCGCCCATGCCGGCGACGGCGGCCTTGAGCGCGTCGATCCCGGCCGCGACCTCCTCGTAGGGGCGCGCGCTCATGAGCCCGGCGACGGGCAGCGCGAGCTCGGCCAAGATCCGGCCGTCGCGCACGGCGACGGCGCCGCCGTCGAGGGCGATGAGCCGGTCGACGGCGAGCGCCATGTCCGCCGGCTCGCGGCCGAGCACGCCGATGTTGTGGCTGTCGTGGCCGACCGAGCAGGCGAGCGCGCCGGCGATCGGGCCGAAGCCGGTGACGTGCCCGCGGCCGATGTGCCCGCCCTTGCCGTGCCGCTCGAGGACGGCGAGGCCGAGCACGTCCGGCTCGGCCGCGTCGCGCTCCACCCGCTCGGTGATGAGCGAGAAGGGGTGCATCTCGATGGTGGGCACCACGCCGCGCGCCGCGACGGTTACATCGGCGGCGGTGACGAGCGCGCGCTTGATCGAGCCCCGCCCGAAGCCCGAGGTGTCGATCCGCCCGGCGCCGGGGCAAAAGGGCTCGCCGCCGCACAGGACATCGGTCACGCGTACCTCCTCGAGGTCGTCCAAAAGCACGAGATCGGCGCGGTAGCCGGGGGCGACGAGGCCGCGGTCGCGGAGGCCCATGATCTCGGCGGCCGACAGGGTGGCGCTGCGGTAGGCGGCCATGACCGGCGCGCCGGCGCGGATCGCGAGCCGGAGCGCGTGGTCGATATGGCCTTCCGCGAGGATCTCGTTGGGATTGCGGTCGTCGGTGCAGAAGGCGATCCGCGGCGCCGTCGCCACGGTGAGCAAGGGCGCGAGCGTCGTCACGTTCTTGGCGACGCTGCCCTCGCGCAGGAGGATGGCGAGGCCCTTGGCGAGCTTCTCGCGGGCTTCCTCCAGGCGCGTGCACTCGTGCTCGGTGCGGATGCCGACGGCGGCGTAGGCCGAGAGGTCGCGGCCGGCGAGCAGCGGCGCGTGGCCGTCGATATGGCGGCCGTGGAACGCCGCGAGCTTGGCGAGCATGGCCGCGTCGCCCGCCAGCACGGTCGGAAAGCTCATGACCTCGGCGAGCCCGAGGACGCCCGGCCGGTCGCGGAAGGCGACGAGATCGGCCGCCGCGATGGTGGCGCCCGAGGTCTCCATCGGGCTCGCCGGCACGCACGAGCTGAGGTTGACCGCCAGCGTCATGGCGAGGCGCTGGGCCTGCGCGAGCATCCAGGCGAGCGCATCGGTGCCCAGCACGTTGGCGAGCTCGTGCGGGTCCGAGACGGCCGTGGTCGTGCCGCGCGGGACGACCAGGCGCTCGAACTCGGCGGGCGTCACCATCGAGCTCTCGACATGGACGTGGGTGTCGATGAAGCCCGGGGCGACGATGCGGCCACCGGCGTCGATGACCGTTCGGCCCTCATAGGCCTCGAAGGTGCCGACGATGACGTCGCCCGCGATGGCGACGTCGCCGGTCGCGAGGGCGCCCGTGGCGACATCGAGGATGCGCGCGTTCTTGACGACGAGGTCCGCCGGCTCGAGCCCGCGGCCCTGCCTGACCCGGCGCTGCAGCTCGGCCACCTCCACCATCGCCCGTCTCCCGGTTGCGCGCCGCGAGAGAACCACCTCCAGCTTCTTCCTTCAACCGCCGGTCCTTGACAGCGGGCTTTCGGGCGGCAACTTCGAGCGGGTCGTCGGGAGCTCGTCTTGGCCGACCGTACCGCCGTCACCGACCTCGTCGACCGTCGGCGCTATCGTGCCGTCGTGACCCGCAGCAATCGCCCCGGCCTCGTCTTCCTCGCCGGCCATCTCGCGCTGCTGGCCGCGACCGGCTGGCTGGTGCACCTGAGCCTCGGCACCTGGTGGCTCGTGCCCGCCTGGCTCGCCCACGGCACGGTCGTCGTCCACCTCTTCGCGCCCCTGCACGAGACCACCCACCAGACCGCGTTCGCGAGCCGCCGGCTCAACGAGGCGGTGGCATGGCTGTGCGGGCTCGCCATCGTGCTGTCGCCGACCTTCTTTCGTTACGAGCACCGCGCGCACCACGCGCACACCAATCATGACGAGGACGACCCCGAGCTCATCCGCCTGCCCGCGACGATCGCCGGCTATCTCTGGTATCTCTCGACGATCCCCTATTGGGCGCTGCTGGTGCACAACATGGCCGATCACGCCCGCGGCCGCTTCAACGCGGTGGAGCGCCGGTTCCTCGAAGCCGCGCAGCAACGCGAGGTCGCGATCCGCGCTCGGTGGATGTGGGCCTTCTACGGGGGCGTGGCGGTACTCTCCGTGGCGGCAGGGTCGTGGGCCGCGCTGACCTATTGGGTGATCCCGCGGCTGTTGGGCGAGCCCTGGATGCGGGTCATCCGCATGGCCGAGCACGTCGGCCTGCCGCTGGTGCCGGACTTCCTCCAGAACACCCGCACGACGCGGGTGCTGTGGCCGCTTCGGGTGCTCAACTGGAACATGGCCTATCACACCGCGCACCACTTCGCGCCCGCCGTGCCCTTCCACCGCCTGCCGGAGTTCCACGGGCTGATCGAGCCGCACGTGGCGGCCATCGGCGACGGCTATGGCGAGGTCCACGGTGACATCGTGCGGCGGGTGCGCGCGGCCGCCTGAGCCGGCGCCGGCGCATGGGGCCTCGGCGCGCGCGGCGCTGGTCGGAGCACGCCCGATCCGCTAGCGCGTTTCCGGGTGAGGTTGATCTATACCCATCCCGCACCCCTGCCCGACCGCCCATGGCAGCGTAACCTCGTGGGCGGCCGGGCGGGGGTGCGGGATGGTCAAGCATTTCGGGAAACGCGCTAGCCACCATGGCGCACACCAGCGGAGGCTTCTCGATGCGGGCGGCGTCGGCCGCGCGGCACCCGACCGAGCAGGCGATGTTGCTGATGGCCGCGGGCATGGTGCTCGTCCCGGCGCTCGACGCCATCGCCAAGGTCCTGAGCGCCGAGCTGACCCCGGCGCAGATCGCCTGGGGGCGCTTCGCCTTCCAGCTGCTGGTCATGCTGCCCTTCGTGCTCGCCCGGCCGGCGGCGGTCCGCCGCGAGGACCTGCTGGCCCATGCCGCCCGTGGCGTGCTGCTCGGCGTCGCCACGGTCTGCTTCTTCAGCGCGCTCGCGGTCATGCCGCTCGCCGATGCGATCGCCATCTTCTTCGTCGAGCCGCTGCTCTTGTCGCTGATGGCCGGGCTCGTCCTGCGCGAAGGCATCGGCTGGCGGCGGCTGGCGGCCATCGGGGTCGGCTTCGCAGGCGCCCTACTGATCGTCCAGCCGAGCTTTCGAGCCTTCGGTGCCGCGGCGCTCCTGCCGCTCGCGGCGGCTTTCTGCTTCGCCAGCTACCTCCTGCTCACTCGCCGGCTCGGCGCCCGCTACGACGCGGTCACGCTCCAGGCGACCGCCGGCCTCGGCGGCCTCGTCACGCTCTCGCTCGTCCTGCTCGCCGGCGCGACGCTCGGCTTCGAGCAGGTCGCCTGGCGGCCGGTGGACGGCGGCGCCTGGGCACTGTTGTTCGTCTTGGGCCTGACCGCGGCGGTGGCGCATCTGCTGGTCGTGCAGGCGTTCCGCCTCGCCTCGGCGGTCATCCTCGCGCCCTTCCAGTATCTCGAGATCCTGGCCGCGGTGTTCTGGGGCCAGGTGATCTTCGGCGACTGGCCTGACCCGCTCACCTGGCTCGGTATCGCCGTCATCACCGCTTCGGGCCTCTATGTCTTCTACCGCGAGCGACGTCGCGCGCTCGCGACATAGGGCCGCGGGCAGCGCCGGCAGGGCGCCGGCCGGCCTTCGCCAGAAAGGACCGCCCAACGATGGCCGAGTCCTATGCTATTGGTCCAGCATACCGAGGGCGCGATGTTGGCGACCCCTACGGCTCTTCGATTTTCGAGCCCAAGCCCTTTTTCAAGGAGTGACGAGCCATTTTGGCCGCTCAGCCGAGACCCTGGCCGATAGTGCCGAACCGGGCGGGCGGCCGGCGTGACCGTTGATCCGCGAACGGCCAGCCTCCTGGCGCCGTTCGCCACGACCCTGGCCGACGTCGAGGTCGCCGGAAGCCGCCGGGCGCTCTTGAGCAACCGCGACAGCGACGCGCCACAGCTCTGGCTGGAGACGCCGGGCGGCACGGTCCGCCGCCTGACCGATTGCGACGACGCGGTGAGCCTGGGCAAGTTCCGACCCAGCGGCGACGCTATTCTCTACGCCGTCGACGACGGCGGCGACGAGTATCGCCAGCTCCACCTCGTCGACCTCGACACGGGCAGGCAGCGCGCGCTCACCGCGGATCCCGGCGCCGTCCACCAGTTCGGCGGCTTCAGCCCCGACGGTGCGGCGCTCGCCTACGCCTCGACCGCCGCCAACGGCGTCGACTTCGACGTCTACGTCCAGGCGCTCGACGAGGCTGCACCGGCCCTCGTCCTGCGGGGCCAGGGCCAGCGGACGGTCGAGGCGTGGACGCTCGATGGCCGCGCGCTCGCCATCGCCACGGCGCACGGCGCCCTCGAGCAGGAGCTGCATCGGGTCGACCTCGCCACCGGCGCCGTGCGGCCCCTGCTGCCGGGCCCGCCGGCCGTCGCCCGCAACGTCGTCTTCTTGCCCGCGGGCGATCTGCTCGTCGCCACCGACCAGGGCCGCGAGCACGTCGGCATCGCGCGCCTCGATGGCGACGGGGGCCCTCTCGACTGGCGGCTCGCCACCGACGCCGACGTCGAGGAGTTCGCCCTCGACCGTGGCAAGCGCCGCCTCGCCGCCGTCCTCAACCGGCACGGCTGGGACGTCGTCGAGGTCCATGACCTCGCCGACGACGACGGCCCGCCGCGGCGCTTCGTGACCGAGGGGGTGGTCCAGGGCCTCCACTGGCAACCGGACGGCGCGGCCGTGCTCGCCACCTTCTCGTCGCCGACCCGCCCGCCGACGCCCTGGCGCTTCGACCTCGAGAGCGGCCGGCACGGGCCGCTCGGCGAGCCGTCGGCGTCGCCGGAAGGCGTGGCACCCGAGCTCGTCCACGTTCGCAGCTTCGACGGGCGCGCCGTGCCGGCTTTCCTCTTCACTGCGCCCGAGCCCTCCCCGGTCGGCGGCCGGCCGGCCGTGGTGCTCGTCCACGGCGGGCCCGAGGCCCAATGGCGGCCGACCTTCCAGGGCGAGATCCAGGCGATGGTCGCGCGCGGCTGGGCCGTGCTCGCCCCCAACGTCCGCGGCTCGACCGGCTACGGGCGCACCTATTCCGGTCTCGACGACCGCGAACGGCGCGGCGACGCGCTCCTCGACCTCGAGGCGGTCGGCCGCTGGCTCGGCGCCCGACCGGGGATCGACCCCCGGCGGCTGGCGATCATGGGCCACAGCTACGGCGGCTTCATGACGCTCGCCACGCTGACCCGGCATCCGGAGCTGTGGCGGACGGGTGTCGACATCTTCGGCTTCTCGGACTTCCGCACGCTGCTGCGCGACACCGCCGGCTATCGTCGCAACCACCGCGCCCGCGAGTACGAGGCCGATCCGGCGATCCTGGGCGAGCTGTCGCCGCTCGGGGCGATGGCGCGGCTGCAGGCACCGCTGTTCGTCGCGCACGGCCTCGAGGACGTGCGGGTGCCGGCCAGCGAGAGCCGCCGACTCCTGGCGCTCCTCGAGGGCCGCGGCCACGACGTCACCAGCCGGTTCGTCGCGCGCGCCGGGCACGGTTTCGTCAAGCGCTCGGATCGGCTGGCCGTGTACGGCGACGCGCTCGCCTTCCTCGAGCGGACGCTCTGAGCGGGCTCAGCGGGCGGCCCAAGCGGCGCGCAGTCGCGGCCGCTCGGCGGCGAGGGCGAGCAGGGTGGTCACCAGCGGCACATTGCGCAGCTTGCCGGCGCGCCACCAGGCCATCGCCTCCTCGAAGCCGAGCACGAACGGCCGGATGTCCTCGTGCTCCTCGTCGAGGCCGTGGTGACCGCCGACCCGGCTGCTGTCGACGCGGGCGACGTAGCCCCAGAGGTACTCGTCGGCGAAGCCCGGCGTGCTGTAGCCTTCCCACACCGGCACGAGCTCCGTCGCTTCCAGGCCCGCCTCCTCGACGAGCTCGCGGCGCGCCGTGGCCTCGGCCGAGCCCTGCTGGTCGCGCAGGCCGGCGACGGTCTCGATGAGCCAGGCGTCGGTCGTGTCGGCGACGGCGCCGGCGCGGAACTGCTCGATGAGGACGACCTCGTCGCGCACCGGGTCGTAGGGCAGGACGACGACGGCGCCGCCCCGGCGGACGACGATGCGCTCGAGGACCGGTGTCCACCGGCCGTCGAAGCGACGGTGGCGCAGCCGCACCAGGTCGACGGCCAGCCAGCCGTCGAGGCGCCGCTCGGTCTCGACGATCTCGATCCGCTCATCGGTCATGGCTCAGGTGAACGCCTTGAAGGCGATGAGCGTGAAGGTGTCCTTGACCCCCTCCAGCCGCTGCACCGTGCCGTTGACGAAGCGGCCGATGTCCGCGCCGTCGTCGAGGTAGACCTTCATCAACAGGTCGTGCTGCCCGGAGATGGAGTGCACCTCGGACACCTCCGCGATCGACTGCACCGCCTCGTCGGCCACGTCGTAGGCGCGGCCGAGCTCGCATTTCACCATGACGAAGATCGTCTGCATCACTCCTCGCCGTTGGCGGAGCCGGCCGGTCGCACCGGAACCGGCCTGAGCAGGAAGCTGGGCACATGGTCGCCCAGGCCCACGACCGGACCGGAGCGGGACCTCTCCCGATCCTTGGCCGGCCGATCCTTGGCCGGCGCTTCGCGCTCGCCCTGGGCGGGCGGCGCCGGCGGCTCGGCCGCCGCCATGGGCGCGTCGCCGGGCTCGGCGGCGGGCTCCGCCACGTCCGGCGTCGCGGCCTTGGGCGCCCGCCGCCGCCGGCGGGCCGGCGCGGCCTCGCCCGCCGGCGCGGTCGGTGCGTTCTCGAAAGGCTCGGCGAACGGATCGAAGCGCTCGATCGCCCCGCCCATGAGCTTCTCGATCTTGGCGAGGCGCTTGGCGTCGTCCGGGGTCGCGAAGGTGAAGGCCCGCCCCTCGCGTCCCGCGCGACCGGTCCGGCCGATGCGGTGGACGTAGTCGTCGGCGTGGGTCGGCACGTCGAGGTTGATGACCACCGGCATATCGGAGATGTCGAGGCCGCGCGCGGCGACATCGGTGGCGACCAGGTAGTCGACCTGGCCGGCCTTGAACGCGTCGAGCGTCGCTTGGCGGTGCGACTGCTCGAGGTCGCCGTGGATGTCGCGCGCGTTGTAGCCGAGGCGCTGCAGCTTGCGGGTGACGGTGCCGACGTCGCGCTTGCGGTTGCAGAAGACGATCGCCTTGGCGACCCCGTGCCGCGCGACCAGGCGCTCGATCGCGTCGATCTTGCGATCCTGCGGCAGCTCGACGAGCACGGCCTTGATCGTCGCCGACGCCGTCGCCGGCTTCGCCACGTGGATCTCGACCGGGTTGGTCAGGAACTGGTCGGCCAGGCGCCGCACTTCCTTCGGCATGGTCGCGGAGAACAAGAGCGTCTGCTCGCGCCGGGCGATCAGCTTGGTGAGCCGCTCGACGTCCGGGATGAATCCCATGTCGAGCATCCGGTCCGCCTCGTCGATCACGAAGACGCTGACCCCGCCGAGCAGGATCTTGCCGCGCTCGAACCAGTCGAGAAGCCGACCGGGCGTCGCGATCAGGACGTCGACGCCGCGGGCGAGCAGCTTCTCCTGGTCGCCCATGCCGACGCCGCCGATGATGAGCGCCATGGTCAGCTTCAGGTTCTGTCCATACTTGGTGAAATTGTCGGCAGTCTGGCTGGCCAACTCGCGCGTCGGGCTCAAGATGATCGAGCGCGGCATCCGCGCCCGGGCCCGGCCGCGCGAAAGGTGGTGAATGATCGGCAGGACGAACGCGGCGGTTTTGCCCGTGCCGGTCTGGGCGATCCCGATGAGGTCGTGCTTGGCGAGGATGTGCGGGATGGCCTGTGCCTGGATCGGCGTCGGCTGCGTGTAGCCGGCGTCATGCACGGCCTGAAGCACCTCGTCGCACAAACCCAGTTCGGTGAAGCTCGGCGAAGCCTCGGGCGTGTCGGTCAAAGATCGTCCAATAAAAGAGCTGGCCAGTGCGCCTGGGGTGTACGACGTGCCGCCGCGATGTCAATGTCGCCGCACGGCAAAGCAGGCTGCGATGAGCCAAAGATGGAGTGGGGGAGGGACGTCGTGAAGCAGGGCGGCGTGCTCGAGGCCGGCGCGAGCCAGCTGGTGGTCGTCGACGTGCAGGCCCAGCTCGCGCCGGCGATGCCGGCGGCACCCCGTGACCGCGCCGTCGCGGCGCTGCACCTGCTCGCCACGGCCACCGCCGCCCTGGGCGTGCCGGTGACGCTCACCGAGCACGTTCCCGAGCGGATCGGGCGAACGCTGCCCGAGATCGCCCGCGCCTTCGCCGAGGCGGCAACGGTCGCGAAGGTCCATTTCTCCGCCGCTCGGGTGCCGGCGCTGGTCGAGCGGCTGGCGAGCTTCGACCGTCCGCGTGTTCTCGTCGCCGGCATGGAGACCCATGTCTGCGTCCTGCAGACGGCGCTGGGGCTGCAGGCGGCCGGTTACGCCGTCGATCTCGTCGTCGACGCCTGCTGCGCGCGGGCCGCCCTCGACGAGGAGATCGCGCGGCACCGCGCCCAGGCGGCGGGGCTCGGGCTCGTGACCAGCGAGATGGCGGCCTTCGAGTGGCTGCGCCGCGCCGACCATCCGGCCAGGCGGACCATCATCGACGCGGTCAAGGCAAAGGACGCGGCGACCGCTTAGGCGGTCGCGGGCTCCGGTCGCGCCACCTTGATCTCGGGGCCGTGGCGGATGAGCCAGGCGAGCAGGGCGATCGCCGGCAGCGCGAAGACCGTCGAGCTGACGAAGAACCAGAACCAGCCGACCGCGTCCGCGTAGAAGCCCGAGGACGGCACGATGACGAACTTGCCGAGCAGCTGCATGAACGAGGTCAGCAGGGCGTACTGCACCGCCGTGTAGTGGATGTTGCAGAGCGAGGAGAGAAAGGCGACGAAGACCGCCGTGCCGATCCCCGAGGACAGGTTCTCGACGGCGATGGTCAGCACGAAGACGGCCATCACCGGGCCGGTCATGGCCAGGACGGCGAACATCAGGTTGGAGCCGGCCATCAGGACGGCGGCGACGACCATGCTGGCGAGCAGACCCATGCGGAAAACGACGACACCGCCCACCAGCCCGCCGATGATCGTCATCCAGACGCCGAACAGCTTGGTGACGTCGGCGATCTGCGTCTTGGTGAAGCCGATGTCGATGTAGAAGGGATTGGCGAGCAGCATCAGCAGGACGTCGCTCGCCTTGAAGACCGAGATCAGCCCCAGGATGACCAGGGCGACGGCGAGCCCGTGGCGGCGGAAGAAGTCGGCGAAGGGCTCGACCACCGCGCTTCGTACCCAGGCGCGCACGCCTTGGCCCGCCGTCGGTGCGGCGAAGGTCGATCCCGGCGGCTCGGGGATCAGCAGCGCCGTCGCCATGCCGACCCCCACCAGCGCCGCCATGACGCTGTAGGCCGTGTCCCAGCCCGACCCGTCGGCGAGGCGTAGCGCGCCCCAGGTGGCGACGAACATGCCGACGCGGTAGCCGAGGACGACGACGCCGGCGCCGGCGCCGAGCTTGCTCTCGGGCAGGCTCTCGACCCGGTAGGCGTCGATGACGACGTCCTGGCTCGCCGAGAAGAAGGCGACGGCGAGGGCCATCGCCGCCACCCAGAAGAGCCCGCTCGCGGGGTCGGTCCGACCGAGCCCCCAGATGGCCGCCATCAGGCCGATCTGCATCGCCAGCATCCAGCCGCGCCGCCGACCGAGCCACGTCGTGAGCGGCGGCAGCGGCAGCCGATCCATCAGCGGTGCCCAGGCGAACTTGAACGTGTACGGCGCGAAGACGAAGGCGAAGAGCCCGATGGCCGAGCGGCTGACGTCGGCCTCGCGCAGCCAGGTGCTGAGCGTGCCGGCGACCAGCATGATCGGCAGGCCCGAGGCGAAGCCCAAGAACAGGATCGCGGCGATACGGCGGTCCCAGTAGGCCTCGAGCCCGACGAGCCGCGGCGCCCAGCGGCGCCGCGGGACGCGCGCAGACGAAGCCGGCTGGCTCAACCGCGCCGGTCCTTCAGCTCGACGATGTCGCCGGGCGCGAGCTCGGCGTCGAGCTCGACGATCCGGGTGTCGCCGGCGCGTCCGGCGGGCGCGACCAGCACGTCGTAGCGGCCTTCCGGCGCGAGCGGGCCGCCCGCCTCGTCGATCGCCGCCGCCACGGTCATCCCCGGCACGAAGGCGTAGCTGCCCGGGCGGCGGACCTCACCGAGGATGAAGAACGGCCGCAACGCCGCCGCCTCGACCCGCACCTGCGGCTCGCGCAGATAGCCGTCGACGAGCCGGGCGACGATCTCCAGCTGCAACGCCGCGGGCGTGTCGCCATAGGCGTCGACCCGACCGATCAGCGGCATGTGGAAGGTTCCGTCGAGATCGAGGCCGTAGGTTCCCGACAGATCGGGATGCCCGCTGACCGCGACCGTCACGCGATCGCCGGGGGAGAGTGGCCCTGCCGCGGCGTCACCCGGCCCCGCGTCCGCCGGAGGCGCGCTCGGCCCGGCTTGAAACGAGCAGGCATGGACGAGCGCCGACAGCAAGAACGCGGTCGCCGCGCCGTGGCGCCACGCCATGCGCGTCAATACCGGCCGACGAGGTTGAGAAAGACGACGTTGCGCGTGAAATCGCGCCCAGCCTCCGTCGAATCGCGCTGCTCGTAATCGTAGTTTGCTCCGACGGTGAGATAGCGATTGACGGCATAAGAGGCGAAGACACCGCCGAGGAACGTGTTGTCGGTGCGGTCGACGTCCTCGCGGTCGTCGCGACCATAGCCGGCATTGGCGCCGATCTGGGCGCTCGGGGTGAGCGCGTAGGCCAGGCGCGCGCCGATATCGGTGACCTGCGCGGCACCGGACCGGGTCGGCTCGAAACCCTGTGCCAGGCTGAGGTTCAAGCTGGTGCGGGGCGACAACGTCCAATCCAGGTCGCCATTGAACGCCAGCCCGAAGCCGTCCTCGTTCGCCGGATCCTCGTTGTCACGATAGTCGACGCCGATCGAGAATTCACCGGCTACGAGCCGATCGAAATCGACAGAGGTACCGATAGCGAGAGTATAAACATCGAAATTATCGCTGCTGTCAGCGGTCGTTGCCGACTGCACGCTTGCACAATTCGCTGGAGTTACCCCCGCGATTGTTTCACCAGTTTGAAGAATCGGTGTACAAAGATCAGGCGCGAAGCTTCCCCAACGCACAAAACTTATGTCGTTTTCAGGAAACCGGTTGGCCCTGAAGCCGACGCTAGTGAAAAGATCATAGTTTCTTGAAGGAGAAAATCCGATACGAAATGCGCTTCTGAAGGTATTTACATCTCTTCCCTGGTTTGCGTCGACCGTACCTTGCGGCGTGTCATTGATCAGGTCGTTGAGCGTTGGAAATATCGATGCTTCCAACTCTTCGAACCTTCTCGCATTTACGCCGAAACGCAATATAGCGAAGCTGCGCGCCCAGTCCTTACGCGCGACGATGTTGCCAGCGAAGCGATTGATCGTCGACGGCTCAACGACCTCGTCGAGCGTACGGTCCGGATCGGTTGCCGGATCTTGTGTTTGCGCGAAAGAAAAGTTCGCATTGATCGCAAAAGTACGTGTCACATCCCAAGTCCCACCGGCCGTAACGCCAAAATCATTAAAATTCTCTTCTGTAATATCAGTAAAACGACCGATGCTTGCGAAAGCATTGAGGAATAAACCATGCCTTTGTGTGTTGGTCTCGGCGCGCAGTTCTGGGCTGACCACGAAAACGAAATCGCCTTCCTTGAGAAAGCTGTCGTCGGGTACGGCCCGGACATTGTCGTTGTAGCCGACGTCGAAGGACAGAGACGGAAAGAAGTTCAAGGTCCCGGTGCGCAGGCCCCGCTGCTCGTAGGGCCCAAGGTCCTGGGCTGCGGCCATACCGCTCGCGATCATGACGAGCGGCAGGACCGCAACACCGACACGGAACCATCGATGAGAGTCGTCAGCGCGCATGCACATCCTTGGAACACCATGTTACTCAGAGCCTTCGATGAGGCTCTTAACAAAAAGGTTTGTTCTTGCCCAAGGCAAAACGCAACCTAGGCCTTGGCGCCTGAGTGGAGGACCCGTGCTTTGTGGCACTGGTGGCACAGTCGCGGCAAGCGTGACACGGAAGATCCCGTGCCGATGGCGGGTGGTCGCCCGGCGCGCTTGGCGGCTGGCGAGCGCGTCTACGCCGTCGGCGATGTCCACGGCCGCAGCGACCTGGTCGCGACCATGGAGGCCGAGATCGGCGCCGATCTGCGCGCGCGCCCGCCGGCCGGCGAGGTGACGATCGTCTACCTCGGTGACTATGTCGACCGTGGTGTCGACAGTCGGGGTGTGCTCGATCTCCTGACGGGCTTGGCGCCGCGCCCGGCCCGCCGGCGGCTGTTGATCGGCAATCACGACTGGTGGCTGCGCAATTGGCTGGAGACCGGCGACCTCGCCCGTGCCTGGCTCCAGTCCGGCGCCGACGCCACCATCGCCAGCTACGGGCTGCCGCCGTTGCCGCCGCTCGCCGACGGCGAGGCGGTGGCCCGCGCTCGCCGCACCGTGTTGCGGCGGATGCCGCCGGGTCACCGTCGGCTGCTGAACGAGCTTCGGTCCTACCACCGGCAGGGCGACTATCTTTTCGTCCACGCCGGGGTGCGACCGGGCTTGCCTCTCGACGCTCAGCAGGCGCGCGACCTGATGTTCATCCGCGAGCCGTTCCTTAGCGAGGCGGCGGACCTGGGCTTCGTGGTCGTCCACGGCCACACGGTGGTCGAGGCGCCCGTGGTCCGGGTCAACCGCATCGGCATCGACACCGGGGCCCACCGCAGCGGACGGTTGACGGCCGTCGCGTTGGAAGGCGCCGAGCAGCGCTTCATCACGGCGCGCGTGCGCGAGACGAGGTCGTGATCGCGGCGCGGTGCGCGGCGTCTCGCCCGCGCTCGATTCAGGGCAGACGGTGGTGACCGATCGTGTGCGCGCGCGCCGTGTCCTCTCGGCGCTGGCGGCGATAGCTCTGCTCGCCGGCGCCAGCGCCTGCGCGAGCCGCGACGGCGGTACGCTGGAGCGTGATGCCGAGCAGCTACGGACGGGGCCGCCCGTACCCTATACGGTCACGTTCACCGGCGTGCCCGACGAACTCGCGGACTATCTCCGCTCGGTAAGCGAAGCCGCGGCCGGCGTCGACGATCCGCCGCGGTCGCTGCTGGCGCTGCGGCGCCGCGCGCGCACGGACGCGGACCGCCTCACCCGCGCGCTCGGCGGCGTGGGCTACTATGACGGCACGGTGGCGGCCGCCGTGACGCCGGCGGCGACGGCAGGCGGAGATGCCCTCGTCCGCTTCGGCGTGACCCCCGGCCCGCGCTATCGCTTCGGCACGATCGACATCGAGCTCACCGGCGAGACCGGTGGCTACCGGCCGCCATCGCTCGCCGAACTCGGGCTCGAGCCGGGCGCGCCGGCCCTGGCCCAGACGGTCATCGACGCCGAGGCGCGGCTCTTCGAAGACGCCCGCGCACGCTCCCACGCCTATGCCGACATCGGCGACCGAACGGCCATCATCGACCGCGAAACCAAGACGCTCGACGTCGTGTTACGGCTCGACCCCGGTCCGCCGGTCGCTCTCGGCGAGGTCACGTTCGAGGGCGCGGACGGTATCGACCAGGACTTTCTCGAGAGCCGCGTCGAATGGAAACCGGGCGCACCGTACACGCCGGAGGCGATCCAGGAGACGCAGCGCGCGCTCGTCGAGACGGGCCTCTTTCGCACGGTCACGGTCGACCTGCCGCTGACGCCACCGGCAGAAGGCGTGGCGCCGGTGGCGGTACGCACCGAGCAGCGGCTGCATCGGACCATCAGCGCCGGCATCCGCTACGACACCGATGGCGGGCCGGGCGGCAATTTCGCCTGGGAGCACCGCAACATCTTCGGCTCGGGCGAGCGCTTCCGGGCCGAGGCCGACGCCAACCTGCTCGCGCAATCCCTGGGTGCGAGCCTCAGGACACCGGAGTTCTACGGGCGCAGCCGCTCGTTCCTGGCGAATGCCGCGGCCGTGCGCGAGACCACCGATGCCTTCGACAGCCTGTCCGTCACCGCCAACGCCGGCGTCGAGCAGGAGTTCACCCCGAACCTCTTCGGCACGCTCGGCCTCGGCTACGAGCTCAGCGAGGTCACGGATAATGGCAGGACCACGAGCTTCAGCCTGGTCTTTGTGCCCGGCGTGCTGCGCTACGACGACACGGGATCCCCACTCGATCCCGAGCGAGGCGTCCGCGCCCGGTTCGCCGCCACCCCCTTTTGGGATCTCTTGCAGCCCGGACTGGCCTTTCAGAAGTTCAGGCTCGACGGCTCGAGCTACTTCAAGGTCTTGAGCGATCCGCGCCTCGTCGTGGCGGTGCGCGGGGCATTGGGCTCCATCGTCGGCGCCGGGCTCGCGTCGATCCCGGCCAATCGCCGCTTCTATGCGGGCGGCGGCGGCTCGATCCGCGGTGTCCCCTTCCAAGCGGCCTCGCCGCGCAACGACGACGGTGACATCATCGGCGGCCGCTCCGTCTTTGAGGTCTCGGCCGAGATACGCTACGACATCACGGCAACGATCGGTGCGGCGGCGTTCGTCGATGGCGGTCGGGCGTACGAGGCTTCATTCCCCGACTTCGATCAGCCGCTGATCTTCGGCACCGGCGTCGGCGCCCGCTACTACACGCCGATCGGTCCCGTGCGACTGGACGTTGCGGTTCCGATCAACCCTGACGGCTTCGACGAATCGTTTCAGATCTACGTCAGCTTGGGCCAGGCCTTTTGAGGACACGTGCGCCGGTGGCGCTTTGAACCATGTTGCGACTTCTAGCCCTCCTTGCCGGCCTTCTCATGGTACCGGTCGCTCTCGTGGCGCTCGTTTTGGCGGCGCTGCAGAGCGAGGCCGTGCGCGTGGCCGCGCTCGACGCCGTCAACCGCTTCGTCCCGGGCGTCGTCGTCGAAGGCCTGGGCCCCGGTCTGCCCGCACGGCTGTCGCTCGACCGGATCGCCCTCGCCGACGACGACGGCGTCTGGCTCGACGCGCGAGCGTTGTCGCTCGCCTGGCGCCCCGCCGCCTTGCTCACCGGACAGGTGCAGGTCGACCACCTGACCGTGGCCGAGCTGACCGTCGAGCGCGCGCCCGCGGCCGGCGCCGCGGCGGCGCCGGAGGCGCCCCCCGAACCGACGCCGCCCGAGCCCTTCGCGCTGCCGAGCACCCTCTTCCCGGTCACGGTCGATCGCCTCGCGATCGAGCGGCTCGCCCTCGGTGCGCCGCTCCTGGGCGAGGCGGCGGCCTTCGCCGTCGACGGCAGCGTCGACGCGGGTGGCCCGGAGGCCACCGCAAAGCTCGCGCTGCGCCGGCTCGATGCCGCGGGGCTCACCGCCGATCTCGCGGTCGATCTCGACCTCGCTGGCGCGACCTTGGCCGTCGATCTCCAGGCGCGCGAGGCCTCGGGGCTGATCGCCGGGCTCGCGGGTGAGCCGCGGGTGGAGCCGCTGGTCGTGCGGCTGCAGGGCACCGGTCCGCTGGACGGCTGGAGTGGCGCGCTCGCGGCCGAGGTCGGCACGCTCGCCAGCTTGAGCGCGGATCTCGGCCTCGCCTTGCGGGAACCGCTGCGGGTGACCCTGGACGGGCGCGTCGAGCCCGGAAGCGAGCTCGCCGCCACCGCCTACGCCCCGCTGCTCGAGGACGGTCTCGCCTTCGCGCTCGCCGTCGACACGGGCGCGGAGGGCATCAACCTCGAGCGCTTGACGGCCAGCGCGCCCTGGCTCGATCTCGCCGCTGGAGGCTCGCTGGTCGAGGAGCGCGTCCAGGCGACGCTGGGCGTCGAGGTCCCCGATCTGGCGCCGCTCTCTGCGGTCGCGGGCCAGGATCTCGCCGGGGCGGTGCGCCTTGCCGCCGAGCTCGGCGGCGACCTGCCGCTGCCGGCCGGGCAGATCCACCTGAACGTCGAGGAGCTCGCCACTGCCGGCGTCGCCGTCGCTCGGCTCGACCCGCGCCTGGACGTCACGCCACGCGACGACGGCGGGGTCGCCTTCGCTTTGACGGGGGGCGTCGAGGCGCTTCGCCTGACGTCCGGCGCGGCTGATTTCGAGGAGTCCCTGACGCTCGACGCCACCGGCTCGGTGATGCCGGGCGGGCCCTTCGCCCTCGAGCGCCTGGCGATCGACGGCCGGACGCTAGCTCTCACCGGCACCGCCGCGGGCGACCTCGGCGCCGGGACGGCCGACGCCGACCTCCAGCTGCGCCTGCCCGACCTCGCGGCTTTCCGCTCTCTCAGCCCGGCGGCACCCCTCGGCGCCTTCGTGGTCGACGTCCGAGCGGCGCTGACCGACGGCTTCCAGGCGGGACGGGTCGAGCTGGAGGCGCGCGGCGACGACCTCGCGGAGCTGCCGGCGCCGGCAGGCGCGCTCTTGGGGCCGAGCCCGAACCTGCGGCTCGCCGCGCGGCTCGCCCCCCTGCCCGTGGTCGAGGTCGAGCGCTTGGCGCTGGAGGCGACCAATCTCGACCTCGCCGGCACGGGCCGCATCGACACGGCCGCGCTCGCCGGCTCCGTCGACCTGACGGGGCGCGTCCCCGACCTCGCGCCCGTCGGCGCGGCGCTGGGCCAGCCGCTCGCCGGCCGCGTCACGCTCGACCTCAGCGGCGACGGGACGGCCGATGACTTCGCCACCCGCCTCGGCGTCGACGTCGCCGGGCTCGTCGCCAACGACCAGGCCTTCGAGACGGTGGGCCTCGCGCTCACGGCGGAGGGGGCGGTGAGCGACGTCGAGGGCCGGCTCGAGGCCCAGGCGGCGAAGGGTGACGGCACGCTCAGGCTCGCCGCCGACTACCGGGCCACGCCCGAGAGGTTGCGGCTCGCCGCCCTCGATCTCCGGGCGCCCGGGCTGCGGCTCGGGGGCGAGCTCGATCTGGGCCTGCAGCCGCTCGCGGCCGACGGGCGGCTGAGCGGCGGCAGCGACGGCCTCGCCGCCCTCGGCCGCTGGCTCGGCGTGCCGCTCGCCGGGACGGCCGATGTCGACATCGGGATGGCCAGCACCGATGGCCAATCGGCGACGGCCGCAGCCAAGGTTCGCGGTCTCGACGTGATGGGCATCGCCCTGCGACGCCTCGACGTCCGCGCCGACGCGCGCGACCTCCTCGGCACGCCGGCGCTCGATGCGAGCGTCGAGCTCGGCGGCCTCGTCCAGGGGACCACCACGGTCGACGACGCCACCGTGACCGCGGCGGGCGATCTGGCGCGGCTCGACGTGGCGCTCGCGGCGAACGGCACCTTGCCCGACCCGTTCGAGGTCACGGGCGGCGCCGCCATCGCCCAGAAGAACGGCGTGCTCGAGGCAACGTTGCAGAGCCTCCAGGGAAAGCTCGCGGACGTGCCCGTGCGGCTCCTGCAACCGGCGACCGTGCGGGTCGAAGGCGCCGACATCGCGCTCGACGGCCTCACCCTCGAGATCGACACGGCCCGGCTGCAGACGCGCGCCGCGCTCGGCTCGTCGCGCGTCGACGCGGCCCTCGATCTTGCCGGCCTCGAGCTTTCCACCCTGGAGCGCTTCGGCGTGCCGCCCCTGGACGGGCGCGTCGACGCGGCGTTGCGGCTCACCGGCTCCAAAGCGGCGCCGGTGCTCGCCGGCGAGGTCGGCCTCACCGGCCTGAGCCAGCCCGAGAGCGACGTCGAGCCGATTGCCGTCATGGCGGAACTCGACCTGGCCGGCGGCGTCTTGGACACGGTGGTGACGACGGAAGGGCTGGGCGACCCGCCGCTTCGGGCGGCGGTGCAGGTTCCGGTCCGCTTCGCGCTCGAGCCCTTCGCGTTCGCGCTGCCGGATCCGCTACCGCTCGACGCGGCGCTCGGGGGCAGCGTCGATCTCGCCCGCCTTGCGCTGTGGTACGGGCTGGATGGGCAGGAGGTCGCCGGCCGCCTGCTCGCCGACCTCGCCGTCGGCGGCACGGTCGTCAACCCCGCATTGGACGGCGACCTGCGCCTCGTCGACGTCCGCGTCGTCGACGTCGCGGCGGGCGTTCTCGTCGAGCAGCTAGCTCTGACGCTGCAAGCCGAGGGCCAGCGCTTGAACCTCGCGCGGTTGAGCGCCACGGACGGCGCGGACGGACGCCTCTCGGGCGGCGGCGGCGTGATGTTCGGCGGCGAGGCGGGCGTCGATTTCGACCTCGAGGCGGCGCTCGACCGGTTCTCGGTCGTCCAGCGCGAGGACCTGTTCATCGAGATGAGCGGCCGGACCGAGGTCACGGGTGCCGGCGGCGACATCGACGTGCTCGGCCGCTTCACGGTCAACCGCGGCGAGATCTTTATCCCCAAGGGCGGCGGTGCGGCGAGCTTCCCCACGCTCGACGTGGTCACCGCGGAGGAAGCCCGGGCGCGCGCCGAAGCCGAAGCTGCAACCGGGGGAGCGCCGGCGGGCCTCGTGACCCTCGACGTGCAGGTCGACATCCCGAGCCGGCTCTTCGTGCGCGGCGCCGGGGTCGTCTCGGAATGGGGGGGTACCGTCACCGTAGAGGGCGACGCGAGCGCGCCCACCATCGCCGGGCTCATCGAGTATCGGCGCGGCTACGCCGACATCCTCGACAACCGCTTCCAGTTCCGAAAAGGCGAGATCCGCCTGACCGGCGTGTGGCCGCCCGACCCCTTCATCGACATCGAAGCTGTGGCCGAGGCCGGTGACTTGAGCGCCGTGTTGAACGTCGAGGGGCCCGTGCTCGACCCCGAGCTGTCCTTGACGAGCGAGCCGCCCGGCCCGGAGGACGAGGTCCTGGCCCAGCTCCTCTTCGATCGCAGCAACGCCGAGCTCAACTCGATCCAGGCGATCAAGCTCGCCGCGGCCCTGGACCAACTGCGGGGCGGCGGCCAGGGCTTTCTCGACACGCTGCGCTCGGGCCTCGGGCTCGACACGCTCGAGCTCGGCGGCGAAGACCTCGACACCGCCAGTGTGCGCGCCGGCACCTACGTCTCCGAGGACGTCTTCCTCGAGCTCGAGCAGGGCCTCCAGGCGGGCAGCGGCGCGGCCCGGGTCGAGGTCGAGCTGACGCCGCGGATTAAGCTGGAAACGAGGGTGAGCGAGGACCAGACCGGCAGCGTCGGCTTGCGCTGGTCTTATGACTACTGAGCGGGTCAGCATGACGACGGGCGAGCGCGACGATGCCGGGGGCACATTCAACACCCCCTTCGATGTCAACTGGCTGGGGCTCTGGACCCTCTACGCCAAGGAGGTGCAGCGCTTCTTGAAGGTCGTCACCCAGACGGTGCTCGCGCCGATGGTGACGACGTTCATCTTTCTCGCCGTCTTCACCCTCGCCCTCGGCCGCGCCGAGCGCACCATCGGCGGCCTCGCCTTCATCGAGTTCCTGGCGCCGGGGCTGGTGATGATGGCGATCATCCAGAACGCCTTCGCCAACACCTCGTCGTCGATCGGCATCGCCAAGGTCCAGGGCAACATCGTCGACTACCTGATGCCGCCGTTGAGCCACGGCGAGCTGGTCTTCGGCGTGGTCATGGGCGGGGTCACCCGGGGCGTGCTGGTCGGCGCGGTCGTGTGGCTGACGATGGTGCCGGTGGTCGGGGTGCAGATGGCGCACCCCTGGCTCGTCCCCTTCTACGTCCTCGGCGCCAGCGTCGCCCTCGCGCTGATGGGGCTCATCACCGCGCTCTGGGCGGACAAGTTCGACCAGATGGCGGCCGTCACCAACTTTCTGGTGACGCCCTTGTCGTTCCTGTCCGGGACGTTCTACGCCGTCGAGGACCTGCCCCCCGCCTTCTGGTGGGTCGCGCACCTCAACCCCTTCTTCTACATGATCGACGGCCTGCGCTTCGCGCTCACCGGGTACACCGACGGCACGCTGTGGATCGGCGCCCTGGTCATCGTGGCCGTCAACGTGGCGCTCTGGCAGTTGACGCTGCGTCTCGTCCGAACCGGCTACAAGCTCCGGCCATGAGCTGCGCGCTCGACACGCCGTCGGCGGCCGCGACCCTGTCCGCGCGCATGTGCCCGCTCGCTGACCGACCGGGCGGCGAGGGCGGTCGGGCGGCCCGGTCCAGGCGGCCGCAGGAGATCGACCGGGCGGCGGCGTTTCGTCGTCAGGCCCAGGCTCGCCGAGTTCACAGCGCCGGTCGATCCCCTGGCTACTCAGCGCCGAGGGGCGAGGCGGTGACGCGCGAGCGCGCGGCGCAGCTCGTGGGCCAGCTCGCGCCGCTCGGCCGCGGCCAGGAAGCCGCCGATCGGAACGAGGCGCCCGTGCGATCGCAGGGCGAGCAGGGGGTCGTGCAGGCGGCGCTCGTCGAGCACGACCTGCACCCAATGCGGCTGCAAGCGCACCTCGCCGACCGCCTCGCCCCGCGGCCCGAGGCGACGCACGAGCAGTCCGTCCGCGTCGAGGCGGATGATCTCGGCGCGTCGAGCCCGGCGCCGGGCGCGCATCAGCGCCCAACCGAGGAGCAGGACGTCGAGCCCCAAAAAGCCCGTCACGGGCCACGCGCCGACGGCGGCAAAGCCGATCGCCAGGGCACCGCCGACAGCGGCCGTGACGAGCCAGACGACGGCCACGCCATGGCGCCCGAGCGGCGGGTTCGGGTAGAGGACGAGGTCGAGGCCAGGCGGCTTCTCGACCGGCAGCGCGAGCGCGTCGGACATGAACTCGATCTAGCTCTAACCGCAACGAACGACCAGCGACCGTGATGTCACCCTCTGCCACCGAAGCGCTCTTCCGCGCCCTCGCGGCCGATCGCCCCGATCCGCGCACGGAACTCGACTACAAGGACGCCTACACGCTGTTGGTTGCGGTCGTGCTGTCGGCGCAGGCGACGGACGTGGGCGTCAACAAGGCGACCGCGGCGCTGTTCGCTGCCGCCGATACGCCCGCCGCGATGGCGGCGCTCGGCGTGGCGGGGGTCGAGGCCCATATCAAGAGCCTAGGCCTGTTCCGCAACAAGGCGAAGAACGTCGTCGCCCTTTCGCAGCAACTCCTCGACCGCCACGGCGGCGAGGTGCCGGCCGACCGCGCGGCCCTCGAGGCGCTGCCCGGCGTCGGCCGCAAGACGGCGAACGTCGTCCTCAACGAGTGTTTCGGCTGGCCGACGATCGCCGTCGACACCCACATTTTCCGCGTCGCCAACCGCACCGGCCTCGCCCCCGGCAAGACCCCCGCCGAGGTCGAGGGCAAGCTCATGCAGGTCGTTCCGCAAGCCTATCTCGCGGGCGCGCATCACTGGCTCATCCTGCACGGCCGCTACACCTGCCTCGCGCGCAAGCCGCGCTGCGGCGGCTGCGTGATCCGGACCCACTGCGCCTTCGCCGCGGCGGCGTCGACGACAACCTGACGCAGGTCCGTCAGATTTATTTTGCAGTGCAATAAATTCTCGCTGATCGTATGTTTCGAACGTGGCTTGCAACCTAGAGGGGAGACATGCCATGTCGATGAGCGTGCGGGGACGGGTGTCGCAGATCGCCGGCGAACTCATCCAAGTTTGGGACATCAAGACCGGACACAGTATCTATCTGGATGTTGCGCAAATCGTCGGCGGTGACGAGCTCCGCCTCAACGACGAGGTCTTGGTCGAGGGTGACGAGACCCGGCGTCGCGGCCGCCGTCTGAGCGGCGAGCCGACTTCGCCGGCCCTGCCCGACGCTGCCGCCAATTGAAGCCTGGACCGTCCCGCACTCCCGTCCGGCCGCCCAGGGCATCGTTCGCTCGCGGGCTGCCGGGCGGGGGCGGGATGGTCGAGCCTTTCGGGCAGCGTAGCCGCGTCGCTGCCACCGGCAATCGTCGCCAAGCGGTCGACATCGCGCCGCGCCGCGCGACCCCCATGATGCGCCGGCGGTGGTTTTCATGGATCTGGGGCTAGGACCGATCGTCCGCTCCCGCTAACCTGAACTCAGATCAGGAAGGTCGACCCGGGACAAGCCGTCTGCCGACGGGGCGCTCTTCGGCGTCGGCGCGGTTGCAACAAAGCAAGCGAAGCGGGGCACGGATGCCTGCGATCGGCGACTTCGCCTTCGAAGCCAACCACACCGAGCGGTATCGCGAGAGGCCGTGTCGCTTCACCGGCGAGCCTGCTCGCGCGGCTCTCCCGCGCCACGGCGCCGATGCGGAGGCAGGGCGGCCCGGCGACGTTCAGCCTCCTGCAGCGGCATGCGGCTCGCCGGCTGGTCGCACCGGCCCGAGCCGAGCTTTGGCTGAGGTGACCACCCCGAAGCTCGCCACTCTCGTCTATGCGCGCCGCCCGGACGGCAGCGTCCTCTTGATCGAGCGCCGCCGCCCGCCCTTCGTCGGCCAGTGGGTTGCGCCGGGCGGCCGGCTGGCGCCGCACGAGGCGCCGAACACCGGCGCCGCCCGGGAATTCCACGCCGACACCGGCCTCACCGCCCTCGACCTCGAGCTCAAGGGCGTCGTCCGCGAGGTCTCGCCGCGCCCGCGCTTCCAGTGGCTCTTGTTCCTCTACCGCTGCCGCGCGGGCGGTGGTGCGGTGTGCCCGGCGGGCGATGGCGACGTGCGCTGGTGGACGCTGGGCGAGCTGGAGCGCGCGCCCGTGCCGGAGGCCGATCGCTGGTGGATGCCCCACGTCCTCAACGATCACGGCGGCATCCTCGAGGCGACGGTCTACTACGACCACGCCCTCGCACTCACGACGATCGAGACCGAGTGCGCGGCGTGAGCCCCTTCGCCGTGGACGTCGCCGCCCTGCGGGCGGGCACCGCGGGCGTCGCCGAGCGCATTCATCTCAACAACGCCGGCGCTGCCCTGCCGCCGGACGCCGTTCATGCGGCCGTCGTGGGGCATCTCGAGCGGGAGCGGCACGTCGGCGGCTACGAGGCGGCCGAGGAAGCCGCCGACCGCCTCGAGGCGTTCTATGCGAGCGTCGCTCGCCTCCTCAACGCGCGCCCCGACGAGATCGCCTTCGTCGAGAACGCGACCCGCGCCTTCGACATGGCGTTCTACGCCGTGCCCTTCCGCCCGGGCGATCGCATCCTCACCGCCGAGGCCGAATATCCCTCGAACGTGCTGGCCTACCTGCAGGTCGCCAAGAGGAGGGGGGCCAGCGTCGAGGTGATCCCGAGCGACGCAGCCGGCCAGCTCGACCCCCGGGCGCTCGAGCGGATGATGGACGAGCGGGTGCGGCTGATCGCCGTCACCCACGTGCCCACCCACGGCGGCCTCGTGAACCCGGCAGCGGCGGTGGGCGAAATCAGCCGGCGGCACGGCGTTCTCTACCTGCTCGATGCCTGCCAGAGCGCCGGGCAGATGCCGCTCGACGTCGCGGCGATCGGCTGCGACATGCTCGCCGCCACGGGCCGCAAGTACCTCCGGGGGCCGCGCGGCACGGGCTTCCTCTACGTCCGCCGCGAGCGCGTGGCCGAACTGGAGCCGCCGCTCATCGACCAGCACGCCGCGCGCTGGACGGCGCCCGATCGCTTCGAGCTGCGGGCCGACGCGCGGCGCTTCGAGCACTGGGAATGCTACGTCGCCGGCAAGCTCGGGCTCAAAGCCGCCGTGGACTACGCCTTGAAGGTCGGAATCGAAGCCATGTGGCCGCGCATCCGCGATCTCGCTTGCGAGCTGCGGACGGCGCTCGCAACGGTGCCGGGCGTGACGGTCCGCGATCACGGCGCCGAACTCTGCGGCATCGTGACCTTCACCCACGAGCGACTGTCGGCCGATGCCCTCGCCGCCAGGCTGCGCGCCCTGCGCATCAACACCTCGGTCACCGACGGTCCGGCCCATTTCGACCGGCACCGGCGCCGTTACGGCCCGGCCGTGCGAGCCTCCGTGCACGCCTACAACACCGAGGGCGAGCTGGCCGCAATGCTCGAGACGCTGCGCCGTCTCTGAGCCGAGTTCTCGGCGCCGCTCCCTTCGTCTTTGACACCCGCGGGGGGGCGTGGCACCTGACGGCCATGCGCATCGTTCGCCGCCATCGCCACGTGCCGGCGGAAACCCGCGGCGCCGCCGTGGCCCTGGGGAACTTCGACGGCGTTCATCGCGGCCATCTGGCCGTGGTTCGTGCTGCGCGGCAGGCCGCCGACCGGCTTCGCGTGCCATTGGGCGTGGTCACCTTCCGGCCGCACCCGCGCGAGTTCTTCGATCCCATCGGCGCGCCGGAGCGGCTCGGCGGCTTCAAGATGCGGATGGAGCGGCTGCGCGGCCTCGGCGTCGCGATCTTGTTCGTGCTGCCGTTCAACGAGGCGCTCCGGCGGATGCCGGCCGAGGACTTCGGCGAGCACGTGCTCGGCGGCTGCATCGGCGCCCGCCACGTCGTCGTCGGCGAGAGCTTCCGCTTCGGCCATCGCCGGGCCGGCGATCCGCACGTGCTGGCGCGCAGCGGCGTCGCCTGCGGCTACACGGTCGAGGCGCTCGCGCCGGTGATCGTCGCCGGCGGCCCGGCGAGCTCGACCCGCATTCGTCAGGCGCTCGCCGAGGGTGACGTCGCGCTCGCCAACGCGCTCTTGGGCCGCGCCTACCAGCTCGATGCGGTGGTGGTACAAGGCGACCGCATCGGCCGCACGCTCGGCTTTCCCACGGCGAACCTGCGACCGATCGGGCGCCGGATCCTCTTGCCGCGCACCGGGGTCTACGCGGTCCGCCTGAGGCTGCCCGGCGGCACCTGGGCGGACGGCGCTGCCAACCTCGGCTGGCGGCCGGTCTTCGACGGTCAGGACCTCCGTCTCGAGGTGCATCTCCTCGACCGTGAGGTCGACCTCTACGGCGCCCGCGTCCGCCTGGCTTGGCACGGGTTCATTCGCGACGAGAGAAACTTTGACGGTGTCGAGGCGCTCAAGGCACAAATGGCGCGTGATTGCGATGCGGTGCGCGCCGTCCTAAAGGAGGCGGCCGCGCCCGAGCCGGCCGCCACCGCCTGATGGATCGATGACCCAGGATCTCCGCGCCACCGTCGCCCTGCCCAAGACCGCGTTCCCGATGAAGGCGAGCCTGCCGCAGCGCGAGCCCGAGATCCTCGCGCGGTGGGAGGAGATGGACCTCTACGGCGAGCTGCGCCGCCGCGCGGCCGGCCGCGAGAAGTTCATCCTCCACGACGGCCCGCCCTACGCCAACGGCCACCTCCACATGGGCACGGCGCTCAACAAGATCCTCAAGGACGTCGTCAATCGCAGCCAGCAGATGCTCGGCAAGGACGCGGCCTACGTGCCCGGCTGGGACTGCCACGGCCTGCCCATCGAGTGGCAGATCGAGCAGCAGTACAGGAAGAAGGGCAAGGACAAGGACCAGGTGCCGATCGTCGCCTTCCGCAAGCAGTGCCGAGAATTCGCCGAGAAGTGGATCGAGGTCCAAAAGCGCGAGTTCCGGCGGCTCGGGGTCGTCGGCGACTGGCAGGCGCCCTACACCACCATGAGCTTCGCGGCCGAGGCCGGCATCTTCGAGGAGCTCGCCGAGTTCCTGCTGCGGGGTGGGCTCTATCGTGGCCACAAGTCGGTGATGTGGTCGGTCGTCGAGAAGACCGCGCTCGCCGAGGCGGAGGTCGAGTACCACGACCACACCTCGCACACGATCTGGGTCCGCTTTCCCGTCGTCGAGACGACGACGCCGGACCTGGAAGGTGCGGCGGTCGTCATCTGGACGACGACGCCCTGGACGATGCCCGCCAATCGCGCGGTGGCCTACGGCGAGGACATCGACTACCGGCTCATCGAGGTGCTCAGGGCGGGCGACGACAGCCTGGCGCGGCCGGGCGAACGCCTGATCCTCGCCGCGGATCTCGTCGACGACGTCTGCGCGGCGGCCGAGATCACGGCGAGCGAGACGGTCGCCGCGTTCAAGGGCCGCGACCTCGCCGGCACCGTCGTCGCGCACCCGTTGCGCGGGCGCGGCTACGACTACGGCGTGCCGATGCTCGCCGGTCACTTCGTCACCACCGAGCAGGGCACCGGCCTCGTTCACATCGCGCCGAGCCACGGCGAGGACGATTTCGAGCTCGGCGCGCGGCACGGGCTCGAGGTGCCCGACACGGTTGCCGAGGACGGGCGCTACACGGCGGCCGTGCCCGGCTTCGAGGGCCTGCACGTCTTCGAGGCGCACGAGCCGGTGATCGCGGCGCTCACCGAGGCCGGCGCGCTGCTCGCCCGCGGCCGGCTGGTCCACAGCTACCCGCACAGCTGGCGCTCGAAGGCGCCCTTGATCTTCCGCGCGACGCCGCAGTGGTTCATCGCGATGGACGGCGAGGACCGGTTGCGAGACACGGCGCTCGAGGCGATCGCCGCGACGCGCTT
Organism: uncultured Geminicoccaceae bacterium; assembly: GCA_964481035.1. Classification (GTDB taxonomy): domain Bacteria; phylum Pseudomonadota; class Alphaproteobacteria; order Geminicoccales; family Geminicoccaceae; genus JAAAPF01. The sequence continues at coordinate 969 of CAYZSE010000005.1, read as the reverse complement.
CGTGCCGGCCGCCGGCGCCAACCGCATCCGCGGCATGGTCGAGAACCGGCCCGACTGGTGCGTCAGCCGCCAGCGTGCCTGGGGGGTGCCGATCGCGGTCTTCGTCCACAAGGCCACCGGCGCGGTGCTGCGCGACCCCGAGGTCTGCGCGCGCATCGCCCAAGCCTTCCGTGCGGAGGGGGCGGACGCCTGGTGGAGCCGCGACCCGCAGAGCTTTCTCGGCGACGCCTACGACCTTTCCGATTACGAGAAGGTCGACGACATCCTCGACGTCTGGTTCGACAGCGGCTCGACGCACGCCACGGTGCTGGAGCGGCGCCCCGAACTCGCCTGGCCGGCCTCCCTCTACCTGGAGGGTTCGGACCAGCACCGCGGCTGGTTCCAATCGAGCCTGCTGGAGAGCTGCGGCACCCGGGGGCGTGCGCCCTTCGCCGTCGTCCTCACCCATGGCTTCGTCGTCGACGCCCAGGGCCGCAAGATGTCCAAGTCCTTGGGCAACGGCATCGAGGTCCAAGACCTCGTGAAGCAATACGGTGCCGATATCGCCCGGCTGTGGGTCGTGTCCGCCGACTTCACCGAGGACATCCGCATCGGCGACGAGATCTTGAAGCGCCAAGCCGATTCGTATCGCCGCCTGCGGAACACGTTGCGCTTCTTGTTGGGCAACCTTGCCGGCTTCACCGCGGCCGAGCGGGTCGCGCCCACCGAGATGCCCGAGCTGGAGCGTTGGGTGCTGCACCGCCTCGCGGAGCTCGATACGCTCGTTCGCGGCTGCAACGACGCCTTCGACTACGATCGGCTATACGCCGCGTTGCACACGTTCTGCGCCATCGAGCTGTCGGCCTTCTACTTCGATGTGCGCAAGGACTGCCTCTACTGCGATCCGCTCGACAGCCCCAAGCGGCGCGCGGCGCGGACCGTGCTCGATATCCTGTTCGACGTGCTCGTCCGCTGGCTCGCGCCCGTGCT
>CAYZSE010000004.1:0-51297 GCA_964481035.1 uncultured Geminicoccaceae bacterium | reverse complement strand
TCCCTGTCACCACGATCGACGACCGACACCACTCGGAGACACGCGATGGACCCGCTCGCCAAGCTCGACCCGCAGACCCGCGTCGAAGTCGAAGCCGCTGCCTTCCGCCGGCTCGTGGAGCACCTCCGCGACCGTCCCGATGTGCAGAACATCGACCTCATGAACCTCGCTGCCTTCTGCCGCAACTGCCTCTCCAAATGGTACGCCGCGGCGGCCGCGGAGCGCGGCGTCGACTTCGACTACGAGGAAGCGCGCGAGATCGTCTATGGCGAGCCTTATGCCAGCTGGAAGGCGAAGCATCAGGTCGAGGCGAGCGAGGCGCAGGAGGCCGCCTTCGCCGGCACCGCCAAAGAGCGCGGCTGAGGCTCGCACCATCGCCGCCACGACACCTCCGGCACGGCGGCGTCCCGATCTGTGGCGCGCGGAGCTCGGCAGCCCGAGGAGGCCATGCGAGATCCAGCGGAGCCGCGGCCGAGGCTGGAGACGCGATCAACCGATCTCCGCCGACCTCCATCGCCAGCCGGTTTCGACTTATCCACAGATCGGGTCGTCCCGGCTTATCCCCAGGTCGGACTTATCCCGACTGTCCACAGGTGGGCTCAATCGTCGAGCAGTTCATCGACCCAGGTAGGGACGATCTCGCCGGCGGGACCATGGCGCGCCTCGTCGAAGTGCGAGCGCACCGACGACGGCTCGAGATTCAGCTCCAGGGTTCGGGCACCGTGGGCCTTGGCTTCGGCGACGAAGCCGGCGGCGGGATAGACCACGCCGCTCGTGCCGATGGCGGCGAACAGCGCCGCCTCGGCGAGCGCGTCGGCGATGTCCTCCCTATGCAGCGGGATCTCGCCGAACCACACGATCGCCGGCCGCAGTCGCCCGTGGGTCCCGCAACCGGGGCAGCTGCTCGTCACCTCGAGGTCCTCCAGCCATGTGCAAGCGTGCCCGCAGGCGGTGCATCGGGCACGGTCGAGCGCGCCGTGCATGTGGACAACGCGGCGGTGTCCCGCTCGCTCGTGCAGGTTGTCCACGTTTTGAGTCACCAGGAGGAACGGCCCCGGCCATGCCGCCTCGAGGCGCGCGAGGGCGCGATGCGCCGGGTTCGGGGCCACCGCCGGATCGCGGAGCTGGGCTCGGCGCGCATTGTAGAAGCGCTGGACGAGCAAGGGGTCGCGAGCGAACGCCTCGGGCGTCGCCACGTCCTCGAGGGCGTGCCCCTCCCACAGGCCGCCGGCACCGCGAAAGGTCGCGAGCCCGCTCTCGGCGGAGATGCCCGCCCCTGTCAAGACGACGATGGGTGCGCCGCGCCGAACCATTCGCCTTCGCCTGCCACCTTCGCCCGCCGCTTCACCCGATCGGGGTGGAGGGTTTGGCTCCGGGGGTCGGATTCGAACCGACGACCGATCGGTTAACAGCCGATTGCTCTACCGCTGAGCTACCCCGGATCGCTCGAGTCACGTCAGTATCAGCCGCGCTCGCCCCGTGCAATCTTCACGCCGCTCGAGGCCCGGGCCGGAATCGAACCGACGTACGAGGATTTGCAGTCCTCTGCATGACCACTCTGCCACCGGGCCGACGGGATCCGCGTTTTGACAGTGGCCACGCGGTCGGTCAAGCGGCGCTCCGTACCGAGCGCCGGCGGCGCGACCAAAAGCGACGCTCGACCCCCATTGGCGCGACAGCGGCGAGCCGGCATGCTCCGGTGCGTTCCGCTCGCGAGAGGACCCGAAGATGGACGACGTCACGCGCCGCCGCAACATGATCGAGAACCAGCTGCGCCCCAGCAACGTGACCGACCCCCGGGTTCTCGACGCCATGGAGAGCGTACCGCGGCCGCCGTTCTTGCCGGCGCACCTGAAGACGGTGGCCTACAGCGACGACGACATCCTGTTGCGCGACGGCCGCTTCTTGATCGAGCCCTTGGTCCTGGGCCGGATGCTCGAGGCGGCGCGGCCCGGTCCCGACGACACCGCGTTGCTGGTCGGCTGCGATACGGGCTATGCGGCAGTGGTGCTCGCCCGCCTCGTCGCCACCGTGTTCGCGGTCGTCGATGCCGACGACATCGCGACGATCGAGAGCCGCGCCGCCGCGCTCGATGCGGACAACGCGCTGTTCGTGACCGCGCCCACGCCCCTCGATGGCCATGCCGCGAAGGCACCCTACGACGTCGTCCTCGTCATCGGCCAGGTCCCCGAGGTACCGGACCGCCTCGTCGCGCAACTCGCGGAAGGCGGCCGCCTCGTACTCGTCCGCGGCGACGGGCGGATGGGCAAGGGCTGCCTCGTCACCCGCGTCCGAGGCCATCCGGGCGAGCGGACGCTGTTCGACGCGGCGATCCCGCGCCTACGCGGCCTCGAAGCCACGCCCGTCTTCGATTTTTGAGCCCGCCGCCGCTTCGATCCCGAGGCGCCGGATCTCGATCCTGCGGCGCGCCGACGCCCGCCGCCGGCCTGCTACGCGTGTTGCGGCCGCGCGGCGCCATCGTCGAGCCAGGCACTTCCTCGCCCGCTCGGCCGACGCGCGCCGCGCGGCCGAAGAGCGAGAGCCGGCCGCATCCGGCAGGCGCCCTTAGCCTTCGATTAACCCTTCTCGCCTAATTCTCGTCGCGACGTCCCAGCGAGCTTGCGGAGCGCGATCATGAGCAACGGCGATCAGGCCGGCGAACCGTCCATGGACGAGATCCTCTCCTCGATCCGCAAGATCATTGCGGACGACGAGGTCGACCCGCCGCAGGCGGCGACGCCCGCCGCGCACGACGCCGGAGGCGACGACGCGGATCACGACCTGGTCGACGTCGCCGCGGCCGACGACATCCTGGAGCTCACCGAAGCCGACCAGCGGGCGGACGACGCCGCGTCGCCCGCGCACATCTTCGACGACGAAGGCGACCTCTCGGCAGCGGCGGATGCGCTCGGCGACGCTTCGCTCGACGCCTTCACGATCGACGAGGAGGCGAGCTCTGGAGACGACGACCTCGACATGTCGGAGGCGGAGCTCGAGGAGCGTGATCCGCAGGCGCCGCCCGGTGAAGGCGACGACGGCTTCGCCACCGTGATCGAGATGCCGGCGGACGGCGCGCTCGCCGACACGGCGCGGCGAGCTGCGGCCGCCGCCGACGCCGCCTCGATCGACGAGATGGCGGACGTGCTGCTCGACACCGGCGCGGCGACCGCCGCGGGCGGTGCCCTGCGGCGGCTCTCGTCGGCGGTGGCACCCGGCGAGGCCATCCCGCAAGGTGCCCGCAGCATCGAGGCCTTTCTCGCCGACCTCGTGCGCCCCGAGCTCAAGGCTTGGCTCGACCAGCATCTGCCCGGGCTGGTGGAGCGGATCGTCGAGCGCGAGATCAAGCGGCTGGTCCGCGACGCGCAGCCGGAATAGGACCGCCGCTCCCTTGCCGCGGCACGCCGCGGCCCTGATAACGGCGCCGATGGCCCGGGCGAGCGGGCCTGGTCGATGGTTCGCTTCGAGGTTGATCCGCCCGCGCATGGCGATCCGAGCGCGCGGCGGCCGAGCCCCGCTTGAAGGCCGTCCGCCGTTCTTCTAGTTTCGCCGGACTGCGCGGATCCCCGGACAAACGGATCGATGCTCGACAAGACCTACGTTCCCGCCGCGGTCGAGGCGGGTCGCGACGACGCCTGGGAACGCCGCGAGTGCTACCGCGCGCGCGGCAACGGCGAACCCTACTGCATCATGATGCCCCCGCCCAACGTGACGGGCTCGCTCCACATGGGCCACGCCCTCACCTTCACGGTGCAGGACACGCTCGTTCGCTTCCAGCGCATGCGCGGCCGGGCGACCCTGTGGCAACCGGGCACCGACCACGCGGGCATCGCGACCCAGATGGTCGTCGAGCGTGAGCTGGCCAAGGAGGGCAAGACCCGCCAAGAGCTCGGCCGCCCGGCGTTCGAGGAGCGGGTCTGGGCCTGGAAGGGCGAGAGCGGGCGGACCATCGTCAACCAGCTGCGTCGGCTCGGTGCCTCTCCCGATTGGTCGCGCGAGCGGTTCACCATGGACGATGGCCTCTCCGCCGCCGTCCGCCGGGCCTTCGTCACGCTCCACCGCGAGGGGCTCATCTACCGGGACAAGCGGCTGGTCAACTGGGACTGCCGGCTGCACACGGCCATCTCCGACCTCGAGGTCGTCGCGACGGAGGTCGACGGCCATCTCTGGCACTTCGCCTATCCGCTGGAGGACGGCTCGGGAACGATCACCGTGGCGACGACGCGCCCCGAGACGATGCTGGGCGACACCGGCGTCGCGGTGCACCCCGAGGACGAGCGCTACGCGCATCTCGTCGGCAAGCACGTGATCCTGCCGCTGGTCGGCCGCCGCATCCCGATCGTCGCCGACGCGTATTCCGACCCGGAGAAGGGCACGGGTGCCGTCAAGATCACGCCCGCGCACGACTTCAACGACTTCGAGGTCGGCCGACGCCAGGGGCTGGCGGCGATCAACATCCTGACCGCGGACGGCACGCTCAACGACGCCGTGCCGGAAGCCTACCGCGGCCTCGACCGCTTCGAGGCCAGAAAGCGCGTGGTCGCCGACCTCGAGGCACTGGGCGTGCTGGTCGAGGTGGAGCCCTACAAGCACACGGTGCCCTTCGGCGACCGCTCGGGCACGCCGATCGAGCCCTACTTGACCGACCAGTGGTTCTGCGACGCCCACGTCCTCGCTCAGCCGGCCATCAAGGCCGTAGAGGAGGGTGCGACCCGCTTCGTGCCGAAGACGTGGGAGAACACCTATTTCGAGTGGATGCGCAACATCCAGCCCTGGTGCATCTCGCGCCAGCTCTGGTGGGGCCACCGCGTCCCCGCCTGGTACGGCCCGGACGGCGCTTTCTTCGTCGCCGAGAGCGAAGCCGAGGCGCACGTGGCCGCCCGCGCCCATTACGACGGCGAGGATCGCCCGCTCGAGCAGGATCCGGACGTCCTCGACACCTGGTTCTCCTCGGCGCTCTGGCCCTTCTCGACGCTGGACTGGCCCGAAGGCAGCCCGGAGCTCGAGCGCTTCTATCCGACCGACGTGCTCGTCACCGGCTTCGACATCATCTTCTTCTGGGTCGCGCGGATGATGATGATGGGGCTGCACTTCATGGGCGAGGTGCCGTTCCGCGAGGTCTACATCCACGGCCTCGTCCGCGACGAGCACGGCCAGAAGATGTCGAAGTCCAAGGGCAATATCGTCGACCCGCTCGAGCTCATCGACCGCTACGGTGCCGACGCGCTGCGCTTCACGATCCTGGCGAGCTTGGCGCAGGGTCGCGACATCAAGTTCGGCGAGAGCCGGGTCCAGGGCTACCGCAACTTCGTCACCAAGCTATGGAACGCCGCGCGCTTCTGCGAGATCAACGGCTGCACGAGCGCCGCCGGCTTCGCTCCCGGCGCGGTCGAGGCAACCTTGAACCGCTGGATCGTGACCGAGGTCACGGCGACGCGCGACGCCGTCACCGAGGCGCTCGCGGCGTACCGCTTCAACGAGGCGGCGCAGGCGATCTATCGCTTCGTCTGGGAGCGCTTCTGCGACTGGTACCTCGAGCTCGCCAAGCCGGTCCTCGACGCCGGCGGCGACACCGCAATCGAGACCCGGGCGACCGCGGCCTGGGTGCTCGATCGCGTCTTCCACCTGCTGCATCCGATGATGCCGTTCGTGACCGAAGCGCTCGCCGAGCAGCTCCTCGGCGCCGAGCCGCACACGCTCATCGCCCAGCCCTGGCCGCAGGCGATCGAGTTCGAGGACGGTGCGGCGCAGGCCGAAATCGACTGGCTCATCCAGCTCGTCAGCGAGATCCGAGCAGCGCGCGCCGAGCTTCGCGTGCCGGCCGGCGCCAGGCTCGAGCTGTGGGTCGCCGAGCCCGATCCGCGCACCCGGGCCCGGCTCGCCACTCATCGTGCCGCCGTCGAGCGGCTGGCGCGGGTGGCGGCGATCCACGAGGGGTTGCCGGACACCGCCGCCGGCTCGTTGCAGATCGTCGTCGACGCCGTCGCCTACGTCCTGCCGCTCGCCGGCGCGGTCGATCTCGCCGAGGAGCGCGCCCGGCTCGACAAGGAGATCTCCAAGCTAACGAAGGACGTGGCGCAGATCGACAAGAAGCTCACCAACCCGCAGTTCGTGGCGAAGGCGCCCGACGAGGTGGTCGAGGAGCAGCGCGAGCGACGCGCCGCGAGCGAGGCGACGCTCGTCCGTCTGCAGGCCGCCGCGGCGCGGATCTCGATCCGATGACGCCGTTGCCCATCGGCCTCGTCGCCGCCGCGACCGTCGAGGCTGCAGCACCGCTGTGGTTCGTGCGCGAGAACGATCTCGAAGCCATCCGTCAAGCCTGGCCGCCCGCTTCCGTCCGTTGGCTCGAGGCGACCGGCTTCGCGGCCAAGCCAGGGGCGGGCGCGCTGCTGCCGGACGACGGGGGTGGCCTCTTCGGTGCCGTCGCGGTCGTCGCGGATCCCGGCTCGCCGTTCGCCGCGGCGCAGGCGGTGGGCACCCTGCCCGCCCGTTCCTTCCACCTCGCGCCCGAAAGCGCCGTGGCCGTCGATGTCGCGGCGCTGGGCTGGGCGCTCCAGCGCTACCGCTACAAGCGTTCGGCCCACGACACGGGGCCGGTGCTGGCGGTCGACCCGTCGGGCCCGGCGATGATGCGCGCCGCGCGTCTGGCGACGGCCGTCACCCTCGCCCGCGACCTCGTCAACACGCCGGCCAACCGGCTCGGGCCGGCCGAGCTGGGCGAGCGGGTCGAGGCCGTGGCGGTGGCGCACGGCGCGACCTTCGAGGCCATCGTCGGCGAGGCGTTGCTCGCGCGGAACTATCCCGCCGTCTACGCGGTCGGCCAGGCGAGCCCGCGGGCGCCGCGCCTGCTGGACGTACGCTGGGGCGATCCGGCCGCGCCCAGGCTCACCCTGGTCGGCAAGGGCGTCTGCTTCGATACCGGCGGTCTCGACCTCAAGCCGTCCTCGAACATGCTCTTGATGAAGAAGGACATGGGCGGCGCCGCGGTCATGCTGGCGCTCGCGGGCGCCGTCATGGACGCAGGCCTGCACGTGCGTCTCCGGCTCCTCATTCCGGCGGTCGAGAACAGCGTCGCCGGCAATGCCTTTCGCCCGGGCGACGTCATCGACACGCGCAAGGGCCTTTCGGTGGAAATCGGCAACACCGACGCCGAGGGGCGGCTCGTCCTCGCCGACGCGCTCGCCGAGGCGGACACCGAGGAGCCCGACCTCCTGATCGACGCGGCGACGCTGACCGGCGCTGCGCGGGTCGCCCTCGGCGCCGACCTGCCGGCCCTGTTCACCCCCGACGACGAGCTCGCCGCGGCCCTCGGCGAGGCCGGCGACGAGGCGCGCGAGCCGGTCTGGCGCCTGCCGCTGTTCGAGGGCTATCGGCGCTCGCTGGAGAGCCCGGTGGCGGATCTGAGCAACACCGGCACGAGCCGCTTCGGCGGCGCGATCACCGCGGCGTTGTTCCTTCAGGCCTTCGTCGAGGCGACGCCGCGCTGGGCCCATCTCGACATCTATGCGCACAACCCCAAGGCCGGACCCGGCCGGCCGGCCGGCGGCGAGGCGACGGCGCTCCTCGCCCTCTATCGCCTCCTCGAACGCCGCTACGGGACCTGAGCCATGACGCGGCAGCCACCCGCCGCCCGCGACGCCTATCGCTTCTTCGTCGACATCCAGACACGCTGGATGGACAACGACCTCTACGGGCACGTCAACAACGTCGTTTACTACAGCTACTTCGACACGCTGATCGCCGAGTTCCTCATCAAGGAAGGTGGCTTCGATCCGCACATCGGCGAGATCGTGGGCGTGGCGGTCGAGACGGGCTGCCGCTTTCACCATTCGCTCGCCTATCCCGACCGGGTCGCCGCGGGGCTGCGGATCGGCCATCTCGGCCGTTCGTCGGTGCGCTACGAGATCGGCATCTTCAACGCCGCCGGCGGCGACGCCGCGGCGGAGGGCCATTTTGTGCACGTCTTCGTCGAGCGCGCCACGCAGCGACCGACGGAGATCCCGTCCGCGTTGCGTTCCGTGATGGAGCGCATCCATGTCCCCGCCGCCTGACGACGGCCCGCGCGCCCGGCTCCGGGTCAACCTGCAGGCGCGGGAATTCGAGGTCGAGGGCACCGAGGCCTTCGTCGGCCGCTACGCCGCGCGGATCGAGGCGTTGCTGCGGCGCCTGGAGGCCGGAGCACCCGCCGCGGCGAACGTGCCCGCCGCCGCCGAGCCGGTCCCGGAGGCGACGAGCTTCGGCGAGTTGCTGCAGACCCTGCCCCGCGCGGCCACCGACGTGGACCGCATGCTCCTCGCCGGCTGGTTTCTGCAGCGCCGCGCCGCCGAGCGGTCCTTCGCGACGGCGGACGCCAACCGTCTGCTCCTCGAGCAGGGGGTGAAGCTCGGCAATCCGTCGCAGTCGGTGAAGCAGAACCTCGTCGCCAAGCGCGCCTTTCTCGTCGCCCGCGGCCGCTACCGGGTGGCGCAGGTGGGTCTTGGCCATCTCGAGCAGCTGACCGGCGGCCGCTTTTCGGACGGTTGACGAAAGCGGCGCGCGGGCGGACACTCCGAACATGGCGTATCTGTCGATCCACGGCCGGCGAATTAGGCTCCCGGCGCTCCGTTGAGCGCCGGGCCGACGAGAGCCTTCGCTCAGACCCACGCCAGGATCGACCTATGACCGCCGAAACCTGCTTCTCGCTCACCGCCGAGCCCTCGCCCTACGTGCTGCCGCGCGTCTTCGACGTGCTCGCCCGCCACGGTGTCGTGCCGGCCCTCTGCCACACCCGCCTCGACGATCACGGCGAGCTGGCCCCTGGCGCCGCCATCGCCATCGACCTGCACCTCGCGGGCGTCGACGCCGCGACCGCACGCAAGCTGGCGCACGGGCTCGGCCGCATCGTCGAGGTCGCCGATGTCCTGGTCGGCGCCAAATGCGCGCCGGCCTGATCGCTCTCGTCGGCGTGCTCGCGCCGCTCGCGGCGGCCGCTCAAGATTTCTGCGCGGCGCTCGACGTGCCGGCGGTCCTCGAGCTCGAATGCCGGACGCTCGCCGATGGCAGCACCGTCGTTCAGGGCGACGACACGCCGCTCGCCGCGCTCAACCAACTCCGGCTGCGCCGGCTCGACGCGCCCGTCGACGATCCCGAAGCCTGGCTGCGCGAGCAGATGACCGTCGACACCTCGGGGCTGGCCCAATCTCTCAAGAGCTGGGTCCAACATCCTGACAACCCAATCAAACCGGAGGCGCTTCAGCCGTCGCTCGATGCCCTGCTCGGGGCGCTGCGCGGCGTCGAGACCTTGGCGCTCACCGGTTGCGAGGCGCCCCTCGAACGGGCGCCGGGACGGTGGTCGATGCGCTGCCGCTACGACGCGACCGTGGCCGAAGGCATCGTCTACCAAGAATTGCGGCTCACCGACGAGCTGCCGGTTGCCATCGACTTTCGGGCGGCGAGCGCCCAGCGCGTCAGGCAATTCGAGGCGCTGCTCAACGGTCTTCGTCTCGAGTGAATTCGGCCTCGGCGCCGTTCTCCTCGACGACCGGGACGGCGTAGGCCCCGTCGAGCCAGCGGGCAAGATCGCGGTTGCGGCAGCGCGACGAGCAGAACGGGCGGGTGCGTTGCTCGCTCGTAGCGCCGCACTCGGGACAGCGCCCGTGGCGGGCTGCACGTCGCGGTCGCGCGGTCATCCGAGCGCCTCCTTCTCCACGAAGCTGCCGGGTGCGAGGCCCGCGTCGCGCTCGACGCGCAGCGTGCCGCCGCGGCCGGCGAGCCAGCGGCTGGCCGCCGCGGCGTAGTCGGCGCGAGCCAAGAGGGCGTCGACGTCGGCGGCGGCGGTCACGGCGAGACGGGCGTGCCGCGCGGCGCGGCGGACGATGCGTTCGGCGGTACGCCGCGGGGGCCGATCGCGCTCGGCGAGGGCGAGCCGACGCTTGGGCCGTTCCAGCACCGCCAAGCCCGAGCCGAGGACGGCGACGACCTCGATCTCCTGCGGTGCGAGCGCCTTTGCGAGCGCCGTTGCCAGCTCCGAACGCGCAGCCGGCGAGCCCGGCTCCAGAAAGTCGACGACGATTTGCCCGGCGAGTTCGCGAACGGCCACCGCCTCGGCGAGGCCGTCACTCGCCGCACGGTTGACGGCCAGGGCGCTGCCACGATGCCGCCGCCGGTCGACGTCCACCGCCCAGAAGGCGCGCGTGCGCTCGACGATGAGCGCGGCGCCGCCCGCGAGCGGGATCTCGGGATCGGCCGCCGCCGCCCAGGCTTCCTCGACACCCGCCTCGCGCCACGGATCGTCGGCGACCGTGAGCGCGGGCGGCGACACCCATCCGTCGAGCCAGCGACGCACGCGCAGCGCCGTCGCGCGATCGGCGACCAGATCGCCGACGCCGTGGGCGAGTTCCGCGAGCGCGAGTTCCAGGCGGTGATCCTCGCCGAGCAAGGGCCGCGGCCCTCCGTCAACCCGGATCTCTCGACCGAGGTGCCGCACGCTCGCCTGCAACAGGGCGCAGCCGCTCGCGTCCTCGGGCGAGGCATCATCGAACTCGAGGCTTCGGCCATGCGCGCGCAGCCGCACCCGGGGGCTGGCCCGGCCGGGCTTTTCCGGCGTCGGGTCGCGCACGCCCTGGACGAGAAGCGAGGCGCCGACGGCGGGTGGCGCACGTCGCAGCCGGCCGGGAAGCCGCACGAAGACCTCGTCCGTTCGCCCGATGTCGGCGAAGACGCCGCCGAGCTCGGGCGCATGCGCCGTCACCCGGGCGAGAAAGGGGACGTCCTCGATGCCGTCGACGAGATCGACCACGCGCAGGGCGACGAGCCGGTCGGCGGCGACGCGGCCGAGCCGCCACTCGAACGGCCCGGCGTCTACGACCAGGCGGACGCTCACCGGCGCCGCCAGCCGAGGCCGTCGAGCATCGCCGCGGTGAGCGCGAGGGGCAGGCCCACGACGTTGGAATAGCTGCCGTTGATGGCCGGCACGAACGCCTCGGCGCGACCCTGGATGGCGTAGGCGCCGGCCTTGCCGCGCCACTCGCCGCTGGCGAGGTAAGCGTCGATCTCGGCCCGCGCCAGGCGCTTGAAGCGCACCTGGGTCAGCGCGGACTTGACGCTGCGCCGGCCGTCGGGCGCGACCACGGCCACCGCGGTCCAGACGCGATGGCGCCGCCCGCTCAAGAGCTGGAGCGTCGCCCGGGCGCGCTCCGGATCTTCGGTCTGGTCCAGAATCCGCCGACCCGCGGCGACCACGGTGTCCGCCGCGAGCACGAAGTGGCCGGGGCGGTCGCGTGCCACGGCGTCGGCCTTGGCGGCGGCGAGGCGGTGTGCATAGGCGGGCGGCAGCTCGTTGCGGCCCACGGCCTCGTCCACATCGGGCGCGACGACGGCGTCGGGCTCGATCGCGATCTGTCGTAGGAGGGCGAGCCGGCGGGGCGACGACGACGCCAGCACCAGCGTTGCGGCGGGCACTATTTGAAGCGGTAGGTGATCCGGCCCCGGCTCAGGTCGTAGGGGGTCATCTCGACGGTGACCTTGTCGCCCGTGAGCACACGGATACGGTTCTTGCGCATGCGGCCGGAAGTGTGTGCCAGGATCTCGTGTTCGTTCTCGAGCTTCACTCGAAACATCGCGTTGGGCAGCACCTCGGTCACGGTGCCGCTGAACTCGATCAAGTCCTCTTTCGTCATGCTCTCTCCGGGTGGGGGTGCGCCGCGCGCGCCCATGTCACATGACGGTTCGCGCTCGGCGAATCAAGCGTGCACACCGCGAGCGCGCGCCTCACGGCGCGGGCGAGCCCTCGGGCGGGAACCGATGGTAGATGCGCTCCATGAGCCGATCGCGGAGGTGGCGATAGGCGTCGACGCGCTGGGCGCGGCTGCCGGACGCGAGGCTCGGGTCGGGCATCGGCCAGAACTCGACCTCGACCGACGCATCGCGCATGAACTCGACGGCGCGGTGGTGCGCCTCGGGCGACAGCGAGATGACGAGGTCGAAGAAGTCGTCGGCGAGCTCGTCGAACTCCTGCGCCACGTGCCCGCGCAGCGTGATCCCGATCTCGTCAAGGACCTCACTCACGAAGGGGTCGTCGGCACCGGCGCGGACACCGACGCTGTCGACGTAGATCCGGCGATGGTGGAAGAACTTCAAGATGGCGGCGGCCATCGGCGAGCGGATCGCGTTCATGGTGCAGGCGAACAGCACGCTGCCGGGAAGTTCCCGCACCAGCCTAGCCGCGGATGTGCAGAACGCAGACGAGGGTGAAGAGCCGACGCGCGGTGTTGTCGTCCATCTCGATACGATCCGCCAACGCGTCTTTCAGTTGATCCGAGCCTTCGTTGTGCAATCCGCGCCGGGCCATGTCGATGGCTTCGATGCGGCTCGGCGTCGCCGTCTTGATGGCGTTGTAGTAGCTTTCGCAAATCAGGAAGTAGTCCTTGATGAGCGAGCGGAAAGGCCGGACCGGCAGGCGGACCTCGGCATGCTCCGCGCCCGGTGCCTCGACGTCGATGACGAGCGTCGCATCCTCCAGGCTCAACGCGAGCTCGTAGGGCCCGGCGGTCCCGTCGAGCAGGCGGAAGCTGTTGGCCTCGAGCAGGTCGAACATCGCGACCTGGCGCTCGTGCTCGACCTCCGGCGACCAGCGCACCAGCGTCTCGTTGTCGAGCTTGACCCCGCTGATGCACGACGTCTCGGCGGTCGGGGTGTGGCCGGGCCGGGTCATGTCGCTCCTCGCCGACAGGCGATCGCGCGGGCGTGGCCGTCGAGCCCCTCGGCGCGGGCGAGCCGCTCGGCGATCGGGCCGAGCTCGGCGAATGCCGCGGGCGGGCATTGCAGCACCGTCGTCCTCTTCATGAAGTCGAGGACACCGAGCCCGGAGGCGAAGCGCGCGCTGCGCCCCGTCGGCAGGACGTGGTTCGGCCCGCCGACATAGTCGCCGATGACCTCGGGGGTCGTCGCGCCGATGAACACGCTGCCAGCGTGGCGGATCCGCGCGAGCAGGGGCTCGGGGTCGCGGACGACCAGCTCCAGGTGCTCGGGCGCCAGACGGTCGACGAGCGCCGGCGCCTCGTCGAGGTCGCCCGTGACCAGCACCGCGCCGTGGCGCTGCCAGCTGGTGCGCGCGATCTCGGCCCGCTCGAGCCGCTCGAGCTGCGCGGCGACGGCGGCGACGACCGCGTCCGCCAGGCCGCCGTCGTCGGTCACCAGGATGGCTTGCGCGTCGACGTCGTGCTCGGCCTGGCTCAACAGGTCGGCGGCGATCCAGGCCGGGTCGGCCGAGCCGTCGGCGACGACGAGCACCTCGGAAGGCCCCGCCACCATGTCGATGCCGACCGCGCCGAACACCTGGCGCTTGGCCTCGGCGACATAAGCGTTGCCAGGGCCGACGATCTTGTCGACCGGCGCCAGCGTGCGCGTGCCGTAGGCGAGCGCGGCGACGGCCTGAGCGCCGCCGATGCGCCAGATCTCCTCGATGCCGAGCAGCCGCGCCGCGGCGAGCACGAGCGGGTTGAGCCTCCCGCGCGGCGTCGGCACTGCCATGACAAGGCGCTCGCAGCCGGCCACCCGTGCGGGCACCGCGTTCATCAGCACGCTCGAGGGATATGCGGCCGTGCCGCCGGGAACATAGAGACCGACGCTCGAAATGGCCCGATAGCGCCAGCCCATGCGCACGCCCAGATGATCGACGTGGTCGTCGTCGCGGGGCCGCTGCCGCTCGTGGAAGGCGTGGATCCGCGTCGCCGCCACCTCGAGAGCGTCGAGATCCTCGCGCGCGCACCCGACGACGGCGGTTTCGATCTCGTCGGCCGTCAGGCGCAGCGGCGCCGTGTCGTCGAGGCCATCGAAGCGCATGCCGAACCGTCGCAGGGCGTCGTCACCATCTTGCCGCACCGCGGCGATGATGTCCGCGACCGCCGTCCGCACGTCACCGCCGGTCTCCCGCCGCGCGCTGACCAAGCGCTCGAACGCGGCGTCGAAACCCTCCGCGCGCGTGTCGAGCCGCCAGGTCAATGGCGTCTTCCGTCGTCGCGCGCGCCCACGACCACGTCCTCGAGCCGGGCGTCGATCCGCTCGACCTCGAAGCGGATGGCTTCGCCGCCGCGAAAGACCAGCAGGACGCGGCCGGGTGCCTCCTCGAGAAGCGTCAGGACGACGTGCTCCACCTCCGGGCGGCTCGGCTCCAGGCCGCGCCAGCGCACGGCATGGACCGCATCGAGGCGGAGCACGCTCATGCAGCTGGGCCCGGCGCCGGCGGACGTGCCGCACTCGTGCCGGACCCGGGTGAAGGCCGCCATGAAGCGCTGAGCGTCGGGCTCGAAGACCATCTCGTTGAGAGGCGCCCGCGCGTCCTGAAGCACGGCGGCGAGAACGCACAAGTCCTCGCCATCGGCGGCGCGCAGCCTGAGCGCCGCGTTCATGCCATCCGCTCGATCTGCGCGCCGCACGCCCTGAGCTTGCGCTCGAGGTCGGCGTAGCCGCGATCGAGGTGGTAGACGCGGTTGAGCTCGGTCGTGCCTTCGGCGGCGAGGCCCGCGAGCACGAGCGAGACCGAGGCGCGCAGATCGGTCGCCATGACCGGCGCCCCCTTGAGCCGGTCGACGCCGCGCACGAGCGCCGAGGCGCCCTGCACGTTGATCTGCGCGCCCATGCGGTGCAGCTCCGGGACGTGCATGAAGCGGTTTTCGAAGATCGTCTCGGTGATCATCGAAGCCCCCTCGGCGGTGCACATCAGCGCCATGAACTGCGCTTGGATGTCGGTGGCGAAGCCCGGAAAGGGTTGCGTCATGACGTCGACGCCTTCGATACGGCCCGTGCCGTCGACGACGATGCCGCCGTTCATGGCCTCGATGGCGAGGCCGGTACGCTGCAGCTTGTCCAGGGCGTCGCCGAACAGGCTCGGGTCCGCGCCGTCGATCTCGATCCGGCCACGGGTCACGCCGGCCGCGACGGCATAAGTCGCGGTCTCGATCCGGTCGGGGATGATGCGGTGCGTGGCGGCGCCCAGCGCCTCGACGCCGTCGATCTCGATGGTCGAGGTGCCGGCGCCCGCGATCCGCGCACCCATCGCGGTGAGGCAGGCGGCGAGATCGACGATCTCGGGCTCGCGCGCGCAGTTGCGCAGGACCGTGCGGCCGCGGGCGAGCGAGGCTGCCATCATCAGGTTCTCGGTGGCGCCGACCGAGACCTTGGGCATGAGGTATTCGGCACCCAAGAGGCCCTTCGGCGTCGTCGCCAGGATGTAGCCACCTTCGAGCCGGATCTCCGCGCCCATCGCCTCCAGCCCGGCGAGGTGGATGTCGACCGGACGGGTGCCGATGGCGCAGCCCCCCGGCAACGAGACGCGCGCCTCGCCCGCCCGCGCGAGCAAGGGGCCGAGGACCAGCACGGACGCACGCATCTTGCGGACCAGGTCGTAGGGTGCGGTCGTCGACATGACCTCGGGACAATGCAGGACGACCTGGCCCGCGACGCCGGCCTTGTGGGTGGCCTCGACGCCGAGAAGCTGGAGCAGGCGCCGCATCGAGGAGATGTCGGCGAGGTCGGGCACGTTCTCGAGGTCGAGCGGGTCGGCGGACAGCAGCGCGGTCGCCATGATCGGCAGGGCGGCATTCTTGGCGGCACTCACGGCAATGCGTCCCTCGAGCCGTCGGCCCCCTTCGATCACGATCTTGTCCATTCGACTCCACCCATGGGGAAAGGAGCACCGTTGTAGGAGACGCGACCGCGCCGCTCAACCGCCGTCGCGGCGGCGGCGCCGCTCAACTGTCCTTCTGGTTCGTGTCGCGCAGCGCCCGCTGGCGCGCCTTCCGCTTGAGCAGGTTGGCGCGCATCTGCTCGGCCACCTCGGCCTCGCGATCGGGCCGGCGCCGCTCGCGCCGCGGCCGGCCGGCCGGCTCCGCCGTCTCCTCGCCCATGACTTCCTCGGTCCTTGCCCGCCTCCAATGGCTGTGGCATACCCCACGCCGCCTTGAAAGGCCACGGTTCCGCCTCCGCCGCGCTAGCTCAGAGGTAGAGCACTCCCTTGGTAAGGGAGAGGTCGAGAGTTCGATTCTCTCGCGCGGCACCACGCCCACGATCGGCTGCGTTCACCGTTGTCGGGTGTGCCGTGGGACTTGAGTGAGATGCGGCCCGGGAAAGCGGCGGCCCGCATCGCCACCACGATTGCGACGTGGCGTCTAACACTTAAGGTTGAAGAACCGGGAGCACTCTTTAGCGCTTAGAGCTAGAACTGTTGTCATCCTCCGCGGCTACGCTCTGCGGCGCCACCGCACGGAGCGGCCGATGTCCGAAGCTAGCCCGACGTCCCGCCCGACTACCGGCTCTGCTCGTTACCTGCTTCATGTCGCCGCCGGTATCGTCGTCATCACGGCGCGGGACGCAGCCTCTCCCGCGGAATCGTTCACCCCGCCGCGACTCGCCGCGACGGTGCCAGCGACGCGGCGGCGCGCCACCGAGATGTTCGCGGCAACGCGCCCGACGACGTCGCCCCGCGCGGCGTCGTTCAGGGGGGCCACACCGCTGATCGTCCTGCCGGCCAACGACGATGCGCACGCGATGCCGCCCGTGATCCTCGCCGAGCCGCGCCCGGCCTGTCGTGGCGTCGTCGTCACCGTCTCGTGGCCGCGGCGGGCACCGACGACGGGCGGGTCGAACGCGCGGCCGGCGGCTACGGGCGACGCCCCCGCAATACCGCCCCGCCGCCCGCGGTCCTGACGCCGCGCCCGCCCCGCACCCATGCGTTGAGCCCGCCCCGTCGGGGTGGTGGCCGCCGGGAAAGCCTGACAGACGAGCGGCCCTCACCAGGAACGCTCAGTGCGACAAGATGCGGTCGAGGAACAGCCGCGTGCGCTCGTTGCGCGGCCGGGTGAAGAATTCGGCCGGCGGCGCCATCTCGACGATCTCGCCCTCATCCATGAAGACGACCTCGTCGGCGACGGCCTTGGCGAAGCCCATCTCGTGGGTGACGACGATCATGGTCATGCCCTCCTCGGCGAGCGCGATCATGGTGTCGAGAACCTCCTTGATCATCTCGGGGTCGAGGGCGGAGGTGGGCTCGTCGAACAGCATGATCTTGGGGCGCATGCAGAGCGCGCGGGCGATGGCGACGCGCTGCTGCTGACCGCCCGAGAGCTGGCCCGGATACTTGGCGGCCTGCTCGGGGATGCGGACCCGCTCGAGGAAATGGCGGGCCAGCCCCTCCGCCTCGGCTCGGGACTGGCCGCGGACGTGGATCGGCGCGAGCGTGAGGTTGTCGAGCACGGTCAGGTGCGGAAACAGGTTGAAGTGCTGGAAGACCATCCCGACCTCGCGCCGCACGGCGTCGATGTTGCGCACGTCTCGGGTCAGCTCGATCCCGTCGACGACGATGCGCCCGCGCTGGTGCTCCTCGAGCCGGTTGATGCAGCGGATCAGCGTCGACTTCCCCGAGCCGGACGGGCCGCAGACGACGAACCGCTGGCCCCGGCGCACCTCGAGATCGATTCCCTTGAGAACGTGAAACTGGCCGAACCACTTGTGCACGTCGCGCATCGAGATGCCGATCTCGCCGTCACCCGCGGCCGTCATCACCGTTCCTTTCCGGCCCACCCGCTCAATGCCCGTCGCTTCGGCTCACCGGAAGGGCATCGCGTAGTGCAGGCCGCCGTGCAGCCACAGCGCGTTCATGCCGCGCTCCAGGTTCAGCGGCGTCCGCGGACCGAGATGGCGCGCGAAGATCTCGCCGTAGTTCCCGACCTGGCCGATGACCTCGAGCGCCCAGCCTGGCCGTAACAGAGCGATCTCCCCGACCGCGGCGTCGATGCCGCGCAGCTCCGGCGGCGCGGGCCGCTCGTTCGGGTCGATCGCGTTGGCGGCCGCCGCGTCTACGCCAACCTCCTCGGCGGCCAGGAGCGCGAAGTGGGTCCACCGCACGACGTCGGCCCACGCGGCATCACCCTCGCGCACGACGGGCCCGCGCGGCACCTTGGCGACGATATTGGGCAGCAGCACGTGGTCGGCCTGGCCACCGAAGCGCGCTCGTTCCGCCGCAAGCCAGGAAAGATCGCCGGTCACGGCGTCGCACGTACCGCGCAGATAGGCATCCATCATCGGCTCGCTGCTCGAGAAAGCCACGGTCTCGAGTTGCATGCTGTTGGCCGCGAAGAACGCCGCGAGGTTGCGCGCGGTCGTGGTCGCCTGGAGAACGCACACCCGTGTCCCGTCGAGCTCGAAGGCGCTCCGGACGCCGACCGCCGCCGGGACCATGAAGCCTTGGCCGTCGAAGAAGCTGACGGCGACGAAGTCGAGCCCGGTGCCGAGATCACGCCCGAGCGTCCAGCCGGCGGCGCCCGCCACGACGTCCGCACGGCCATCGCGCAAAGCGTCGAACCGCTCCGCTTCCCCGAGCGCCACGAAGCGCACCGCGGCCGCGTCGGCGAGCACGGCCGTGGCGATCGCGCGGCAGTAGTCGATATCGAACCCGCGCCATGACCCGTCCGCGTCGCGCACCGCGAAGCCCGGGACGGGCTCGGCGCTCACCCCGCAGTCGAGCATGCCGCGCTCGCGCACGACAACCAAGGTGGAAGCGCCGGCTTCGGCCGCGAACGCCGAGCAGAACGCGAGGATCAGGGCCGTGGCCGCGCACCATTTCGCCATTGCCGAGATCCAACCTCCTGCGGGCATGCGCTCTCTTGCAAAGACCGGGGACAATGCGCAAGCGTCCAGGCGGCGTCTGTTCGGCGCGCAAGCTCGCTCGGACCGGGCAAGGAGACATGAATGCGCGACGCGACCCGCCTCGTCACCGGCGGCCGGAGCCACGCGGACGAGCCGCACCTCGTCAATCCGGCGGTGCACCGCGGCTCGACGGTCCTTTTCCCCACCGTCGCGGCGCTGAAGGCGCGCCACGGCTCGTCTCGGTTGAGCTACGGGCGCGCCGGCACGCCCACGACCTTCGCGCTCCAGGACGCCTTCGCCGAGCTGGAGGGCGCCGCGGGTTGCGTTGTCGCCGCCAGCGGCAAGGCGGCGATCGCCGTCGCCCTCACGGCCCTGGTCGAGACCGGCGACCATATCCTCGTCACCGACAACGTTTACGCCCCGAGCCGGCAATATTGCGACCGCGTGCTCGCCCGCTTCGGCGTCGAGACGACGTATTTCGCGCCGATGATCGGCGCCGACATCGAAGGGCTGTTGCGCCCGAAGACGCGGCTCGTCTTCCTCGAGAGCCCGGGCTCGCAGACCTTCGAGGTGCAGGACGTGCCGGCGATCGCCAGGATCGCCCGCCGCCACGGCGCGGTCACCGTCCTGGACAACACCTGGGCGACGCCGCTGTTCTTTCGTCCTTACGACCACGGGGTCGACGTGACGATCCACGCCGGCACCAAGTACGTCGTCGGTCACTCGGACGCGATGCTGGGGCTCATCACCTGGCAGGGCGAAGTGGGCCGGGCGATCGAAGCCGGCAGCCGCGACCTCGGCGCCCCCGCGGGCCCCGACGACTGCTGGCTCGCCTTGCGCGGGCTGCGGACCATGGGCGTGCGGCTCAAGCAGCACGAGGCGGCGGCGCTGGAGATCGCCGCTTGGCTCGAGCAGCGGCCCGAGGTGGCGTCGGTGCTGCACCCCGCCTTGCCCAGCTGCCCCGGTCACGAGGTGTTCGCACGCGACTTCAAGGGCAGCTCCGGGCTCTTCGGCTTCACCCTCCACCCCTGCTCGGAAACGGCGCTCGAAGCCATGCTCGACGGCATGGCGCTGTTCGGCATGGGCTACAGCTGGGGCGGCTACGAGAGCCTGCTCATCCCGACATGGCCGAAGCGCACGGCGAGCCCATGGGACGCCGCAGGCCCCGCCCTGCGCATTCATGTCGGCCTCGAAGATCCCCGCGACTTGAAGGCCGACCTCGAGGCCGGCTTCGCCCGGCTGCGCGCCGGCGCCTGAAGCTCAGTCCCCGGGGCGCTGCGCTGCGATGAGAAACTCGCGGTTGCCCTTGGGCCCGGTGAGCGGGCTCGGGACGGTGCCGAGCACCGCCCAGCCCATCTCCCCGGCGAGCCAAGCTTGGATCCGGGCGCACACGGCCTCGTGCAGGGCCGGATCGCGGACGACGCCGCCCTTGCCCACCTCGCCCCGGCCGACCTCGAACTGCGGTTTGATCAGAGCGACCAGGCGGGCCTCGGGGGCGGCGAGCCGGAGCGCCGCCGGCAGGACCCGGGTGAGCGAGATGAAGCTCGCGTCGCAGACCAGGAGCGTGGGCGGATCGGGAAACTCGGCGGCGCTCAAGAAGCGCGCATTGGTGCGCTCGAGCACGATCACGCGCGGGTCGACGCGGAGCCTTTGATGAAGCTGCCCCCAGCCGACGTCCACCGCGTAGACCTTCGAAGCCCCACGAGCGAGCAGCACGTCGGTGAAGCCGCCCGTCGACGCGCCGATGTCGAGCGCGATCGACCCGCCCGCCTCGATGCCGAAATGAGCGAGGCCGGCGACGAGCTTGTGGGCGCCACGGGAGACCCACGCACCCGTCCGCGCGCGCACCTCGAGGGCGAGCGTCGCGTCGACGGGCGTGCCGGGCTTGTCCAGCCGGCGCTCGCCGGTGAAGACCTCGCCGGCGAGGACCATGGCCTGGGCGCGGCTGCGGGAAGGCGCCAAGCCGCGCTCGACCATGAGCTGGTCGAGCCGCGTTTTGCTCACCCGACCGCCCACTTGGCGATGAAGGGCTGCCAGGCGGCGTCGAGGCGAGCGCGGGTCGCCTCGTCGAGGCGGTAGCGGCCGGCGCGATAGCCCGCGACGCTGGCGACATGGGCGGCGATCGCCGGCCGGTCGGCCGCGAACTCGCCGAGCTCGAGCAGGGCGTAGAGGCGCTCGACGACGGCGAGCGGGTCGGCTGCGAGCTCCTCGTAGCGGACATCGACGAGCCTGCCCGGCGCGAGGCGCGTCCGGTCGGCCTCGAAGCGCGCCATCATCGTCGCGTAGGTCTCGATGACCGCGGCTTCGATCTCCGCCTCGTCGAACGGCGCGAGGCCGAGCGCCGCCCCGAGCTCGCGGTGAAAGCGCAAGGTCGAGCCGAACACCGCGTACGGGTCACGCACGCAGTGGACGAAGCGCGCCTCGGGCCAGCGCTCGACGAGCGCGGCGACACGCGCGGTGTAGACCGGGTTCTTGATGACCAACCGGGCGTCGGGCCGCGTCCGCTCGAGCCGGGCGTAGTAGGCCTCGGCGCGGTCCAGCCAGGCCCGCAGCCCGGCCTCGCCGAGGAACAAGAGCTCGCGCAGCCGGCGGCGGAAGTCGCCGGGCAGGTAATAGGCCTCGTAGAAGGAGGGCGCGCCGAGATTGGCCAAGGCGATCTCGTCCTCCTGCGGCGCCGCGCGGTCGACCTTGACCGCGTCGATCCAGCGGCCCTCGGGGATGAGGCGGGCGAGCCACGGCTCGAGCGGCCGGCCGAGCATCAGCCACTCGGCCGGCAGGCCGACCGACACCGGCGTGGGCAGGTTGAAGCGCCCGGCGGCGGCGAGGAGGTTGACCAGATGCGTCGTCCCGCTGCGCCAGTGGCCGACGATGAACAGAGGCGCGCGCGTCGCCCGCGAGCGGGCCGCCAGCAGCGCCGTCTCGGCGAGCGTCACCGGGGCGCGGGCGAGCCCGCACAAGGCAAAGTAGGCGAGCCAGGGCCAAGCCCGCCGGGGCACGCGCGGCGCCCGCCGCACGAGGCCCCAGAGCGCCGGCAAGGTGGCACCGCACAAGGGGTGCTTGAAGCCGGCCTCATTCATCTGCCGCGTCCGCCTCGCGGGCGAGGGTGGCGAGCAGATGGTCGAGCCCGCCGGCGTCGAGCAGGGCCCGGAACTCGGCCCGGCGGCGGGCGAGCTCGTTGAGCGTGCCGTCGACGACGACGTTGACGATCGCGGGCCCGTCGTCGTTCGCCTGCACGAGGTAGTCGAAGCGCACCGGCTCGTCGGCCGGTCGTATCAACCGGGTCTCGACCCAGGTCCGCGCGCCCTCGCCCGGCCGCGTGCCGACCTGCTCGAAGCGAAGCTGGCCGGGCGCGTCGAAGCGAGCGGCGTAGTTGGCGGCGGCGTAGGCGGCGAAAGCGTCGACGAGCGCCGCGCGCTCGCTCTCGTCGAACCCGGCCCAGGCGCTGCCGACGGCGACGCGGCTCATGGTCCGAAAGTCGAACGCTGCGGCGACGATCGGCTCGAGCCGGCGGCGCCTTTCGGCAAAGGATTCGCCCGGCGGCGCGGTCAGGAGCGCCGCCTGCAATCGTTCGACGGGCGCGGCGACCTCTTCCTGCGCCCGCAGCGGCCTTGCCATGAGAACGATCGCGGCCTGGACAACCCGCCGCCGCGGCAGGGATAACCCGCCGGCGGCGCCGGGCCGTGCCGATTGGCGAACGCAGGAACCCTTGGCCACGTCTTCACTCCAGCTCTGGTTGGCGCGCTTCGTCACGCTCGTGCTGCGCGCGCCGCGCGCGATCGCGGCGCTCACCCTCCTCGCCGTCGTCGCGGCCGCCGTCTACCTCGTCGACAACGTCGCCGTCGACACCAACCTCGACGACCTCATCGCCCCTGACACCCCCTTCCGCGAGCGCCAGCGGGCCATCCAGGAAGCCTTCCCGAGCCGCGACGACAGCATCGTCGTCGTCGTCCAGGGCGGAAGCCTGGACGCGCGGCTGGCAGCCATCGCCGAGCTGATGACGCGGCTGGAGGAGCGTCCCGACGTCGCGCGGGAAGTCTTCGCGCCCGCAGCGATGCCCTTTTTCAGCCGCCACGCCCTGCTCTACGGCGAGCCCGAGGAGCTCGAGGCGCGACTCGACCGGCTCGCCGGCGCGCAGCCCTTTCTCGCCCGGCTCGCCGCCGACGCGCGGCCGGAGACCCTCGTCGACCTGCTCGCCGAGGGGCTCGAGCGCGACGAGCGCACGCCCGCGTTCACCGCGGCGCTGACGACGCTCCGGCCGGTCCTCGCCGCCGCCGCCGCGGGCGTCGCCGAGCCCATCGCCTGGCTTCAGCTCACCGATGCGGCGACCGCTACGCGACCTCTGCTCGCGGACGTGCGGCCCGTCCTCGACTTCACGCGGCTGCGGCCCGCCGGAACGGCGCTGGACGAGGTCAGGCAGCTCGCCGCGAAGACCGAGAGCGCCCATCCCGGCGTCGGCGTCGCGCTCACCGGCAAGGTGGCACTCGCCGCCGAGGAGCTCGAGGCGGCGAGCCGCGGCGCGACGCTGGCCGGTGCGGTGTCGTTCGTCCTCGTGGCCTTCGTCTTGACGTTCGGGCTCCAGACCGCAGGCGGCGTCGCCGCGGTGATCCTCACCCTCGCCGCCGGGCTGATCCTCACCGGCGCCTTCGCCATGGCGACGGTCGGCAGCTTCACCATGATCTCGATCGCCTTCGCGGTGCTGTTCGTCGGGCTCGGCGTCGACTTCGCGATCCACGTGGCCCTCCGGGCGCGAGAGGAGCTGGCCCGAACCCGGGCCTGGCCGGAAGCGATCGTCGCCGGCGCCGCGGGCGCCGGGCCGCCGCTCCTGTTGTGCGCGCCGACCACCGCGCTCGCCTTCTTGAGCTTCACGCCAACCGGCTATGTCGGCCTCGCCCAGCTCGGCTTCATCGCCGCCGCGGGCATGATCATCGCGCTCGTGCTGTCGCTCATGCTCCTTCCCGACCTTCTCCTGCTCCTCGCCCGGCCGCGAGAGCTCGTCGCCGCGAGCCTGCCGACGCCGCCGCGCCGCCTGACCCGCGCCGTGGCGCTCGCCTTGGCGCTCGCCGGCCTCGCCCTCCTACCGCTCGCGGCGGATGTTCGCTTCGACGGCGACCCGCTCGCCCTCAAGCAGGCCGATGCCCCCTCGGTGACGGCCTTTCGCGCGCTGCTGGCCGAGCCCGACCTCAGCCCGTACCACGCCGAGCTGCTCGTCGCCGATGCCGCCGCGGCCCGTGCCGCGACGGCGCGCCTCGAGGCCGTCCCCGAGGTCGGCCGCGTCGTCGGGATCGACCGCTTCGTGCCCGACGACCAGGAGCCCAAGCTCGCGCTCCTCGACGACGCGCGTTTCTTTCTCGACGTGCCCGAGCCGCGGCCGGCTCCGCCGGCGGTCGCCGCGGAGCTGGCGGCCGCGCTCGAGCGCCTGGCCGGCGCCGCCCTCGAGCCCGAGCTGCGCGAGGCCGCAGCCGCGCTCGCCGAGCGGGTGCGCGCGCAGCCCGACTTCGCCGCCGACTTGCAGGATGCCTGGTTCCGCTACTGGCCGCGGGCGCTGGACCGGCTGGGCGCCTGGCTCGCCGCCGGGCCGATCGACGCGAAGGACCTGCCGGCGGCGCTGCGCGACCGCTACGTCGCCGCCGACGGACGGCAACGGCTGGAGATCCTGCCGGCGGAACCGGTCGAGGATCCGGCCGAGCGCCGCGTGTTCGCCGATGCGGTCCTCGCCGTCGCTCCGGACGCCGCCGGCAACGTCGTCCAGATGACGAAAGCCGCGGATCTCGTGGCGCGGGCGATGCTCCAGGCGACGGCGCTCGCCTGCGTCGGCGTCGGGCTGCTCGTGGCACTCGCCCTGCGCCGGGCCGGCGACGTGGTCGCCGTGCTCATGGCCGTCCTGCTCGCCGCCAGCCTGACGCTCGGGGTCATGGCGCTGCTCGACCTGCCGTTCAACTTCGCCAACGTCATCGTCCTGCCGTTGTTGCTGGGCTTCGGCGTCGATGCCGCCATCCACGTGGTCATGCGGCGCCGGGAGACCCACGACCTCGCCCTCATCGGCGCGACCAGCACGCCGCGGGCGATCCTCTTGAGCGCGCTCACCACGCTGGCGTCCTTCGGCACCTTGATGCTCTCGCCGCACGCCGGCACCGCGAGCATGGGCCTGCTGTTGACCGTGGCGATGCTCGCCAACCTCGCGGCGACCCTCATCGCCCTGCCGGCGTGGCTGGACTGGCGCCGAAATTCGTGATGGGACGTGTCGACGCGACGGTTGCGTTCCCGCGAGCCATCGCCTTTGTTGCGTGTCGGAGACCGGAAGGAACAAGCGTCGTGTCGATCCCCCTCATTCAAAAGCTCCGCGTCGGCGGCTACGTCCTCAAGCAGCGGCTGCTCGGCCGCAAGCGCTACCCGCTCGTGCTGATGCTGGAGCCGCTCTTCCGCTGCAACCTCGCCTGCGCCGGCTGCGGCAAGATCGACTACCCGAAGCCGATCTTGAACCGGCATCTCAGCCTCGAGGATTGCCTCGCCGCCGTCGACGAGTGCGGCGCGCCGGTCGTCTCCATCCCCGGCGGCGAGCCGCTGCTCCATCCGCAAATCGCGGACGTGGTGCGAGGCATCGTCGCCCGCAAGAAGTTCGTCTATCTCTGCACCAACGCGTTGCTCTTGCAGAAGAAGCTGGAGCTGTTCGAGCCCAGCCCCTATCTCACCTTCTCCATCCACCTCGACGGGCTCGAGGAGGAGCACGATCGCTCGGTCTGCCAGGACGGCGTCTTCGAGCGGGCGATCGCCGCGGTCGAGGCCGCGACGGCGCGGGGCTTTCGGGTCACCATCAACTGCACGCTCTTCAACAACGCCGTGCCCGGGCGCGTCGCCGAGTTCTTCGACTACGCGATGCGCCTCGGCGCCGAGGGCATCACCGTCTCGCCCGGCTACGCCTACGAGCGGGCGCCGGACCAGCAGCACTTCTTGAACCGCCAGCAGACCAAGACCCTCTTTCGCGACATCTTTCGCCGCGGCAAGGGTCGCGGCTGGGTATTCAACCAGTCGCAGCTCTATCTCGACTTCCTCGCCGGCAACCAGAACTATCGCTGCACGCCATGGGGCAATCCTACGCGCAACATCTTCGGCTGGCAGCGCCCCTGCTACCTCCTCGGCGAAGGCTACGCGGCGAGCTTTCAAGAGCTCATGGAGACGACCGACTGGGACAGCTACGGCACCGGGGCCTATGAGAAGTGCGCCGACTGCATGGTGCATTGCGGCTTCGAGCCGACGGCGGTCAACGACACCATCGCCAAGCCCTGGAAGGCGCTGAGCGTCGCGCTCAAGGGCATCGAGACCGAGCGGCCGATGGCGCCCGAGATCGACCTCTCAGGGCAGCGGCCGGCCGATTACGTCTTCGATCGGCACGTCCGAGAGGCGCTGGAGAAGCCCCTGCCGGGCGAGGACCGCCAACCGCGCCGCCGCGCCTCCTAGCGCGGCGCGCGCGGCGGCAGCGTCGACGCCGGCGCGACCGACGGCCGGCCAGTCTCCGGGCCATCGGATCAGCGCGGCGGCGATCGCCCGCGCCCTGAGCCGCCCGTTCGGGCCGACGGCGGTCGCCGCGAGTCGGGGCAAGCGGCGGTCCGCGGGGTCGGCGATGGCGCGCACGACCAGCGCCGGGCAGGCGGCTCGGTACGCGGCGCGCACCACCGCCGCGCTTTCCATGTCGACCGCCGCCGCGGACCAGCGCGCCGCCGCCTGCCGCTTGACCGCGGGCTCGAGGATCGGTCTCTCGACGCTCAACAGCCGGACCACCGAGGCGCCGAGCTCGCGGGCCGCGAGCTCGGCGCCGTTGAGGGTAAAGCCGTGGGCCTCGTCGACGACGCTCGAGGCGACGACCACGGTCCCCGGCGCGAGCCGCGAGAGGAGCCCGCCGGCCGTCCCGAAGCTCACCAAGAGATCGACCCCGTCGCGCGCCAGCCGGCGCGCCGTCTCGCCCGCCCGCTCGGGGCCGGGCGCCGCTTCGACGATCACCTCCGGCCAGTGGCGCGCGAGGATCAGGGCCTCGAGCGCGAGGCCGGTGACGACCCCGACCCGCATCAGAGCGCGTGGACGACGTCGCGGCTGTTGCTCCTCTTGAGATTGCGGTAGCGCGCCAGCGCCCAGATCGGAAAGTAGTGACGATAGCCGTGGTAGCGCAGGTAGAAGACCCGCGGGAAACCCACCGCGGTGTGCCAGGGCTCGTCCCAGGCGGCCCCGTCGCGGGGGTGATGGACGAGGAAGCCGACCCCCTGCTCGACGGCCGGATGATCGACCTCGCCGGCGGCCATGAGCGCGAGCAGAGCCCAGGCGGTCTGCGACGGCGTGCTCGCCTTGGCCTCGTCGCGGCGCTCCGACCAATAGGTCGCGCCGTCCTCGCCCCACCCGCCGTCCGGGCGTTGCCGGGCGAGCAGCCAGTCGACCGCGCGCCGCACTTCCGGCGCGTCGCCCGGCACGCCGAGCGCGTTGAGCGTGCTCAAGACCGACCACGTGCCGTAGACGTAGTTGGTGCCCCAACGACCGAACCAGCTGCCGTCGGGCTCCTGCTCGGCGCGGAGATAGGCGAGGCCGCGCGCCACCGCGGGCTGGTCCTTGCCATAGCCGAGCTGGGCGAGAAAGCCGAGGCAGCGCGCCGTCACATCCGCCGTCGGCGGATCGAGCAGCGCGCCGTGATCGGCGAAGGGGATGTGGTTCAAGTAGCGCTTGGTGTTGTCGGCGTCGAAGGCGCCCCACCCGCCGTTACGGCTTTGCAGGCCGATGATCCACTCGGCGGCGCGCGCGACGGCCCCGTCGTTGGCTGGGTCGCCCGAGCGCTGCAGCACCGCGCCGATGGCCGCGGTGTCGTCGACGTCGGGGTAATCCGGATTGACGTATTCGAAAGCCCAGCCGCCCGGCCGCACATCGGGCTTCTGCACCGCCCAGTCGCCCTTGTGGTCGAGCACCTGGCGCGCCCGCAGCCAGGCGGCGGCGTCGGGGTCGACCTCGCCTTCGACCTCGGCGAGCGCGTGCATGGTGAGCGCGGTATCCCAGACCGGCGACCAGCAGGGCTGGCAGAAGCGCCGCCCGGCGTCGTCGTCGACGACGAGGTCGCGCACGCTCGCCATCGCCGCCGCGCGGTCGCGGTGATCGGGGTCGTAGCCCAGCGCGTCGTAGGCGATGACGGTGTTGACCATCGCCGGAAAGATCCCGCCCAGCCCGTGCTCGCCGTTGAGGCGATCGGTGACGAACGCGACGGCACGGTCGATCGCACGGCGACGCAGGCGCTCGGAGAACCACGGCTCGACCGTCTTGAGCATCCGGTCCAGGCGGAGAAAGGCGGCTCCCTGCCAGCTGCCGGTCGGATTGCGGAGATAGCCGCGTTCCATCTCCGGCGGGGTGGTGAACAGCTCGCGAATGCCGACGCGCTTCGGGTTTCTCGCCTTGGGCCTGAGCGCGGCGATGACGAGGAGGGGCACGACGACCGTGCGCGACCAGTAGGAAAAGGCCCAGATGCTCACCGGAAACCAGCGCGGCAGCAGCATCAGCTCGACCGGCATGGTCGGCACCGCGCGCCACGGCACCTGCTCGAACAGCGCCAGCGCATAGAGGGTGAAGACGTTGGCGCGCGCCGCGCCGCCCTCGGCGAGGATCGCCGAGCGGGCGCGCGTCATGTGCGGCGCCGCCGGATCGTCGCCGACCAGCTTGAGGGCGTAGTACGCCTTCACGCTCGCGCTGACGTTGATCTCGCCGTCGTGGAACAGGGGCCACCCGCCGTGCGCACCCTGCAGGCCGCGAATGTAGTCGGCGAGCTCGCGCTCCAGCGCCTCGTCCCGCTGGTCCAAGAAATGCAGGAGCAGGATGTACTCGGCGCTGATCGTGGCATCGGCCTCGAGCGGGAACACCCAATGGCCGTCGTCCTGCCGGCGAGCGCGCAGATCCCGTGCCGCGTCCGCGAGCACGGTGTCCAGCAGGTGGCCCGCCGCCACCTCAGTATCGAAATCCAAGGCTAAGCGATCCTTTGTCTTTCTGTTCCCACGAGTTCTTCGAGCGGGCGGCGTTGCAGGAGCCGTACGGCCTGCTCGCCGCTTCTGACCGCGCTCTCTATCGTCGCCGGCAACCCGGTCGCGACCCAATCGCCGGCAAGCGCGACGTTACGCCACGAGGTGCGTGCCGACCACCGGTTTCGCGCCGAAGCGGGGCTCTGCCACGGCGTGGCACGCTTCTCCTTGACGACTCGCCACGGCGGCAGCGGCTCGCCGGCGCGGCCGAGCGCCCGTGCGACGTCCGCCCAGAGCCGACGTGCGATCTCATCGGCGGGCCGATCGACGAGCGCGCGCGCCGCGCTGACGGTCACCGAGGCGATCGGGCCACGGCGGAAGATCCACTGTGCCCGCCCCCCGACGAGGCCCAGAAGCTCGGGCTCGGCGGGGCCGTCGTCGGCGAGGCGGAAATGCGCGTTGACGATCGGGCTGAAGGTCGGAAGCGGCGCGAGGCCGGGCACCAGCTCGGCGGTGATCCACGGCGGCGTGGCGACGATCACGGCATCGTTGCCGCCGAGCGGCACGGTCGTGCCGCCGAGACGCAGACCGCAGACCCGCGCGCCGGCGTCGTCGAGCGCCGAGACCGGCGTCGCGAGCCGCACCTCCGCGCCGCTGCGGGCCAGGAACGCGAGCGCCGGCTCGACGAAGGCGTCGCCGAGGCCGGTCTCGGCGATCAGCGGGCGGCACGCCGCCTCGCCCTTGGCGAAGGTCTCGAGCAGCACGGGCCGCATCAGCGCGGCGGCACCCTCGGCCGGCGGCGTGTTGAGGACCGCCGTGACGAGTGGATCCCAAAAGCGCTCATAGCCCACGCCCGCGCCCACGACCGCGCCGGCCCGATCCGCCCGGCCGCTCACCAGAAAGCCGAGGCCGCGACCCAGCTCGCGCAACGGGACGCCGGGCGGGCGCCGCGCCGGGTCGGCCAGCCACAAGGGCAACGGCCCGCGACCGGGCCGCAAGGTCCAGCGCTCGCCGGTGGCGAGGTCGAGAAACGGAAAGGCCGCGGGACGGATCTCGTGCAGCCGATGGCGGGCGCCGATGCGCTCAAGATAGGCGCCGGTCGCCCGGTTGCCGGAGAGGACGAGGTGGTTGCCGTTGTCGATGCGGCAGCCGAGCTTGGGGTCGTGATAGCTGCGGCAGCGACCGCCGGCGTGGCGCGCCGCCTCATACAAGGTGACCCTCTCGCCGCGTGCCGCCAGGGCCGTGGCGGCGGCGAGCCCGGCGATGCCGGCGCCGACGACGTGCCAGCGGCTCATACCCCGGTTCCCGCGAGGCAGCGAACGGCGAGCCACAGCTTCTCCGCCTTGCCGGGCCCGCAGGAGCGCCGCGGGGGCTGCCAGCCGCGAGCATCGAGCCGGGCGAGGGTCAGCCGGTAGACCTCCATCATCATTCGCGCCGGTCGCATCGCGCGGGCGTCGCAGGCGACCATGGCGAGGCGCGCCCGCTCGAAGGCGGCGGCGGCCCAGCCGGCGACCTCGCGGCAGGCCGGCTCCAGCCCAGGATGGGCGAGCACGCGGTGCGGCGATACGGCGGGAACGCCGTGACGTTCGAGCACCTCGCGGGGCAGGTAGAGCCGGCCCAGCGCGGCGTCCTCGTCGAGGTCGCGCAGGATGTTGGTGAGCTGCAGCGCCTGGCCCAGCTCGTCGGCGACGCGTCGGCCCGCCGGCGTCGGCTCGCCGAAAACCCGCACGCACAGGCGGCCGACCGCCGCGGCGACGCGATCGCAGTAGAGCGTCAGCTCGGCCCGCGACGGCGCGACGATGGCACCGGCCGCGTCCATGGCCATGCCGTCGATGACAGCCTCGAAGTCCGCCCGATCGAGCTCGAAGCGCTGAACCGGCCCCGCCAGGGCCCGTGTGGTCGGTCGCGCCGGCCGCCCGTCGAAGAGAGCCGCGACCTCGTCGCGCCACGCCGCCAGGCCCGCGCGCTTGGCAGCCGCGTCGAGATCGGAGTCCGCGACGTCGTCGACCTCGCGGCAGAAGGCGTAGACCGCGAAGATCGCTCGGCGCCGCTCGCTCGGCAGCAGCCGCATCGCCCAAAAGAAGGAGGTGCCGGCGCGTCGCACCACCCGCGTCACGTGCGCCACGTCGGTCAGGCTATGGGCGTCGAGGGCAGATGTGGCCTGCATGCCACTTCCCTAGACGGGGGCAGCGCCGGGCCGCAAGCACGCGCATGGCGGATCGGCCCGCACGAACGGCCACGTCCGCGCGATCAGGCGCCATAGTTGCGCCCGCGCCACGCTGCCTGCCGGCCTCGTGCATGGGCCCATGCCGAATGAACCGTCATCGCCATGTAGGCCCACGCCGCCGGAGCGAAAGCGAGCGCGCGCCACGGGCCGAGCCCATACCAGCGGAGCGTCGGCACGAGGCTCGCGCTCATCAGGCCGACCGCGCCGAGCGCCGGCCCGCGCGCGGCCCCGCCGCCGAGGACGAGCAGCCAGGGCACGACAAAGAGCAGCCCGAGGCCAGCGAGCGCCAGGACCAGCCGGCCGTAGGAGCAGCCGAGCTCGGTGAAGGCCGTGCGGCGGACCATCGCCCAGAAGCCCGCCAAGTCGTAAGCGCGCAGGCTGCGGCTGCCGTGGTCGAGCCCGAGCCACAGCCGGTGGCCGCGGCGCTTGATCGCCCGGGCGAGCGCCACGTCGTCGATGAGCCGGTCGTGGATGGCCGCGAACCCGCCCGCGGCGGCGAGCGCCTCGCGCTCGACGAGGATGCAGCCGCCGGCGGCGGCGGCGGTCGGGCGCGTCGGGTCGTTGACGGCTCGAAACGGGTAGAGCAGCTGGAAGAAGTGGACGAAGACCGGAGCGAGCCAGCGCTCGACCGCGGTCGCCGTGTGCAGGTCGACCATGACGGAGACGAGCGCCGACCCTTGGCGCTCGGCGCGGGCCAAGAGGCGCCGCAGCACCGTCGTTTCGTGGACGATGTCGGCGTCGGTGAGCCACAGCCAGGGCGCATCGAGGCCCAGCGTCTCGGCGTGGCGCAGGCCCGCCGCCTGGGCCGCGACCTTGCCGCTCCAGCCCGCGGGCGGCGGCGCCGCCGCGACGACGGCGACGCGCCGGTCGCCCCGCGCCGTCGGGACGGCCGTCGCCAGGGCGCCGGTGCCGTCGCGGCTGCCGTCGTCGACCACGACCACCGTCAGCCCGCCGGCGTGGTCCTGCGCGAGCAGGCTCGCCACCGCGTCCCGGATGGTCGCCGCCTCGTCACGTGCCGGCACGATGGCGATCACCTCGGCGGCGTGCCGCGGGCGCCCGTCGCCCAGAAGCTGATCGGCCCGCCAGTAGCCGTCGCGAGCGGAGAGCAGCGCCAGCCAGGCCGCGAGCGCCGCGAGCGCGAGCGCCAGCGTCACCGTCGAACGGGCGCGCGCCAGGCGGCGACGGCGCCGCCGAGCCCGATCGCGAGCATCCGGGCCTTGGTGAGCTTGACGCGTTCCGCCAGGGGATCGCGGCGGCGCAGCTCCTCGACGAGACGCTCGGCCAGCGCCTGGATGGCGCCGACCTCGAGCGCCAGGCGGCGATCGCGCAGCGCGGGCGCGAGCGCGCGCGCGCGGGCGAGCAGGTCGGCCGTGCCGTCGAGCAGGCGGTCGAGCACCCGGCGCAGCCCCGGCGGCGCGTGGGGCTCGGCGAGCACCGTGACGGCGAGCCCCTCGCCCGCGAGCCAGGGCTCGGGCACATAGATCCGGTCCATGTCGCGGTAGTCGTCGCCGCAGTCCTGCAGGTGGTTGATGACCTGCAGCGCGGCGCAGAGCGCATCGCTCGCCGGCCAAGTATCGCGGCTCTCGCCGTGCAGGTCGAGGATGTGCCGGCCGACCGGCGCCGCCGACAGCCGGCAATAGGCCATGAGATCGTCCCAGCCGGCGTAGCGGCTCTTGGTCGTGTCGAGCAGGAACGCCTCGATCAGCTCGCGGGCGTGTACCGCGGGCACGCCGGTCGCCTCGAGGCTGGCGGCGAGCTCGACGGCTTCGGCGGGTCCTTCGGCGGCGTCGCCGGCCAGCACGGCATCGAAGGCGCGCAGTCGTCGCTGCCGCTCCTCGGCCGTAGCCCGGCCGGCGTCGGCGACGTCGTCGATCGCGCGCGCGAAGGCATAGAAGACGCGAAGATGAGGCCGCAGCTCGCGGCGCACGAGCAGCGAGGCGACCGGGAAGTTCTCGGTGCCGGCGTGCTTGCCCGAGCCGAGCTCGACGGCGGCGCTCAACTCGCGGCGGAGGTCGCGCGCGCGTCGGCCTCGTCCAAGAGCGCCAGCGCCTTCTCGGCGATGCCGGCGGCGTCGAGGCCGGCATCCGCGTACATCCCGGCCGGCGTGCCGTGGTCGACGAACGCGTCGGGCAGCACGAGGCTCCTGAGCTTGAGCCGGCCGCCGTCGAGAAGGCCTTCCTCGAGGAGCAGCTGCTGCACGGCGCTGCCGAACCCGCCGACCGAACCCTCCTCGACGGTCAGCATGACGTCGTGGGAGGACGCCGCCCAGGTCAAGAGCTCGCGATCCAGCGGCTTGGCGAAACGCGGGTCGACGACCGTCGCGTTGATACCGCGTTGCTTGAGCTGGTCCGCCGCCTCGAGGCACTCGTAGGCGCGCGGGCCGAGGCCGACGAGTGCCACCGAGTTGCCCTCGCGCAGGACGCGGCCGCGGCCGATCGGCAGGACCTCGCCGCGCTCCGGCAGCTCCAGGCCCGCGCCCTCGCCGCGCGGGTAGCGGACCGCCGACGGCCCGTCGTCGTGCGCCGCCGCGGTGGCGATCATGTTCATCAGCTCGACCTCGTCGGACGGCACCATGATGACCATGCCGGGCAGGCAGCCGAGATAGGCGAGATCGAACGAGCCCGCATGCGTCGGCCCGTCGGCGCCGACGAAGCCCGCCCGGTCGATGGCGAAGCGAACCGGCAGCTTCTGGATGGCCACGTCGTGGACGACCTGGTCGTAGCCGCGCTGCAGGAAGGTCGAGTAGATCGCGCAGAAGGGCTTGTAGCCCTCGGTCGCCATGCCGGCGGCGAAGGTCACCGCATGCTGCTCGGCGATGCCGACGTCGAAGGTGCGCTCGGGGAAGCGCTCCTGGAACTTGGCGATGCCGGTGCCGTCGGGCATGGCCGCGGTGATCCCCACCACCTTGTCGTCGGCCTCACCCTCGGCGATCAATGCCTTGGCGAACACGCCCGTGTAGCTCGGCGCGTTGGCTTTTTTGGCGAGCTGCTCGCCCGTCGCGCGATCGAACTTGTTGACCGCGTGGCACTTGTCGAGCGCGGCCTTGGCCGGGGCGAAGCCACGCCCCTTCTCGGTCACCACATGGACGAGGACGGGCCCCGAGTTGCAGTTGTCGCGGACGTTCTCGAGCACCGGCACGAGGTGCTCGATGTTGTGCCCGTCGAGCGGGCCCACATAATAGAAGCCGAGGGCCTCGAACAGCGTCCCGCCGGTCAAGAGGCCGCGGGCGTACTCCTCGGTCCGCGCCGCGGCCTTGGCGAGGGGCTTCGGGAAGCGGCGGGTGATCTCCTTGGCGACGTGGCGCACCGAGCGGTAGCTGCTCGAGGAGACGACGCGCGAGAGATAGTTGCTGAGACCGCCCACGTTGGGCGCGATCGACATGTCGTTGTCGTTGAGGATGACGATCAGGCGGGTCTTGGAGCCACCGGCATTGTTCATCGCCTCATAGGCCATGCCCGCCGTCATCGCCCCGTCGCCGATGACCGCGACGACGTTGAAATCGGCGCCGCGCAGGTCGCGCACCGAGGCCATGCCGAGGCCCGCCGAAATCGAGGTCGAGCTGTGGCCGGCGCCGAAGGCGTCGTAGACGCTTTCGGCGCGCTTGGTGAACCCCGACAGGCCCCCGGGCTGGCGTACCGTGCGGATGCGGTCGCGCCGGCCGGTCAGGATCTTGTGGGGATAGACCTGATGGCCGACGTCCCACACGATCTTGTCGCGCGGCGTGCTGAACACGTAGTGCAGCGCCACCGTCAGCTCGATCACGCCGAGGCCGGCACCGAGGTGACCGCCGGTCGTTGAGACCGCGTCGATCGTCTCGTCGCGGAGCTGATTGGCGAGATCGGTCAGCCGCTCCTGCGGCAACCTGCGGATGTCCGCTGGCTCGCGGATCGTGTCGAGAAGGTCGGTCACCGACATGCGCCCCTCATAATCCCATCGCTCGTTGTCCTCAGCTGGCCCGGGCCGCGATGTAGCGCGCCAGCTCCGCGAGAGGTGTCCCCGCGTCACCGAAGCGGTCGAGCGCCACCAGAGCCGCCTCGACCTGCCGCTCCAACTCCCGCTTCGCCCCGTCGCGGCCGAGTGCGCTCACGAAGGTCGCCTTCTCTTGGACCTCGTCCCGCCCGAGGTCCTTGCCGACGAGCGCGGCGTCGCCCTCGACGTCGAGCAAATCGTCGCGGATCTGAAAAGCGGCACCAACGGCCCGCCCGTAAGCTCGCAGCGCCACCGCGTCGGAGTCCCCGGCATCGCCGGCGATGGCGCCGGCCTCGCAGGCGAAGGTGATGAGCGCGCCGGTCTTGAGGGCCTGCAGCTCGCGCAGGCCATCGAGGTTCGTCGCGCGGGTCGCCTCGAGGTCGAGCATCTGCCCGCCGCACATTCCACCCAGGCCGGCGGCCGTGGCGAGGCCGTGCACCAGCCGCACCTGGGCATGGGCCGAGACCGCGAGGGTCGGATCGCCGAGCCGCGCGAAGGCGAGCGCCTGGAGCGCGTCGCCGGCGAGGATCGCCGTGGCCTCGTCGAAGGCCCGGTGCAGCGCAGGCTTGCCGCGGCGCTCTAGGGCATCGTCCATCGCCGGCAGGTCGTCGTGCACGAGCGAGTAGGTGTGCAGGCATTCGACCGCCGCGCCGATTCCGACCAGCGCCGCGTCGGGCACCTCGAAGAGCCGGCCGCTCATCACCGCGAGCAGCGGCCGCACCCGCTTGCCGCCCGCCTCGAGCGCGTAGCGCATCGCCGCAGCCAAGTTGGGCGCGGCGTTCCAGTCCGCGACCACGATGCGCTCCAGTTCCGCCTCGATCGCGGGCACGACGGCGTGCCGCACCATCTCCAAGGTGTGCTCGCTCACGACGCCTCCGCGTCCAAGGGCTCGGAGGTCGTCGCGCCGGCGTCGTCGGCGACGAGGCGCTCCACCCGCAGGCGCGCCTCGCTGAGCTTCTTCTCGCAGTGCCGGCGGAGCGTCGTGCCGCGCTCGTAGGCCGCGATCGACTGCTCGAGCGGAACCTCGCCGCGATCCAGCCGATCGACGATCGCCTCGAGCTCGGCGAGGGCATCCTCGAAGCTCAATGCGTCGACGGGGCCCGGGACCTCGCTCAACCCCGGTCCTCCAAGGCGCGCAGATGGGCGAGCACCGAGCCGACGAGCGCGGCCGGATCGTAGCCGCCCTCGAGGCAGGAGACGAGGCGCCCGTCGGCGTGGCGCGCGGCGATCTCGACGGCCCGCTCGGTGATCCAGGCGAAATCCTCCTCGCGAAGGCGGAGATTGGCCAGCGGATCGGCGGCGTGAGCGTCGAAGCCGGCGGAGATCAAGAGCAGTTCCGGCGCGAAGTCGTCGATCGCCGGCAGGATCCGGTCCTCGAGCGCGCGGCGCCAGCGGCTGCCGTCGGTGCCGGCCGGCACGCAGGTGTTGACGATGTTGCCGAGCCCCACCTCATCGTCGCGGCCCGTGCCCGGAAAGAGCGGCGCCTCGTGAATCGAGGCGTAGAGAACGTTGGGCTCGGTCTCGAAGATCGCCTGCGTCCCGTTGCCGTGATGCACGTCGAAATCGAGGACGGCGACGCGCTTCAGGCCGTGTGCGGCGAGGGCGTGCGCCGCCGCCACGGCGATGTTGTTGAAGAAGCAAAAGCCCATCGCGACGGCGGTCTCGGCGTGGTGGCCGGGCGGGCGCATCGCCGAGAAGGCGCGGCGGGTCTCGCCACCCAGCACGGCGTCGACCGCGGCCACGGCGCCGCCGGCCGCGCGCAAGGCCGCCTCGCCCGTGTGCGGGTTCATCCAGGTGTCCATGTCGATCGGCGTCCGCCCGGTGGCCGGCACCTGATCGAGGATGCTGGCCACGTGCGCCGGGGTGTGCACCCGGACCAGGTGCTCGCGCGCGACCTCGATCGCCTCCGCGCGGACGATGGCGAGGTCGTCGGCCGCGTCGAGGGCCGCGAGGATGCGGCGAAGCCGGATCGGCGCCTCGGGATGGCCGGGGCCGGCGTCGTGCTGGAGGCCCGAGGGATGGGAATAGACGAATAGGCTCATCTCAGGCCGCCAGATCGGCGAGTTGCTGCACGAACGACTGCGCCCGGGCCAAGCGCTCGTCCGCCGTCCGGGTTTCGTGCGCCAGGACGAGCTTGTGATCCGGACGGATCCGGATACGCCCGCGGCTGTCGGCGATCAAGGGCACCAATCGCTCGGGATGGTCGAACGCGTTGTCGTAGAACGCGAGCACCAGGCCTTTGGGGCCGGCGTCGAGCTTCTCCACGTTGGCCCGGCGGCAGGCGAGCTTGAGCCGGACGAGCGCGAGCAGATTGTCGGTCTCACGAGGCAGCGGGCCGAACCGGTCGATCAGCTCGGCGGCGAACGCCTCCACGTCCTCCGCCTCCTCCAGCGCGGCGAGACGGCGGTAGAGCGAGAGCCTGAGGTCGAGGTCGGCGACGTAGGCCTCGGGCATCATCGCCGGCACGTCGATGGTGATCTGGGGCGTCCAGCGGCGCTCGACGTCGATCGGCGGCACGCCGCCCTCGCCGGCCTGCCGGGCCGTCTCGAGAGCCTCTTGGAGCAACTGGTGATAGAGCTCGAACCCGACCTCGCGGACGTGGCCCGACTGCTCGTCACCCAAAAGGTTACCATGGCCGCGGATGTCCATGTCGTGGCTGGCGACCTGGAAGCCGGCGCCGAGCCCGTCGATCGTCTCCATCACCTTGAGCCGGCGCTCGGCCGTCTCGGCGAGCACGCGGTTCGCCGGCACCGTGAAGTAGGCGTAGCCGCGGACCTTGCCGCGGCCGATGCGCCCCCTGAGCTGGTAGAGCTGGGACAGCCCGAAGCGGTCGGCGCGATGGACGATCAGCGTGTTGGCGCGCGGGATGTCGAGGCCGCTCTCGATGATGTTGGTGGCCAAGAGCACGTCGAGCGTGCCGTCGTCGAAGGCGACCATGACCTCCTCGAGCTCCTTGGCGCCCATCCGCCCGTTGGCGACGCCGACGCGAAGCTCCGGCACGAGCGCTCGCAGGTCCTCCAAGAGCTTCGCCTGATCCTCGATCCGCGGGCAGACGTAGAAGCTCTGGCCGCCGCGGTAGTGCTCGCGCAGGAGGGCTTCCCGGATGACCACCCGGTCGACCGGCATGACGAAGGTGCGCACGGCCAGGCGGTCGACCGGCGGGGTGGCGATGATCGAGAGCTCCTTGAGCCCGCCGAGCGCCATCTGCAGGGTCCGCGGGATCGGCGTCGCCGTCATCGTCAAGACGTGCACCTCGGCGCGGAGTTGCTTCAAGCGCTCCTTGTGCGCGACGCCGAAATGCTGCTCCTCGTCGACGACGATGAGCCCGAGGTTCGCGAAGGCGATCGTCTTGCCGAGAAGCGCGTGCGTGCCGATGGCGATGTCGAGCTGGCCCGCGGCCAGCTCCTCTCTGATCTTCGCCACCTGCCGCGGCGGCACGAAGCGCGAGATCATCGCGAGGCGCAGCGGAAAGCCCTGGAAGCGCTCGTGGAAGACCCGGAAGTGCTGGCGTACGAGCAGCGTCGTCGGCGCCAGCACGGCGACCTGGCGGCCCGACATGGCGGCGATGAAGGCGGCCCGGAGCGCCACCTCGGTCTTGCCGAAGCCGACATCGCCGCAGACGAGCCGGTCCATCGGCCGGCCCGAGGCCATGTCGCCGACGACGGCGTCGATCGCCGCGAGCTGATCGTCGGTCTCCTCGTAAGGAAAGCGCGCGCAGAACTCCTCGTAGAGCCCGGCGGTGCGCTCGAGCATCATGCCGCGCCGCACCTCGCGCGCGGCGGCGACGCGGATGAGCTCGTCGGCGAGCTCCTGGACGCGCTTCTTGACCGCCGCCTTCCTGGCCTGCCAGCCGGCGCCGCCGAGCCGGTCGAGCTGGGCGCGGTCGTCGCCCGAGCCGTAGCGCGACAGCACGTCGAGGTTCTCGACCGGCACGAAGAGCTTGTCGTTGCCGGCGTAGAGCACGCGGATGCAGTCGTGCGGCGCGCCGCCGACGTCGATCGCCTCGAGGCCGTCGAAGCGGCCGATGCCGTGGCTCTGATGGACCACCAGGTCGTTGTGCTTGAGCGCGGTGATCTCGCCGATGAGCTCGTCGCCGCGCCGCTTGCGGGGCCGCTGCCGGCGCAGCCGGTCGCCGAGGATGTCGGCTTCGCTCACCACCACGAGATCGTCGCGGGCGAAGCCGTGCTCGAGCGGCAGGACCGCGCTCAACGGCCCGCGCCCGCGCGCCTCGCCGAGGTCGTCGACGCCCGGCAGTGCCGCCAGCCCGGCGTCGGTGAGCATCGCCTCGAGACGCTGCCGCGCGCCGTCGCTCTGGGCGGCGACGACGACCGTCCGGCCGGCCCGCGCCTGGTCCTCGAGATACGCGATCACCGTCTCGAACAACGGGACGTCGCGGCGCTTGCGCTCGGGCGCGAAGTCGCGGCCCGCCCGGGCGCCCGCGTCGAGCGCCGGGCCCGCGTCGGGCGGGGCGGCGCCGGCGTAGAACCGAAAGCCCGCGTGCCCGTCGAGCGCGCGCCGCAGCGTCGCCGCGTCGAGGTAGAGGCGCTCGGGCTCGAGCGGTCGGTAGGGCGCGCCGAGCTGGCCCCCGGCCGGGGCCTCGAGCCGCGCCGCGTAGTGCTCGGCCACGGTGTCGAGCCGAGCCCGCATCGCCGCCTCGACCTGGTCGTCGACGGACCACGTCATCCGCTCGGGCAGGTAGTCGAAGAGCGTCGCGAGGCGCTCGTGGAACAGCGGCAGCCAGTGCTCCATGCCGGCGAACGGGCGCCCGCTGGTGATCGCTTCGAACAGCGGGTCGTCGGTGACCGCGCCGAAGCGCTGCAGGAAGCCGACCTTGAAGCGCTCGATCGCCGCCGGATCGAGCAGCACCTCGGAGAACGGCGCGAGCTCGAAGCCCTCGACCTTGCCGAGCGAGCGCTGGGTGAGCGCATCGAAGCTGCGGATGGCCTCGACCTCGTTGCCGAAGAAATCGAGGCGCAGGGGCGCGCCGCCGCCGGTCGGATAGACGTCGATGAGGCTGCCGCGCACCGCGTACTCGCCGGCCTCGACGACCGTGCCGCAGCGACGGTAGCCGAGCCCCTCCAGGCGGCCGATCAGCCCGTCGCGGTCGAGCTTGGCCCCGGCGCGCACCCGCAGGCGCGCCCGGCGGATGACCTCGGGCGGCGGCACGTACTGCAACAGCGCGTTGACGGTGACGACGACCAGCAGCGGCCGGCCCGGCCCGTCGACCAGCCGGCCGAGCGCGGTGAGCCGCTGGCTCATGACGTCGGCCGTCGGCGACACCCGATCGTAGGGCAGGCAGTCCCAGCCGGGCACGAGCACGCCCTCGACGGCCGGCGCCGCGAACCGCGCCGCGGCGAGAAAGCGCTCACCGCGCGCCGACTCGCGCGCGACGTGCAGGTGGACCACATCGTCCACGGCGAGCCGCTCGGCGGCGAACAGCGCATCGGCACCCTCGAGCGCGTGGGCGACCGCCTGGGCCGGCAGACGAAGCGCCGGATGCGGCTCGAGCACGCCCGGCGCGGCGGTGACGGCGCTCACGGGGAAGCGCTCACATCCTCGGCGAGCCTGGCGAACACGGTATGATCGTGGCGCGCCGGCACCCGGGCGCGCCCGCTGATCCAGGAGATGATGTCCTGATCGCTCTCGTCGAGCAGCGCCTCGTAGCGGTCGAGATCCGCGTCGTCGAGGCCGTCGAGGTGCCGCTCGCAGAACCGCCGGAAGATGATGTCGCTCTCGCGCACGCCGCG
This sequence comes from uncultured Geminicoccaceae bacterium, assembly GCA_964481035.1. Lineage (GTDB taxonomy): Bacteria > Pseudomonadota > Alphaproteobacteria > Geminicoccales > Geminicoccaceae > JAAAPF01. Next base: position 10,759 of record CAYZSE010000004.1, on the reverse strand, counting down.
ATAGAGGCTGCGATAGGCCAAGCGCTTCTTGCGTACGCTCACAGGTTCGCCCACGGTTTCGTCTCCGCGCTTGATTGCGGGCCGTGGGTGTAGCTGATACGTCGCGTGTCGCCAAGCAACCCTCCCCCCGATGCCGAGCTCAGGGCTTGGCTCGACGCAGGCCTCGATCGGCCTCCGCGTCTCGGCCCGCGGCGCCGGGCGAGCCTGGAGACGCTGTTCTCGCGTTGGCCGCGACGGCGTGACGCGCTCCTGCATCTGCCGCGCGCCCGCGACGACCTCCGGCCGCTGCGCGGCGCGGAGCTCGTGCGCGGCGCGAGCGGTGCCTTTCGCTTTGTCGCAGGGGGCGCGGCCCGCGACCTCGGCCGACACGGCCGGCGGCTGGACGGCCGGGTCGACGGCGTGCCGCTGACGCTGCTCTGGTTCCGCCCGCCGCCCAAAGTGCTGCTCGACCGGGTGGTCGAGACCCCCGGCATTCTGCTGAGCGGTGCCCTGGAGACGGACGCGAGCGGCGGGCTCGTCTGCGCCCACCCGCGCGTGCACGCGACCCCCGCGACGGGCCACGTCGCGGTCGTCTATGCCGGCCTCGACCGGGCCACCGGCCGGCTTCTGCAGCGCGCGGTGGCGCTGGCGTTGGCCGACTGGCCCGAGCCCAGCGGCGACGCCGAGCGCCGCGCGCTCGCCGTGCTCCACGGCCTCGAGGACGGAGACGTCGAAACGGCGCGACGGCACCTCGCCGGCGCCGAATGGGCCATCTTCCGCGCCGGGCTTCGCGCGGCCGCCGCGGCCGGTGGCGGCCGTGCCGAGGCGATCTCGCCGCCGGGCCGCCTCGCCCGCGCGCTCGTCCGGCGCCTGCCCTTCGCCCCGACGCCGAGCCAGGCCGAGGCGCACGCGGCGATCCGCGGCGACCTCGCGAGCGGGCGGGCGATGCGCCGTGTCGTCAACGGCGATGTCGGCAGCGGCAAGACGCTCGTGGCGGCACTCGCCGTGGCGGACGTCGTCGAAGCCGGCCGCCAGGCCGTCGTGCTCGCCCCGAGCGAGACCCTCGCCCGCCAGCATGCCCGCACCTTCCACGACTGGCTCGCCCCGCTCGGCGTCGAGGTCGGCCTGCTCACCGGCTCGCTCGCCGGGCGGGCCCGAGCACCGCTGCTCGCGAGCCTCAGGGCCGGCTCGACGCACCTCGTCGTCGGCACGCACGCCCTTCTCTCGCAAGGCGTCGACATGGCGACGCCGGGCCTCGCGGTCATCGACGAGCAGCATCGTTTCGGCGTCGATCAGCGCGGCCGCCTCGGGGCCAAGGCGCCGGGGCTGCACGCGCTCGCGCTCACCGCCACGCCGATCCCGCGGACCCTCGCCTGGATGCTCCAAGGCGCACTCGCGGTCTCCCGGCTCGATCCCCGGCCGGGGACCGGCGCGAACATCACGACCCGCGCGATCGAGGTGAGTAGGCTGGAGGAACTCGAGGACCGCCTCGCCGCCGCGCTCGACGATGGCGCCCGCGCGTTCTGGATCTGTGCCAGCATCGACGGCACCCCCGACGAGGCCGGCGTCTCTGCACGCCATGCGCGGCTCACCGCGCGGCTCGGCGAGCGGGTGGCGATGCTGACCGGCCGCCAGGATCCGGCACTGCGCGAAGCGGCGCTCACCGCCTTTCGCCGGGGCGCGAGCCCGCTCCTGGTGGCGACCTCGGTGGTCGAGGTCGGCATCGACGTGCCGGACGCCTCGATCATCGTCGTCGAGGGCGCCGAGCGCTTCGGCCTCGCCCAGCTGCACCAGCTGCGCGGTCGCGTCGGCCGTGCCGGCCAGCCGGCGAGCTGCGTGCTTCTGCACGGCGGCGCGCTCGGCCCCGAGCAGCACGCGCGCCTCGACCTGCTGCGCCGCTGCCACGACGGGCTCGCGCTCGCCGAGGTCGACCTGGAGCGGCGCGGCGCCGGCGAGCTTCTCGGGTGGCGCCAGAGCGGGGCCCTCGCCTTCCGCGCGGTCGATCCCGCGGCCGACGCGGCGTGGCTGCGCACGGCGCCGACGACACCGACGCCGACGACGGCGGCGCTGTTCGCCGATCAGACGACCGGATCGGCCGGCCTCGCCTCGGGCTGAACCGGGGGCGCTCGCAGCGGCACCGCGGCCGGGTCGGGCGCGACGATGCCCGACGAGATGACCATCTTGATGCCGTCCTCGACCGACATGTCGAGATGGAACACCTCCTCGCGGGGCACGAACAGGAGAAAGCCGGAGGTCGGATTGGGCGTCGTCGGCAAGAAGACGTTGATGAGCTCGGGCTCCACCCGCGTCTGGATCTCGCCGCGGGTGCGCCCGGTGACGAAGCCGATCGCCCAGATGCCGCGGCGTGGGTACTCGATGAGGACGACCTCGCGAAACGACTGCGAGCTGTGCGAGAAGACGGTCTCGAAGATCTGCTTCAAGGTGCCGTAGATCGAGCGGATGATGGGCATCCGATTGAGCAGGCGCTCGCTCGTGCGCATCACCGTGCGGCCGACGAACCCGGCGGCGACCATGCCGATGAGGGTGATGAGCCCGACCATCAGCAGCACGCCGAGCCCCGGTACGCTGAACGGCAGGTAGGTCTCGGGGTTGTAGCGGTCGGGCAAGAGCTTGCCGACGTTGGTGTCGACGACCTGCACCACCTGCCAGACGATGAAGAAGGTGATGCTGATCGGCGCGACCACGATCACGCCGGCCAGAAAATAGTTCCGGAACCGGGTCGCGAGGCTGAACCGCGGCGTGATCTCCGCGCGCCCGCGAGGCTCGCCTTGCCCTGATGCCTCGGTTGAACCCTCGTCCACCGCCGTCATCTCCTCGTCTCGTCACATGACCGAGGTAGCATCAGCCGCAGCCGTTGGCAAAACGCTAAAATTTTACCGGTGTTCTAAATAAAAATGAGAAAATCTCTCGATATTTTTGGATATTGACTTGGCATTTTGCTCAACCTCATAAATCGAAACGCTGATGATATTTACATAGCTGAGACGTAGTGGCCGAGCACGGTGGGTCGCGGGCGACACGAGGAGGAACGGGGGATGGTCGTGATCGAGAACGCGCGTCTGGTCGAACGGCGCATCGAGGCGTTGCGGGCGCGGCGCGAGGCGCTCGCCGCAACACGCGGCGGCCGAGGGTCGCTACCCGACTGGGCGACGGAAGCGCTGGTGCAGGTCGGCATGACGCGGGCCGACATCGCGACGTTCAACGCGGAAACCGCCACGAGGGGACCAGAGGACATCGAGGCGGAGAGGCGCCGGATCGACGCGAAGATCGACAAGCTCGAAGAGGAGCTCATGCGGCAGCCGGTCGATACCTTGGCCAGCCTGCAGGCGCTCGCCGAGGTCGGGGTGGCGAGATTGCGCCGGGTCACGGCGACCGATCCGAACGACCTCTTCTACGACGCCGGTGAAGCGCAGGCTCTAGCGCTCCTCGATCGCGTCGTCCGCGAGCTTCGCCGCTTCGAGCCCGAGGAGCTCCGCCGGGTCGGCTGACCTCGCGAACGCTCGCCGCGCTTGCCAGGGGACGGGCCCTTTGCCATGAGTCCTGGTCGCGCGCCTGCGCCGGCCCGGGGTTCGGCCGTGGGGTGGCGCAACAGCGCGAGTTACCCCTTGGTCGTTCCCTCCCTGCATCTCCTCGCCGTCTTTGGCGTCGTCGTCGGCGCCCTCGTCGCTTTTGCCGCCGAGCGATGGCGGCCCGAGCTGACGGCGCTGGGCACGTTGACCGCGCTTCTCCTCTTGTTCGAGATCGTCCCGCTGGAGACCCCCGCGGGCCGCCTCGGACCCGGCGAACTGCTCGCCGGCTTCGCCAATCCGGCGTTGATCACGGTGATGGCGCTGCTCGTGGTCGGTCAAGCCATGGTTCTCACCGGCGCGATCGAGGTCGTCGCGCGGCCGCTGCTGGAGGCCGCCGGCGAAGCGCCCGTCCGCACGCTGGCCGCGGCTCTCCTCGTGGTCATCGTCGCGAGCGCCTTTCTCAACAACACCCCGGTGGTCGTGATCTTCATCCCGATCATGCGCGCCCTCGCCGACCAGCTGTCAATCAGCACCGGCCGGCTGATGATCCCGTTGAGCTACGCGGCGATGCTCGGCGGGATGCTGACGCTGGTGGGGTCGTCGTCGAACCTGCTGGTCGCCGCCGAGATGCAGCGGGTGGGCGCGGGCTCGCTCGGCTTTTTCGACCTCACGCTACCGGGGCTGTGCCTAGCTGCCGCGGGCGGCGTCTACATCGCGCTCTGGATGTGGCGTGGCGGCGGCGCCGAGCGCGGGCTGCAGCGCGAGGCGACGCCCGGCGCGGGCCGCCAGTTCATCGCCGAGTTCCGCCTGACCGCGAAGAGCCCGCTGGTCGGCGCTCAGAGCTTCAGCGGCTTCTTTCCGGCACTGCGCCACCTCACGCTGCGCGGCATCGAGCGCGGCGGCCGCTTGCTCCTGCCACCCTTCGACGGCACCAAGCTCGAGGTCGACGATGTCCTCATCGTCGCCGCCACGCGGCGCACGCTGAGCGAGGTCCTCTCGTCGGAGCCGCGCGCGCGGTCGGCGACGCCGGCGGCGGAGGGCGAGCGCCGGCCGTCGGAGCTCGTCCTCAGCGAGGTCATGGTCCGCCCGGCGTCCCGTCTCGTCGGCCTCACGCTCGAGCTCACCGGCTTCGAGGCCCGCAGCGGGGTTCGCGTCGTCGGCGTGCAGCGCCGCGCGCGCATGCTCCGCGCCCGGCTGGCGACGATCCGCCTCGATGCCGGCGACGTGCTCCTGGTCCAGGGCCCGCGCGACGCGCTCGCGCTGTTGAGCGCCGATCCCGACGTGGTCCTGCTCGGCGGCTCGACCGACAACCTGCAACGGCGCGATCGGGTGCCGGCGGCGTTCGCCATCTTCATCGGTATCCTGCTGCCGCCGGCGCTCGGCCTCTTGCCGATCGTCATCACCGCGCTCGCCGGCGTCACGGCCCTGGTCGCCGCGGGCTGCGTCAACCTCCGCCAGGCGGCGCGCGCCCTCGACGGCGGCGTCTACCTGACCATCGCCGCCGCGATCGCGCTCGGCACCGCCTTGGAAGCGACGGGAGGCGCCGCGCTCGTCGCTTCGGGGCTCGCCATGCTGGCCGGCGAGGGGGCGCCGGCGGTCGCGCTCTCGACCCTGTTCCTCGCCGTGGCCCTGCTCACCAACGTCTTGAGCAACAACGCGTGCGCGGTGCTCTTCACGCCGATCGCGGTGAGCCTCGCGCAGCAGCTCGACGCGCCGGCGCTGCCCTTCGCGCTGGCGGTGGCCTTCGCCGCCAACTGCTCGTTCGCGACACCGTTCGGCTACCAGACCAACCTGCTGGTGATGGCGCCCGGCAACTATCGCTTCTGGGACTTCCCACGGGCCGGCATCCCGCTCACATTGGTCTTGTGGTTGACCTTCTCCTTGGTGATGCCGTGGCTGACTACGATGTGAGCATTCCCGGCGACGACGCCAGCCGCGCGCCCACCCGGCTCGCCACCTTCGCGACGACCGAGCTGCAGCCGTGCCCCTATCTCGACGGCCGCGAGGAGCGGCGGCTGTTCACCGTCCTGCACGGCCCGGGCGCCGACACCCGCCACGAGACCCTCATGCAGGCCGGCTTCCGCCGCAGCCAGAACGTCCTCTACCGCCCGGTGTGCCCGGGCTGCGGCGCCTGCCGCTCGGTGCGCATCCCGGTCGCGCGGTTCGCCCCGTCGCGCAACCTCAAGAAGATCCTCAAGCGCAATGCCGATCTCACCCTCGAAATCGGCGCGCCCGCCTTCAGCGAGGAGCACTTCCAGCTCTTTCGCCGCTACATCGAGCACCGTCATGCGGGGGGCGGCATGGTCGACATGGACCGCGGCAGCTTTCGCCGGATGCTCGAGGGCAGCCCGGTGACCACCCGCCTCCTGGCCTTCCGCGACGCGACCGGCACGCTGGTCGCGGCGAGCCTCACCGACGAGGTCGCGAGCGGGCTTTCCGGCGTCTACAAGTATTTCGCGCCCGAGGCGCGGCAGCGCAGCCTCGGCACCTTCGTCATCCTCGCCCACGTCGCCGAGGCGAGCCGGCGCGGGCTCGATCACGTCTATCTCGGCTACTGGGTCGAGGGCTCCGAGAAGATGGCCTACAAGGCGCGCTTCCATCCCCTCGAGGTGCTCGACGGCACCGCGTGGCGCGCCCTCGGCGACGCCATCCACACCTAGCGCCGAGGCCGCCGCGCGGCTAATGGTCATGCGACCGTCGCGCCGGAGCGCGAAAACAGGTCGAATGTCGCTTCGCCTTTCAGGGAGGTCGTCGATGCTTCGTCGTTCCGTCATCACCTCGCTCGCCGCCGGCACCGCCGTCTCGGGCGGCGCGCTCGTCACCGCGTCGAGCTTTCCCAAGCCCGCCATCTCCCAGGACCGCCGCGAGTGGCGGATGGTCACCACCTGGCCCAAGAACTTCCCGGGCCTCGGCACCGGGGCGGAGATCCTCGGCCAGATGATCGGCGCCATGTCCGACGGCCGGCTGACCGTCACCGTCTACGGCGCCGGCGAGATCGTGCCCGCCTTCGAGAGCATGGACGCGGTGGCGTCCGGCACCGTCGAGATGGGCCATGGCGCTCCCTATTACTGGAAGGGCAAGGAGAACGCCTCGCAGTTCCTCGCCGCCATCCCCTTCGGCATGAACGCCCAGGAGATGAACGCCTGGTACCAGTACGGCGGCGGCCAGGAACTCGCCGACAAGGTCTACGCCCGGATGGGGACCAAGTTCTTCCCCTCGGGCAACACCGGCGTCCAGATGGGCGGCTGGTTCAACAAAGAGATCACCTCGATGGCCGACTACCAGGGCCTGAAGATGCGCATCCCCGGTCTCGGCGGCGAGGTGGTCAAGGCGGCCGGCGGCAACGTCGTCAACCTGCCGGGCGGCGAGATCCCGCCGGCGCTGCAGTCGGGCGCGATCGACGCGACCGAATGGGTCGGCCCCTACAACGACCTCGCCTTCGGCCTCTACAAGTCGGCCCGGTTCTACTACTACCCGGGCTGGCACGAGCCGGGCACGGTGCTCGAGAACTTCATCAACCTCGACGCCTGGAACAGCCTGCCCGCCGACCTCCAGGCGATCGTCGAGCAAGCCAACCGCTCGGTGAACCAGCTCGTGCTCTCCGAGTTCACCGCCCGCAACAACGACAGCCTGAACAAGCTCGTGGGCGAGCACGGGGTCGAGCTCAAGCCCTTCCCCGACGACGTTCTGGCCGGCCTCGGCGGTCTCGCCGGCGAGGTCATGAACGACCTCGCCGCGAACGACGCCCTGTCGCGCGAGGTCATGGATTCGATGCTGAGGTTCCGCGCCACGGCGCAGGCCTGGTCGCAGGTCTCCGAGGAGGCGTTCTCGAAGGCCCGCGGCCTCGACTACCAGTACGCCGAGCCCAGCCAGGGCTGACGGCGGCAACGGTCGCCCTCGCGCAGAGCACGTTTGTTCTCGCGCATTCTGGTAGTTGACGTTTTTGCTAAATGAACGAGCCTGCGGGGCGGCGAGGGTGGCGCCTCGCCGTCACGCAACGCCTGAAAGGGAGGCAAAGCCATGAATAAGACAACCCGGACCGTCGCGGTGGCGGTACTCGTCGCCGGCCTCGCCGCCGGCAGCGCTCTCGCCCAGGACTTCGGCACCCCTGAGGAAGCCCGCGGCATGCTGGAGGTCACCGTCGCCGCGATGACGGACGACCGCACGGCCACGCTGGCGGCGATCAACTCGGGCGCCGACCCGCGCTTCAAGGACCGCGACCTCTACCCGTTCTGCGGCGACGCCGCCGGGATGTTCATCGCCCACGGCGCCAACGCCGCCCTGGTCGGCCAGAGCCTCCAGGACCTCCAGGACAAGGCCGGGACCGCCCTCGGCGCCGCGATGTACGAGCAGGCGCAGCCGGGGGAGATCGTCGAGGTCGCCTACATGTGGCCGCGCCCCGGCGAGGAGGAGCCGACCGACAAGGTGAGCCTCGTCACCATGGTCGGCGACGACGTCTGCGCCGTCGGCTACTACCGCTGACACGCTGACGGGATCGACAAGGGCGCGGCCGGATGCGGTCGCGCCCGCCCGTTCCACCCGCCCTTTCCCCCGCCCACTCCAGCGCTTTCCCCCGCCCACTCCAAAAGACGCGCGCCCGCCGTCAGACGACCTCGATGACGAGATCCTCGAGCCCGTCGACGTGGCCCTCGAGCACGTCGCCCTTCAGCACCGGGCCGACGCCCGCGGGCGTGCCCGACATGACGAGATCGCCCGGCGCCAGCGCGAACAGGCGCGACAGGTGGGAGATCACCTCGGGCACCTTCCAGACGAGCTGGTCGAGATCGCCTTGCTGGCGGATCTCGCCGCCGACCGCGAGGCGCACCGCACCCTTCCGCGGGTGGCCGATCCGGGCCACAGGCGTCAGCGCGCCCATCGGCGCCGACCGCGCGAAGGCCTTGGCGACTTCCCATGGCCGGCCGAGCCTCTTCGCCTCGCCCTGCAGGTCGCGCCGCGTCATGTCGAGCCCGACCCCGTAGCCGAAGACGCAATCCAGCGCCCCCTCGACCGGGAGGTCCGTCCCGCCCCGCTCGAGCGCCACCACCATCTCGATCTCGTGGTGCACGTCCGCGGTGGCACCCGGATAGGGCCAGCGCCGGCCGTGAAAGACGTCGTCCGGGTTCTTCTGGAAGAAGAACGGCGGCTCCTTCGCCGGGTCGTGGCCCATCTCGACGCTGTGCGCCGCGTAGTTGCGCCCGACGCAGTAGACGCGCCGCACCGGAAAGACCTCGTCGCTGCCGACGACGGGCACGAAGGCGGGCTCGGGCGGGGCGAACAGGTAGCGCATCGGCGTTCGTCTCCTCGCTCGACGGGTCAACGCCTCTGGCTACGCCCGTTCACCGCCGCCCGTCAAAGCGCGCGCCTGAAGCGAGGCTCCGCCTTTCGCCGCCTCCCGCCCGCGCCCGGCGTCGTGTAGACTAAGACTTGGTATCGGTCTGGCTGGCCGGGCTGGCGGGAGGGTGGACGTGCCGGAGGACGCAGACCCTTGGGGCGGCGAGCTCCTGGCGCTCGCGGAGCGCGCCCGCCCGATCCTCGGCCGGGCCTTCGCCGCCCGCCTCGAGGAGCTGGCCAACGCCAACTTCCGCCTGATCGATCCCGCCGCCGTCCAGGAGAGCTTCACCGAGCTCGGCTGGCGCCTCTGGAGCGATCCGCGCCGCCTCGCCCAGGCGCAGGCGGCGGCGCTGCGCGACGGCTACGCGCTCTGGCACAACGCCCTCGACGCGCCGCGCCGGGGCCGCATCGAGCCGGTGGTCGCACCCGCGCCCGGCGATCGCCGCTTCAAGGACGCGGCATGGCGCGACGAGCCGACCTTCGCCTACCTGCAGCAGAGCTACCTGCTCTACGAGCGCTGGCTCTCGGGCCTCGTCGAGGGGGCCGAGCCGCTCGATGCCAAGACCCGCGAGCGGGTGCGCTTCTACACCCGCCAATATCTGAACGCGATCGCGCCGACCAACTTCGTCGCCACCAACCCCGAGGTGCTGCGCCGGGCCCGGGAGACCGAGGGCCAAAGCCTCGTCGACGGGCTGCGGCGGTTCCTCGACGACCTCGAGCGCGGCGCCGGCAACCTCGACATCCGCCGCACCGACGAAACGGCGTTCGAGCTCGGCCGCAACATCGCGGTCAGCCCCGGCAAGGTGGTGTTCAAGAACGAGCTGATCGAGCTGATCCAGTACGCGCCCGCCACCGGCGAGGTCCACGCCTGCCCGCTGCTCGTCGTCCCGCCCTGGATCAACAAGTACTACATCCTCGACCTCCAGCCGAAGAACAGCCTGGTCAAGCACATCGTCGACCAGGGCGGCACGGTCTTCATGATCTCCTGGGTCAACCCCGGCGAGGATTTGGCGCACAAGCGTTTCGAGGACTATCTGCGCGACGGTCTCCTCGCGGCGATCGCGGCGGTCGAGGCGACGCTCGGCGTGCGCCGCATCGGGCTCATGGGCTTTTGCATCGGCGGCATCCTCGTCGCCACCGCGCTCGCCCACCTCGCGCAGAAGGGCGACGACCGCGTGGCGCATGCGACCTTCCTCGCCACCCTCTTCGACTTCACCGACGTCGGCGAGGTCGGCCTCTTCGTCGACCCCGCGCAGGTCGAGGCGATGGAGGCGCACACCGCCCGCACCGGCTTTCTCGACGGCCGCTACATGGCCGACATGTTCGCCATGCTGCGCGAGAACGACCTGATCTGGTCGTTTTTCGTCAACAACTACCTCTTGGGCCGTGGTGCGGCGCCGTTCGATCTCCTCTATTGGAACGGCGATGCCACCCGCCTGCCCGCCGCCATGCTCTCGGACTACCTGCGCGGCTTCTACCTCGCCAACAGCCTCGCCCGGCCCGGCACCTTCACCGCGCTCGGCACGCCGATCGACACCCGCCGGGTGACGACACCGACCTACGCGCTCGCCACCCGCGAGGACCACATCGCCCCCTGGCGCTCGTGCTTTCCCGTCACCCGCCAGTTCCAGGGCCCGGTCCGCTTCGTCCTCGGCGCCTCCGGCCACGTCGCCGGCATCGTCAACCCGGCGTCGCGCGCCAAGTACGGCCACTGGACCGGGCCGGTCGACGGCCCCGATGCCGACCCCGACGCCTGGCTGGCCGCGGGCACGTATGTCGAGCGCTCGTGGTGGACCGACTGGAGCGACTGGTTCGCCGCCCACGCCGGCCCCCTGGTCCCCGCCCGCGACCCCGCCGCCGGCGCCCTCCCCCCGCTCACCGACGCCCCCGGCACCTACGTCCGCGTGCGCGCGCGCGAG
>CAYZSE010000003.1:33233-56838 GCA_964481035.1 uncultured Geminicoccaceae bacterium | reverse complement strand
GCGGCGTGCAGCGTGTCTCCCCGCTCCCGCGCCGCGTCGATATCGTCGAGGATGATGCGCTTCAACACCCGTTCCCCGTTGGGACCGTTGAGCAGATACCGACCCATCTCCAGCGCGACGATCGAGGGCACGTGCTCATGCTCGGCAATCGCGTCCACCTCGTCCGGTGTCAAGTCGCTGACACCAATGCAGTCGTCGAACGTCAACATGACGGCCCCCCTGAGTTGAGTGTCGGCCCCCCGACTGGGGCTCTCCATCGACAAGGAATGGACCATAGCGGCCGTTGGCGCGCATTGACCGGGATCAAAATCAGTTTTGTTCAACTTTTGCGCTTTCAACGCCGATCCCGCGCCGATCGAGCGGCGCAAAGCCGCAGCCACCGGTCATCGCGAAGCGAAAAGGCGCTGCGGGTAGCAGCCAAGCTGCGCCTTCTGCTGCTATGCGCTCGACCACGGGACCTTCGGCATGCACGACGAAAGCCCAAGGCCACCACGTCGACCGCACGAGCCGGCCGCCGGTGTGGCCGACCGTGGTCATCACCCGCGTCGTCGCGGTGCCGGGCGGAAAGACGGCGATGACGATAGGGCCGCGAAGATCGGCGCGCGCGAGGGTGGCGGCCATGACGACGAGCCAAAGCGCGAGCACCGCGGCGAGCAGGGCCATGGCCGTGCGATGCGTCGCCGCCATGGTGTCAGGCCATCCGCGCGGTCGGGGCGGGCGCCGGCTCCTCGCGGATGGGCCAGTGCACCGCTGCGGCGGTGAGCGCCAGCCCGACGCCGAGCCACCAGACGGCCTCATAGCTGCCGTAGGCGTCGTAGAGCCAGCCGCCGAGCCAAACGCCGGTGAATGCCCCCACCTGGTGGCTCAAGAAGACGATGCCGAACAGCATCGCCATGTTGCGGACGCCGAACATCACGGCGACGAGCCCGCTCGTCGGCGGCACCGTGGACAACCACAAGAGCCCCATGAGCGCCGCGAAGACGTAGACGCTCGCCGTCGTCACCGGCAGCAGCAGGAAGCCGAGGATCACGACGGCCCGCGCCAGATAGATCAGCGCCAACAGGTTCTTCTTGCTGTGGGTGGCGGCGACGACGCCGGCGGCGTAGGCACCCAGCACGTTGCAGAGGCCGATGACCGCCACGGCCAAGGCGCCGAGCGCGGGCGAGAAACCGAGGTCGGTGAGATAGGCCGGCAGATGCACCGCGATGAAGGCGACGTGAAAGCCGCAGACGAAGAAGCCGACGATCAGCAGGACGTAGGAGCCGTGGGCGAAGGCGCCCTCGAGCACGCGGCGCAACGGCAGGGGGTCGCGGGCCGTCACCGCGGCATCGTGTGGCGGGCGCGTGCGCAGCAACGCCGTCAACGGCACGACCAGCAGCAGGCACAAGCCCAGGAGCCAGAGCGCGTCGTGCCAGCCGAAGCTCGCGATGAACGCCTGCCCCAAGGGCACCACGAGGAACTGCCCGAGCGAGCTCGCCGCCGTCGCCATGCCGAACGCCCACGACCGGCGGCCCTCCGGCAGCAGCCGTGCGAACGCCGCCAGCACGATCGAGAAGGCGGCGAGGGCCTGGGCGAGGCCGATCACGAGACCGGCGGTGAGAACGAGCCACAGCGGAGTAGGCGCCCACGCCATGAGCGCCATGCCCAGAGCGTAGAGCACGAGCCCGGCCGCCAGCACCCGCGCGAAGCCCTGCCGGTCGGCCAGCGCGCCGGCGAAGGGCTGGAAGACGCCCCAGAGCAGGTTCTGGAGGGCGAGCGCCAAAGCGAAGTCCGCGCGACTCCAGCCGTGGAACGCGGTCATCGGTTCCAAAAAGAGACCCATCGCGGCGCGGACGCCGAACGCGATGAGGGTGATCAGGCAGCCGGCAACGACGATCCGGGTGGGCCCACGACCGAGCGGTGCGTGCATGAGGGCGCGCGGGCCGGAGCGCGCTCGCTCAGTGCGTCGATCGCGGCTTCGGCGTGTACTGGTCGCCCTCGCGCCCGCTGAAGAACGCCTCGAGCTGCGGGTGGGTCACCGGCGCACCACTGTCGTCGGGCAGGAGATTCTGCTCGGAAACGTAAGCGACGTAGGTCGTTTCCTCGTTCTCGGCGAGAAGGTGGTAGAATGGTTGATCCTTGCGCGGCCGTACATCCTCCGGAATGGCCTCGTACCACGCCTCCGTGTTGGCGAATTCCGGGTCGACGTCGAAGACCACCCCGCGAAAGGGGTAGACGCGATGCCGCACCACTTGACCAATGCCGAACCGGGCGTGGCGCATGCTCATCAGTGGACCTCGTTCAGCGCAACCGACCGATCAAAAGATAGCATCGCCGCGGACCCGCGCAACGACGCCATCATCATGCGCTCATGCGAAGGCCCCCGTCGAGCCGGATGATCGTTCCATTGAGATAGGCATTATCGACGACGTGCAACACCAGCGCGGCGAAATCGGCCGGATCACCCATCCGTTTCGGAAACACCGTCGACGCCGCCAGCCCCTCGCGCACGGGCTGGGGCATCGCCGCCATCATCGGCGTCTCGAAGACACCCGGCGCGATCGCGACGACGCGGATGCCGTGACGGGCGAGCTCCCGCGCCGCCGGCAGCGTCATGCTGGCGACCCCGCCTTTCGATGCGGCGTAGGCGCACTGTGCGATCTGACCGTCGTCGGCGGCGATCGACGCCGTGTTGACGATCACCCCGCGGGCACCGTCGGCGAGCGGCGGCGCCGCCGCCATCCGGGCCGCCGCGTGCCGCATCAGGTGGAAGGTGCCGACGAGATTGACCTGGAGCACGCGCATGAACAGCCCCGGGTCGTGCGGCCCGTCGCGGCCGACCAGCTTCGCGGACGGTGCGATGCCGGCACAGGCGACAGCGACGCGCAGCGCCCCCTCGGGGATCCGGGCCAGCGCTTGGCCCATCGCATGGTCGTCCGTCACGTCGACCCGCGCCGGGACGACGCGCGGCGAGGGCGTCGGGCTCTCGGTCGCGAGATCGAGCGCGAGAACGTGCGCACCGCGGGCGTGCAACGCGGCGACACAGGCCCGACCCAGGCCCGAGGCGGCACCCGAGACCACCGCCCAAGATCCGCCGAGATCCATCGCTCGCTCAGGACGCCAGACGGCGCCTGACCTCGTCGATCGCCTGATCCATCGCCCCGGCGGCGCGGTCGCCGGTCAAATGCTTGGCGAGCAAGGCCTGCGTGGTCTGGGTGGAGAGGCGCGCCGCCTGGGCACGCACGTCCTGCACCGCGCGCCCCTCCGCCGCGGCGATCCGATCGGTGGCCTGCTGCGTGCGCCGCTGCAGCGTCGCCTCGAGCTGCTCGCGCGTGAGCCGCTCGAGCCGCTTGGCTTCCTCTTCGGCGTGCTCGACGATCGCTTTCGCCTGCGCCTCGCCTTCGTGCAACTTGCGCTGGTATTGCGCCAGCATCGACTGCGCTTCCTCGCGCAGGCGCTGGGCCTGCTCCAGCTCCTGCCGGATGCGCTCGGCCCGTCCGTCGAGCGCGCCGAAGACCGTTCGGGTGAACGGCCGATAGACCGCAGCGACCAGAACGAGGAGGGCGATGAGGAGGACGAGTTCGGTGGACATCGCTCAGGCGGCCTTTCCACGTAGCCCGGCGACCGCGTCCGTCGCCTCGCTCTCGCTGATGTCGACACCGATCAGCCGGCTGACCGCGTCGCGCGCGACGTCCCGCGCGACGTCTTCGAGCGCGCGCAGCGCTTCGTCGCGGGCGCCGGCGATGCGCGCGTCGGCCGCCACCAGCTTCTCCTGCAGCGACCTGTCCAGCTCCGCCTCCTGACGAGCGGCGTCTGCGCGCACCCGCTCGTTGGCGGCCTCGAGGTGCGCCCGCGCCTTCGCCTGAGCCTCGGCGACGCGCCGTTCGTGCTCGGCCATGGCCGCTTCCGCCTCGCGCCGCAGCGACTGCGCACGGTCGAGATCGGCCGCGATGCGGTCCTGACGGGTCTCGAGGATGTCGGCCACCCGGGGGATGCCGCGCTTCGCCAAAAGCCAGAACAGCAGTGCAAAGGCGACCACCAACCAGAGCATCTGGCTCGCGAAATAGGTCGGATCGAGCTGGGGCATACCGACACTGGCGTGCGGTTCGACGCCGACCTCCTCGCCGACGCTCTCACCACCGCCCGTGGCGGCCAGCGCGAGGTCGGTCGCGAGGACCGACGCCAGCGCCAGCGCCGATGCGAGCCTCACCTCAGGTGAAGAGCACGAGGAAGGCGATCAGCAGCGCGAACAAGGCGATCGCCTCGACGAGCGCAAACCCGATGATGGCGAACGGGAACACCCGCTGCTGCACCGACGGGTTGCGGCCGACCGTGGCGATCAGCGTGGAGAAGATGTTGCCGATGCCGATACCGACACCGAAGAGCGCGATCGTCGACAGGCCGGCGCCGATCATCTTAGCCGCTTCAAGGTCCATCACGAGCTCCTGCAAAGAGGTTGATTGGGTTGGCTGGGTGAGGGCTGCACCGATCGCGGGATCAGTGCATGTAGAGCGCGTCGTGCAGGTAGAGGCAGGTCAGCACCGTGAAGACGTAGGCCTGCAGGAACGCGATGGCGAATTCCAGCCCGGTGATCGCGGTCGCCACCAAGAGCGGCGCTACGCCGAAAACGCCCAAGGTCACCGCGAAGCCGGCGAACACCTTGAGCATCGTATGACCGGCCATCATGTTGACGAAAAGCCGAACCGAGAGGCTGATCGGCCGCACGCAGTAGGAGATCACCTCGATCGGCACGAGCAAGATCAGCATCGGCCCCGGAGCACCCTCCGGAACGAAAAACTTCAAGAATTTTACACCGTGCTTCATAAACCCGACGACCGTTACGCCGACGACAACGCAAATGGCCATGAAGAAGGTAACAATAATGTGGCTCGTGAAGGTGAAGCTGCCGGGAATCATCCCGAGCATGTTTCCAAAGAGAATGAAGAAGAAAAGAGTGAAGATAAACGGGAAGAATTTCATGCCTTCCTTGCCGGCGTTGTCGCGAACCATGCCGGAAATGAATTCGTAGGACATCTCGACGACGGATTGGAGACGGCCGGGGACGAGGGCGGCATGGCGGGTGCCGAGGACCATCAACGCGTAGGCAGAAACAACCGCGATTCCCATCCACAGCGACGAGTTGGTGAAAGAAAGATCGACGCCGGCGATCTCCAGGGGGACGATAGGCTCGATCAAGAACTGTTCGAGGGGTCCGGCCACGGCGATCTCATCCATCGGTCTCGGGGGCAAGACGCCATCCACCCGGCGCCGGGCGTTTGCCTAGCCTCGATCGCTCTGCTGCACAAGCCGCTGCATCGTCCGATAACCGTTTCGCAGACCCGCAGCGCCACCCAGCACCAGGAACACGACCAGCAAGATCGGCGTCGTGCCCAGCCAACGATCGAGCGCCCAGCCGATGAGCACACCGCCGATGACGCCGGCGAACACGTCGATCCCGGCCTGAACACCCGTACCGTAGCCGCTGCGCGCTTCCCCCTCGTCGCGCTCCTCGTCGGGTCGCGCGCCACGCGCCTCGCGCAGCCGCCGATCGAACTCGTCGAAAGGCTCGAGATCGTTTTCGATCGCCCGTCCTCCGCCCCGGCTCGCCCAGAGCCCCCGAAGCGTAGATCTGGCCCGAAAAGGGTGTCAAGCGCGTGCCCGCCACCACCGATCAGCCCGTCTCGCTGAGCGCCACCGCCCTTTCGAGCTCCACGGAGACCAGCGACGAGAGCCCGCGCTCGACCATGGTCACGCCGTAGAGGCGGTGCATGCGCGCCATCGTCAAAGGATGATGGGTGACCACCAAGAACCGCGTCCCGGTCGCCGCCGCGATCTCCGCCATCAGCTCGCCGAGGCGCGCGACATTGGCGTCGTCGAGCGGTGCGTCCACCTCGTCGAGCACGCACAGGGGCGCCGGCTGCGTGCGAAAGAAGGCGAAGATGAGGGCGATGGCGGTCAGCGCCTTCTCGCCGCCGGACAGGAGCGACAGCGCCTGCAGGCGCTTGCCGGGCGGGCTCGCCGCCAGATCGAGGCCGGCACCCAGCGGATCCTGCGGATCCTCGGCCATGGCCAACTCGGCGCGGCCCCCGCCGAAGAGACGGGTGAAGAGGTTGCCGAAATGCGCTTCGACGGCCTTGAACGCCTCGAGGATCCGCGTGCGTCCCTCGCGGTTGAACGCGCCGATGGCCCGCCGCAGCTCGTCGACCGCGCGCTCCAAATCGGCCCGCTCCCGCCCCAGCACCGCCAGTTCCTCGCCGATCTCGGCGAGCTCCTGATCGGCCCGGAGATTGACCGCGCCGAGCCGCTCGCGCGCGGCCTCCAAGCGAACCAGCTCGTGCTCCAGCGCATCGGCATCCGCGGCCGTCGCTTCGCCGCGCAGATTCGCGTCCTCCAGCAGGCTCGCGGGCGCGCTCTTGAGCCGGTCGCGGCCGGCGGCGTCGGCAGCCGCCAAGGCCGCTTGCGCGGTCTCTGCGCGCAGCCGTGCCGCCTCCAGGCGCTCGCGCGCCGCCGCCGCCGCGGCCTCGGCCCGCCGCTGCCTCTCCGCCGCACCGGCGGCCGCCTCCTCCGCGCTCCGCCGGTGCTGCGCCGTCGCCGCCGCCTCTTCGGCGATCACCTCCGCACGCGCCTGGAGGTCCGCGACCGCGCGGCCCAGCGCCTCCGGGTCCACGGCCTGGGCCCGCTCCTCGGCGAGCGCGTCCTGCCGCCGCTGCAGATCGCCGAGTGCCGCCCGACTGGCCCGCAGGCGCTCGCGCCAGTCGCTCAAGGCCGCGTCCCGCCGCGCCGCCGCGGCCGCGAACGTCGCCAACGCCGCGGCGGCGACGACGGCCTCGGCCGCCGCTGCGTCCCGCCCCCGGCGCCGCGCGGCGAGGCTCGCCTCCGTCTCGCGGGCGGCGGCGCGGGCCGCCTCCACCTCGCGGACGCTCGCCTCCAACCGCGGCGTGGCCGTCTCGATCTCGGCGTCGAGCCGGCACCGGCGGCCCGCCAGGCCCTGGCGACGCTCACGCAACGTCGCAACCTCGGTCGCCGCCGCCTCGCGTACCGCCTCGCGCGCCGTCAACGCGTCGCCGGCCCGGTCCTCGCAGCGCCGCAGCTGCGCCCGCGCGGCGCCTAGAGCCGCCTCGGCTCGCTCGCCTCGAAGGCGCGCTCGCGCGAGCTCGTCGTCGAGCCGCGCGGCCGCGGCCGCCGCGCTCGCCGCTTCCTTCTCCGCGGCCACGACCGCCGCCGCGAGCGCCTCGACACCACCGAGCGCCGCGGCGTCGTCGGTGAGCGTCCGCTCGCGGGCGAGCAGCGGCTCCGTCTCTGCCGCGAGCTCGCCGACGCTTTCCGCGATCCGGGCCAAGGCCGCCTCGAGGCGCGCCGCCTCGGCTTCGCCGCGCTCGCGGTCGCGCACCGCGGCGGCCATGGCCGCACGGGCGCCGTCGCGCTCGTCCGCCGTCGCATCGCGCGCGGCCCGGCTCGCCTCCAGGCGTCGCTCGGCCTCGGCGAGCCGTCCTTCCGCCTCGCCCGCGCGGCCCGAGGTCGCCTCGAGCGCGCGCGCGACGGCGGCGTGGCGCAGCTCCCGGGCGAGACGATCAGCGCCGCGCGGGGGCGCTTGCGGGCTGCGCTTGAAACCGTCCCAGCGCCACACGCCCCCCTCCAGCGTCGTCAGGCGCTGCCCCGGGGCGAGCGTCGGCGCCAGCCGCTCGGCGGTCGTGGTATCGGCCGCGAGCCCGCTCTGGCTCAAACGTGCGGCGAGCGCCGGCGGCGCCTGGAGCAACTCGGCGAGCGGCCGGGCACCGGCCGGCAGCGGCTGCTGCGGTGGGCGCGCGACGGGGCGCCAGCCCTCGACGGCGGCGTCCGCCACAGGCGCCAGAGCATCGTCGCCCAGCACCGCGGCCACGGCGCGATGGAGTTCGGGCGGCACCGCCGTCGGGGCGAGCGCCGGCGCCGCGTCGGACGTGTCGTCGGCGGTCGAGGGGGCGGCGGGAGCAGCGAGCGCGTTTCGCTCGGCTTCGAGCCGCGCCAGTTCGGTCCGCAGGCCCGTGAGCTCGTCCAGGGCGGCTTGACGCGCCGCCTCCGCCTCGGCGGCGGCGGCGGCCGCGGCCTCGTGCCGTGCGACGGCGGTCGCCACGGCCGCTTCGCCAGCCCGCTCCGCCGCCGCCAAGCCTGCGAGATCGAGCGCCATACGGGCGGCTCGAAGCTCGGCTTGCTCGGCTTCAAGCCGCGCGCGCCGCGCGGCGAGCGCGGCGGTCTGGCGCTCGACATCGGCCAGGCGCTCGGCCGCGGCGCGGGCCGCGTCGAGGCGCATCTTGGCGCGCTCGAGCTCGCTGCCCGCAGCCGCTTTCGCGGTCGCAGTCTCGGCCCGCGCCAAGGCGACCGTCTCCAGCGCGGCCTGCGCCGCGGCACGCTCGCGCTCCACCTCGACCAGCGCGGCGCGGGCCGCGTCGAGCGCCGCGACCGCCGGCGGTGGGGCGGCGGCGTCGGCCAGCGCCGCCTCCGCGGCGGCGAGGCTGGCCTCGAGCTCGGCGGCCTCCGCGGCGAGCGCCGTCGCCCGCTCGCCGAGCCCGTCACGGCCGCACTCGGCCGCCGCTCGCGCCTCGTCGGCGCGAGTGAGCGCGAGCTGCGCTTCCCGCCAGGCGGCCTCGGCGAGAGCGAGTTCGGCTTCGGCGGCCTCGGCGGCCGCGGCGCTCTCGGCCCGCGCCGCCTCCAGGCGGGCCGCCTCGGCGGGCGCCTCGCGCCGCTCGGCCTCGAGTCTCGCCACCGCCTCGCCCGCCTCGCGCGCCGCCCGCTCCTCGCGTTCGAGGTCCTGTGCCAGCTCGATACCCCGCTGGCGCGAGCGCTCCAGCGCCTGACGGGTCCCCTCGGCCTCGGCCCGGCGTCCCGCCAGGCGCTCTTCGAGCCGCGCGCGCTCGGCGGCGAGCCGCTGCTCGGCCTCGCGCAACTCCGGCAGCGCCGCCGCCTCGCCGGCCGCCGCCTCGCCGGCAGCGCGCGCTTCGCCCTCCGCCGCCCGCAACGCGGCCTCGGATTCGGCGGCGGCTGCGCGCGCCTGGGCGAGCCGGCGCTCGGCGTCGACGAAGCGGGCGAGCAACGCGAGGACCTGCACCTCGCGGTGACGCTGGTTCACCTTGCGCCAGCGCTCGGCCTCCTTGGCCTGCTTGGCGAGCCGCCCCTCCTGCTCGCGGAGCGTCGCCTCGCGCTCGGCGAGGGTGCGCAGGTTGGCGCTCGCCGCGTCCAGGCGGAGCTCGGCCTCGCGGCGACGGCTCTGCAGCCCGGCGATGCCCGCGGCCTCGGCGAGGAGGCGCTGGCGCTCGTGCGGTCGCGCCTCGACCAGCGCGCCGATCTGGCCCTGGCCGACGATCGCGGCACTGCGCGCCCCGGCGGCGCTGTCGGCCAGGAACCGCGCGATGTCGCGCGCCCGCGCCTCGCGGCCGTTGAGGCGGAAGGAGGAGCCGACGCCGCGACCGAGACGGCGCAGCACCTCGACCGCATGGCCCTCGCCGGGCGCTGGCGGCTCGAGCACCAGGCCCACCTCGGCGAAGTCGAAGGCCGGCCGCGCATCGGAGCCGGCGAAGATGACGTCCTCCATCTCGCCGCCGCGCAGGCCGCGGGCCGAGCTCTCGCCCATCACCCAGCGGATGGCGTCGACGATGTTGGACTTGCCGCAGCCGTTCGGGCCGACGACGCCGGTGAGCCCGGCATCGACACGCAGCTCGGTCGGGTCCGCGAACGACTTGAAGCCGGCGAGCTTGAGTCGGGCGACGTGCACCGCGGATGGCTAGTCGGCGAGGGCCGCGTCGATCGTTTCGGCGATCTCCTCGCGGGTCGGCACGCCGCGGCCGACCGTCTCGCCGTCGACGACGATGGTCGGCGTCCCCGTCACGCCGTAGGTCTCGAACTCCGGTCGCGCGTCCTCGGCGACCCAGCTCTGCAGCTCGAAGTCGGTGAAGCAGGCGAGGATCTCGTCCTGGCTCATGCCGCCGAGCCGGCCGATGCCGATGAGGCGGTTGAGCGGCCCGGCGATCTCGTAGAGAAACTCGACCTCGTCGGCGGACCCGCCGGCGGCGGCGAAACGCTCGGGCAGCCCCGTCGCCTCGAGCTGCGCGCGCGCCGCCGCCGGCGAGGGGGCCGTCGCCCAGCTGCTCTGGTTCTCGTAGAGGACCTCGAGGAAGTCGAAGAACCTGTCGCCGCTGCAATGCGCCAGCGTCGCGGCCATCAGCGTCGGCGCGTCGCCGATCACATCGCGGTAGACGAGGCGTGCCTTGCCGGTGTCGATGTAGGTCTCCTTGACGAACGGCAGGATCTCGGTGTGCCAAGCGCCGCAAGCCGGACAGGACAGCGACGAGTATTCGCGGATCTCCACGGGCGCGGCCGGATCGCCCAGCACCTTGACCTCGGGCGCAGCCTCTGCCGGCGCCGCCGATGCGATCAGCGCCGCGGCGAGCGTGGTGGCGAGCAGGTGCTGGGAGCGTTCGCGCACGTCGTTCTCCTTGATGGTCCCGCGGGTTTAGAGGCGCCCGCGACCGTACTCAAGTGGTGCCGTCCGTCGCGGGCGCACGACGGCGCTGGCGGACGGCGACGCCCAGGTCGCGCAGTGCTGCACGGAGCTCAGGGGCGGCGACCGGTGCCACCGCCGCGTCGATCGCGGCGAGCTCGGCCGCAGGCAGCGGCGCCGGCGGCGCGCTCGTCGACCGCCGCGGCAGCGTGCCCTGGACCAGCCGCAGGCGCAGCGCGACCTCGCTGCCGAAGAAGGCGTTGATCCGCTCCAGAATCCGGGGTTCCTCGTGCTGGACCAGCAGGGCCGTCGCCGGCCGCACCTTAAGAGACAAGAGCCGCGTCCGGCGGTCCAGCTTCAAGGGCAGGGTGTCGGCCGCGAGCTCGGCCCCGACCACGGCCCGCCAATCCGTCACCAGCCGGCTGTCGGCGAAGCCCTGACGTCGGGTGGCACCGTCGACGAGCCGGCCGAGCAGCGCCGCGGCGAGCGTCGGCCGCGCCCGGCGCGGCGCCGGCTTGTCGTTCTCCCGGCGCCTCTTAGGCTGGGTCGCCATGCCGTCCTCACGTCCCACTCTGCGCCGTCCCTTGTCGCACGGACCTCCCTTGTCGCACGAAGGTCGCCCGCGATGAAGCCCGACGAACTCTTCGCGCCGTTGCTCGCGTGGTACGACCGCCATCGCCGCGAACTGCCCTGGCGCGCACCCCTGGGGCAACGGGCGTGCGCCTACCACGTCCTGGTCAGCGAGCTGATGCTCCAGCAGACGACGGTAGCGACCGTGCAACCGCGCTTTCGCGCATTCATCCGGCGCTTTCCCACCCTCGACGCGCTCGCGCGGGCGCCGCTCGACGACGTGCTCCACGAGTGGCAGGGGCTCGGCTACTACCGCCGGGCGCGGTCGTTGCACGCGACCGCCCGCGTGGTGGTCGCGCAGCACGGCGGGCAGCTCCCGGCGGACCCCGAAGCCCTCGCCGCCCTGCCGGGGATCGGCCCCTACACGGCCGCCGCCGTCGCCGCGATCGCGCATGATCGCGCGGTGCTCGCGCTCGACGGCAACGTCGAACGCGTGCTCGCCCGGCTGTTCGCGGTCGCGACGCCGTTGCCGGCGGCGCGCGGCGAGCTGCTGCGGCTGGCCGGCGATCTCGCCCCGACCACCCGGGCGGGCGACACCGTTCAGGCGCTCATGGAGCTCGGCGCGCTGGTCTGCCGGCCGCGCGCGCCCACCTGCCTCGTCTGTCCGCTCCGCGCATCCTGTCGGGCGCACGCCCTGGGGCTTGCGGCGGAGCTCCCGCGCAAGGAGGCCAAGCGGCGGCGCACTCGCCTGTTCGCCGTCGCCTTTCACCTCGAGCGCGCCGACGGCGCCGTCCTCTTTCGGCGGCGGCCCGACACGGGGCTGCTCGCCGGCCTCGTCGAGCTGCCGTCGACGGCCTGGATCGAGCGCCCCCCGACGTCCGCGGAGGTCGGTGCGGCGGCGCCGGCCGCGGCCGATTGGCGGCCGCTCGGCGGCGCGGTGCGCCACGTCTTCACCCATCGCGAGCTGGCGATCGAGGTTCGCACGGCGCGTCTCGAAGGCATGGCAACCGTTGCGGGCGAGCGCGGTTTCTGGTGCACGCGCGAGGCGTTGTCGACGCTCGCCTTGCCGACGTTGACGCGAAAGGTCCTGGGCCACGTCGCCGCCACGCGGTGAGAGAGCCCGATCCCGGAGAACGCGATGCGTGTCGTCCTCGTTTCGCTGGTCACCCTGCTCGTCGTCGTCGCCGTGGCGGCGCTGGCCCTGCCGTGGGTCGTGCCGCAGCCGTGGCTCCAGGCAACGCTCGAAGAGCGTCTCGAAGCGGCCGCCGGGCGGCCGGTCGAGATCGGCGGCCCGGTCGAGCTGCGAATGATCCCGAAGATCGAAGCGGTACTGCGAGACGTCACCGTCGCCGACGAGCCGGCAGGGACGGCGCCGCACCTGCTCGAGGCCGAGCGCATCCGCGCGCAACTGGCGCCCTTGGCGCTTCTCCAAGGCCGTGTCGACGTCCGAAGACTGCTGATCACGGGCCTCGCGCTCAATCTCGAGATCGACGCGGCCGGCGAGCCGAATTGGCGCCTCGAGGCGTCGGCAGAGCCCGGGGCGCCGCCGGCTTTCGAGCGCGGAGACGACGCCGGAGCAACGGATCGGACGCCTGATGTCGCGGTGACGCTTGCCGACGTCCGCCTCGTCGACGGTGAGGTCCGGTTCGCCGACGCGCAAACGGGCATCTCGCGCGCCTTCACCGACATCGACGGCGACGTCGCCATGCCGGCGCTCGATGCGCCGCTCACGGTCGATCTCGACGGCCGGCTCGACAACCGACCGTTGAGCGTCTCGGGCCGCCTCGCGACGATGGCGAAGCTGATGGCCGGCCAGCCGTTCGATGCCGATCTCGATCTCGCGAGCCAGGGGAGCGAGGCCGGCTATGCCGGAACTGCGCGCCTCGCGCCGCAACCGGGGCTCGACGGCACGCTGACCGTCGACCTCCAGAAAGCTCCCTCGACGTTGAGCTGGCTCGCCGGGCAGTCGGTCACGGTTCCGGTGCAGCACCTGCGGCTGGAGACCGCCATCGCCGGGAATGTCGACAACGTGGCGATGGACAGCCTGCGCGTCGAGATTGCCGGGACCGAGGCGACGGGCCGGCTCGCCCTCGAGCTCGCGAGCGGGCGGCCGCGGCTCGCCGGCGAGCTCGCCGCCGGCACGCTCGAGCTCGGCCCGGTCGCCGCCCTCGACGCGTCGGGCGCCGACGCTGCGAAAGCACCCGCCGGGACGGGCCGGGACACCTCCCGAGCGCCCCTCGACATGGCGCCCCTTCCGCTCGATGTCGACCTCGACGTCACGTTCGAAGGCCTCGTCGCGCCGCCCCTGACCCTCGGCGCCGGCGATCTCGCGCTGCGCGGCGAAGGCGGCGATCTGCGGGTGGAGGTCGCGAGCCTCGAGCTCTACGACGGCTCGGCGACGGGCGAGGTCCGGCTCACCCCGAAGTCGCCCGGCGTCGGTATCGCCTCGAGCCTGACCCTGCGCAGCGTGCGGACGGAGCCGATCGCGAAGATGCTGACCGATGGCGACTTTCTCGACGGCACCGGCGACCTCGACCTCGAGGTGCGGGCGACGGGAACCGACGCGGCGACGCTCATGGCCTCGCTCGCCGGCGGGGGTAACTTCACCGTCGAGAAGGCGGTGCTGCGCGGCCTTGCCGACGAGCCGGCACTCGAGGCCCTGCGCACCCTTCTAGCGCTCGGGGGCGAGCCCGGGGAACCGATCGCCCTCGCCGATCTCGAGGCGAGCTTCCGCATCGACGAGGGTGTTCTGCGCAACGACGATCTCGCGGCACGCGCCTCTGCACTCGCGCTCTCGGGTGCCGGCGCGGTCGACCTGGCCGACCGGCGCGTGCCGGGCTACACGCTGACTCCTTCGGCGAGGGGGCCGCTCGCCAACGTCCCGGACATCGCGCGGTTGCTGATCCCGGTCGTCATCAGCGGTCCCTTCTCGGACCTGCAGGTGCGTCCGGCGCCGGACGCCTCGATCGACCCATCGCTCGACGCCGTGACCGAGGCGCTCGAGCGGGCCCAGGAGAAGGCCGCGCAAGGCGACCTCGAGGGGGCGGCGAAGGCGATCATCGAGGAGGGGCTGGGAGACGTGCTGCGCGGCTTCGGCATCAGCCCCTGAGATCGCCCGCCGCCGGCCGAAACGCGTCCGCGACGTGCCGCGGCGGCCGGCCCGGGGCCACGAGGACGACGTCGAAGCGCACGTCGAGCGCCCGCAACTCCTTCGGTGCCACCGCACGATAGTGCTCGGCCGCCTGGGCGATGCGCCGTTGCTGGTGCGGCGTCACGGCGGCCGCCGCGAGGTCGAGATCCGCGCGTTGCTTGACCTCGACGAAGACGAGGAGCCGGCCGCGCCGGACGACGAGGTCGATCTCGCCGCCCGGCGCGCGGTGTCGACGAGCCAGCACGGTGAAGCCTTTGAGCCGCAGCCACCAGGCGGCCACCGCCTCGGCCCGGCGCCCGGCTTGTTCCCGCAGGGCGCGGCTCACCGGCCCTTGAGCTCCACGGCGCGGGCATAGAGTTCGCGGCGCGGCCGGCCGCTGGCCGCGGCGACCTGGCGCGCGGCGACGCTGGGCGAGCCGTCCGCCAGGGCGCACTCCAGGGCGGCGGTCACCTCGGCGTCGGTCCAGGCCGTGTCGCCCGCCGCGGCGCCGGCGACCACCAGCACGATCTCGCCCCGTGGTGGGTCCACGCGGCAGCCCCGCGCGAGGGCGCCGAGCGTGCCTCGGCGAAACGCCTCGAACCGCTTGGTCAGCTCGCGCGCCAGCGTCGCCTCGCGGGGCCCCAAGCGCTCGGCCATCAGATCGAGGGTGTCGGCAACGCGCACCGCGCTCTCGAACAGAACGAGCGTCGCCGGGATGCGCGCGAGCTCGTCGATGGCCTTGCCCTTGGCCGCCGCCTTTGCCGGCAGGAAGCCTTGAAAGAAGAAGCGGTCGGTGGGCAGGCCCGACGCGGTGAGGGCGGCCAGCACCGCCGACGCTCCCGGCACGGGAACCACGGCATGGCCGGCCGCGTGGGCGGCGCGAACGAGCTTGTAGCCGGGATCCGAGACGAGCGGGGTGCCGGCGTCGCTGACGAGCGCGAGCCGCTCGCCGGCGCCGAGCGCCGCCAGGATCACGGGACGGACCCGCTCGGCGTTGTGCTCGTGGTAGGCGACGAGCGGCTTCTTAAGGGCGAGCTGGTGCAGGAGCTTGCCCGTGACGCGGGTATCCTCGCAGACGACGCGATCGGCGTTCGCCAGCACGTCGCGGGCGCGCCCGGTGAGGTCACGGAGGTTGCCGATCGGGGTGGCCACGAGGTAAAGCCCGGGCGACAGCGTCGGGTGCATGTCCCCCGCCGCGGTCGCTGGCGGGCGTTCTTGCCGACGGGGATGGTTCACGTGTTCAGGTTCGCGGTGCCGGGAGCACCTTTCCGCTCGGGGTTGCGCGCCGCCGCCGTGGCGCTGCTGACCATCGGCGTCATGGCGTGTCAGCAGTCTACCAGCCCCGGCGCACCGCCGTCGACCGTTGCCGCCCCGCGCGGCGAGACGGCGACACCGTCGGCCGCCGTGCGCCGCGTCGGCCTGCTCGTGCCACTCACCGGCGACATCGCCGCCGTCGGCCAAGACCTCGCCCGAGCCGCGGAGATGGCGGTCCTCGAGCGCGGCGGCGCGAGGCTCGAGCTCCTCACCCGCGACACCGCGAGCACCCCGCAAGGGGCGGTGCTGGCGGCCCGCGAACTGTTGGATACCGGCGACGCCGACGTGCTCCTCGGGCCTCTGGTCGGCAGCCACGCCGAGCGCGTCGCGGCCATCGCCCGCGAGCGCGGCGTGCTCACGCTGTCTTTCTCGAGCCAGCAGGACATCGCCGGCAACGGCCTCTTCGTCCTCGGCTACCGGCCGGCGCAGCAGGTCGAGCGGGTGGTCGGCTACGCCGCCGGCCGCGGCCTCAGCCGGGTGGGCGCGCTCGCCCCGAACGACGCCTACGGCCGCCAGGCGGTGGACGGCCTGCGCGCGGCGATCGGGCGCATCCCCGGCGGCGAATTGGTCGGGGTCGAATTCTACAGCGGTGACGGGACCACCGCCGCCGGCCCGATCCAGGCGTTGCGCGGGACGACCACGGACGTCGCCCCGTTCGATGCGCTGTTGATCGCCGACGGCGGTGGGCGCCTGCGCACAATTGCGCGGCTGCTCACCGAGAACGGGCTCGACCCGGTGGACGTCCGGATGCTGGGCACCATGCTGTGGCAGGACGACCGCGCCGTTCTTCAGGAGCCGTCGCTGCGCGGTGGCTGGTACGCAGGCGTTCCCGACGCGGTCCTGCGGGACTTTCGTGACCGGTTTCGCCGAGCTTTCGGCCGCGATCCCCACCCGCTCGCGGTGCTCGGCTACGACGGGCTGCTGATCGCCGCCGATGCCGCCGACGATCGCGCGACCGCCCTGGCGCGCATCACCGAGCCGCGCGGTTATCAGGGCGAGGCGGGCATCATCCGCTTGCTGCCCACGGGTGTCGCCGAGCACGGCCTCGCGATCATGGAGCTTACCAGCGGCGGGCCGGTGGTCGTCGAGCCGGCGCCGCTGCGCTTCGACGACGGCACGTCGTGAGCGTGCCGACCGTGGTCAGGGTGCGCGGTGCGACAAATGCGCGCCACCGTCGACGCAGATCATCTCGCCGGTGATCGACGGGGTGTCGACGAGAAATCGCAGGGTTGCGGCGAGGTCGTCGACGCCGCCGCCGATGCCCAGGGGGAAGCGTTCGACGATGCGCTGCGCCGTCTCGGGAGCCATGCCGACGTCCGGCATCGCCATGCCCGGCGCGATGGCGTTTACGCGGATCCGCGGCGCGAGATCGAGGGCGAGGATCCGGGTCAGGGACCACAGCGCGCTCTTGGCCAGCGTGTAGGTGAGATAGGTCGTCGTCGGATTGACGACCCGCTGGTCGACGACGTTGACGATGTGGCCGGCATGGCCCTCGGGCAGATGCTCGGCGAAAGCGCGGCTCAACAGCAGGGGTGCTCCGAGGTTGATGGCCATGTGCCGCTCGAAGCCGGCTGCGGTGACGTCCGCCAACCGGTCCGGTTCGAAGATCGCCGCGTTGTTGACGAGCAGCGACGGCGCCCGACCGCGCGCGGCGAGGTCGCGGATCAAGGTGGCGCAGGCCTCCTGGTCCGCGAGGTCGGCGGCGACGACGCAGCCGGGCACACCTCGGCATTCCAGCCCGGCGACGACGACGCGGCCCTCGTCGATCGAGCGGTGGACGTGCACGGCGACAGCATAGCCGGCGTCGGCAACCGCCTCGACGAGCCCGCGCCCGACGCGCTTGGCACCGCCCGTGACGAGCGCCCAGGGTCGCGCCGCAGCCATCACGCGCTCCTCGGATCGAAACCGTCGGGAGCCAGCTCGAAGCCGGCGAACTCGAAGCCAGGCGCGACCGTGCAGCTCACCAGCGTCCAGCCGTCGAGCGGCGCCGCCGACTGCCAGGCGTAAGGCGGCACCACCGCGTGGCCGACATCGCCGCCGAGCAGATCGGGGCCGAGGCGGTGCCGCCGCGCGCGGCCGTCGGCGACGACATCGAGGGCGAGCGCTCGGCCCGCCTGCCAGTGCCAGAGCTCGGTCGCGTCGATGCGGTGCCAGCGCGACCGCTCACCGGCCCGCAGCAGGTAGTAGATCGCTGTCACCGGCGAACGCGCGCCGGCACTTGCTTCGGCGCGGTAGGTCTCGACATAATGACCGCCTTCGGGATGCGGTTCGAGCCCCAACCCGGCGATGAGGTCGTCGGGGGTCATGGCGACATCCCTGCACTGGCGACCATGCGGAGGCTTAGGTCCGAAGCGATCAGATCTCCACCGACAAGACGACAAGGGAGCCGTGCGTGCGGACAGAGCGGGTGACGGTGGTCGGCGGCGGTCTCGCCGGCAGCGAGGCGGCGTTCCAGCTGGCAAGGCTGGGCGTGCCGGTCAGGCTGGTCGAGATGCGGCCCGAGCGGATGACGGCGGCGCACAAGACGGCCGGGCTGGCGGAGCTCGTCTGCTCGAACTCCTTTCGCTCCGACGATGCGATGCACAACGCCGTCGGCCTCCTGCACGAGGAGATGCGGCGGCTCGGCTCCTTGGTGATGGCGATGGCCGAGCGCCACCAGGTCCCGGCCGGCGGCGCGCTCGCGGTCGACCGCGCGGGCTTTTCCGCCGCCGTCGAGGCGGCGCTGACGGCCGAGCCGCTGATCGAGGTCGTCCGCGGCGAGCTGGCGGCGCTGCCGGCCGCCGAGGCGGGCCTGCACATCGTCGCCACGGGCCCCTTGACCGCGCCAGCCCTCGCGCAGTCGATCATCGACGTCACCGGCGAGGACCAGCTCGCCTTCTTCGATGCGATCGCGCCGATCGTCCACAAGGACAGCATCGACCTCGACGTCGCCTGGTACCAATCGCGCTACGACAAGCCGGGGCCGGGCGGCGACGGCAAGGACTACATCAACTGCCCGCTGGGCGAGGCGCAGTACCAAGAATTCATCGACGCGCTGCTGGCGGGCGAGAAGCACGCGTTCAAGGACTGGGAGAAGGACACGCCCTATTTCGAGGGCTGCATGCCGATCGAGGTCATGGCCGAGCGTGGCCGGCTGACGCTCGCCCACGGCCCGATGAAGCCCGTGGGCTTGACCGACCCGCGCACGGGCACACGCCCGTTCGCCGTGGTCCAGCTCCGCCAGGACAACGCCCTCGGCACGCTCTACAACATGGTGGGCTTCCAGACGAAGCTCGCCTGGGGCGCCCAGAAGCCGATCCTGCGCATGATCCCGGGCCTCGAGCAGGCCGAGTTCGCGCGGCTCGGCGGGCTGCATCGCAACACCTTCATCAACAGTCCCCGCCTGCTCGACGGTGAGCTGCGCTTGAAGGCCCGCCCGCACATCCGCTTCGCCGGCCAGATCACCGGCTGCGAGGGCTATGTCGAAAGCGCCGCGATCGGCGGGCTCGCCGCCCGCTTCGCCGCTGCCGAGCTCGTGGGCGCGCGACTGCCGCCACCTCCGCCGACGACGGCGCACGGCGCGCTGCTCGCCCATCTCACCGGCGGCGCGGACGGCGACACCTTCCAGCCGATGAACATCAATTTCGGCCTGTTTCCGCCGCCGGAGCGACGGATCAAGAAGGCGGAGCGCAAGCCGTGGCTGGCGCGGCGGGCGCTGGCCGATCTCGGCGCGTGGCGGGACGGGCTGCGCAACGCCGCCTGAGCCGGCGCCGCGCCCCCGACCCTCGATGCGGCACGCTCAATGGGCGAACTTGCGGATCTCGCCGCGCCGCAGCTTGCCCATGTACGCCTCGAGCTCCGCCTTGACGATGGGCATCAAGAAGTACAGGCCGACGATGTTGACCACGGCCATGGCGAAGATCGCCGCGTCGGAGAAGTCGATCACCGGCCCGAGATTCGTCGCGGCACCGATCACCACGAAGACGCAGAAGAGCAGCTTGAAGACGAGCTCGGTCGTCTTCCCCTCACCGAACAGGTAGGTCCAGGCCTTGAGGCCGTAATAGGACCAGGAGATCATCGTCGAGAAGGCGAACAGGACCACGGCGAGGGCCAGCACGTAGGGAAACCAGCCGAAGGCGCTGGCGAAGGCGGCGGAGGTGAGTTCCACGCCGCCGAGGTCGCCGGCGGTGGCGATCCGGCCGAGCTCCGCGTTCCAGATGTAGCGCCCGGTCTCCGGATCGACCATCAGCACGCCGGTGATGACGATGACGAGCGCGGTCATCGTGCAGATGACGACGGTGTCGATGAACGGCTCGAGCAGCGAGACGAAGCCCTCGGTGATCGGCTCCTTGGTGCGGACCGCCGAATGCGCGATGGCCGCCGAGCCGACGCCCGCCTCGTTGGAGAACGCCGCCCGCTTGAAGCCCTGGATCAGCGCGCCGACCAAGCCACCGGCGACGCCGACGTCGGTGAAGGCGCCGGCCCAGATCTCGCCGAACGCCCAGCCGATCTTGTCGGCGTTGGCGACGAGGATGGCGACGGCGGCGCTCACATAGATCACCGCCATGAAGGGGACCACCTTCTCGGTGACCTGCGCGATCGACTTGATGCCGCCGATGATGACGACGAACACCACCAAGGCGATCACGAGGCCGGTGATCCAGCCGTTGCCGGCAAGAAAGCTCGCCTCGCCGCCGGTGATGTTGACCAGCTGCGCGTGCGCCTGGTTGGCCTGGAACATGTTGCCGCCGCCCCAGGAGCCGAGGATGCAGAAGACGGCGAAGAGTACCGCCAGGATGCGCCCGAGCGCGCCGCGGCCCTGCTCGCCCATGCCCTTGGTGAGGTAGTACATGGGCCCGCCGGAGACGGTGCCGTCCGCGTACTCGTTGCGGTATTTCACGCCGAGCGTGCACTCGGTGAACTTGGACGCCATGCCGAGGATACCGGCGAGGATCATCCAGAAGGTTGCCCCCGGGCCGCCGATCGAGACGGCGACGGCGACACCCGCGATATTGCCGAGGCCGACGGTCCCCGAGAGCGCGGTGGCGAGCGCCTGGAAGTGGCTGACCTCGCCCGCGTCCTTGGGATCGGCGTAGTCGCCGCGGACCAGGGCGATGGCGTGCCCGAAGGCGCGCAGCTGGATCAGCCCGAAGTAGAGGGTGAACACGCTCGCGCCCACCACCAGCCACAGCACGATCCACGGAAAGCTCGTCCCCGGTAACGGCGCGAAGATGAAGGCGACGAAGGGCCCGGTGACGGTGCCGACCGTTGCGTTGATCCGCTGGTCGATGGTCATCGCCGCCTCCTGGGCGGCGGCTGCGAACGGCACGAGCAGGGTGACGAGCGCCGCGAGCGCCGGCGCGTAGCGGTGGGTCATGAGGCTTCTCTCGTTCGGGCGCGGCTCAGGGCAGGCGCGGCTCAGGGAACAACGACGGTCGGCACGGGCGCGGCCTGCGCGAGCGCCATCGGCACGCTGCCCAGGACGCGTTCGGAGACCGAGGTCGTCTTGCTGCGGCCGACGAAGATCATCGTCGCCTGCTGCTCGCGGGCGGCGGTGAGGATGAGGCGTGCGACCTTGCCGTAGCGGATCTCCGCCTCGACCTCGACACCGTCGGCGCGGAGCGCTTCCACGATCGGCGCGATGACGGCGGTCTCGGCGCGGGCCATTTCCTCGCGGCGGCGCTTGTGCCGCTCCGCCAGCTCCTCGGGCGTCAAGAACGAGTAGGGCGACCAAACGAGGACGTAGAGCAGGTGAAGCCTCGCCCCCGTCTGCTTGGCGTGCGCGGCGGCGTACTCGACCGCGCGGCGCTGCTCGCCGTCATAAGCGACCAGATACGTCTCCTGCGCCATGGGCGTCTCCCCTAGCTCACCACCGTCGACGACGGGGCGGGTTGGACCGCCGGCAGGGCCGGGAGCGGTCTGGTGGCGGCGGGCCTCGACGAGCGATGCATCGCGTGCGGCGAGCCAGCACCTCGGACCTTACGCACGAGACATTCGAAGACGCTAGCCCCGGCCGGTCCGATGCGCCACGCCGACGGCAGAGGTCGCGGGCCGGGCGGGCCGCGCCTCAGCCGCCGACGCCCTCATGTTCGCTGGCAAGAGCGAACCGCAAATTCTTGTGGATGAGGCGCCCGGCCACCTTGCGCGGCCCGTGAAATGCTCGCAGTCTACTCCCACCCTTGGGGAGCGACGCGCTGCCGCCCTTCGTCGCCGCGCCACTCGAAAACGCATGATCGACGCCAAGCCCTACCAGATCCGCGGGACCGTGCAGACCCTCCTGGCGCTACGCGTCGGCGAGCCGGAGGCGCCCGACTTCTTCGAACAGCTGAGGAACGACGTCCTCCGCTCGCCCGGCTTCTTCAAGAACGCGCCGATCATCCTCGACGTGCAGGCCATCCTCGATCGCTCACCGTTGGACTTGCGCAAGTTCGTGGCGCGGGTGCGGGCCTGCGAGCTGCAGCCGATCGGCATCGTTGGCGGCGACGAGACCTGGAACGACGCGGCGCGCGCCGTCGGCTTGAGCATCCTCGCCGCGGGGAAGGCCAACGAGGTCGAACCCGACGAGCCGTCGGCCGCGGCGCGCTCGGAGGCCCCGCCGCCGTCCGCCGCCTCGGTGGCGGCGCCTGCGACGCTGCTCGTCGAGCAGGCGGTGCGCGGCGGGCAGCAGGCCTACGCCGCCCGGGGCGACCTCGTCTGCACCGCCCCCGTCTCCAACGGCGCGGAAGTCGTTGCCGCCGGGCACGTCCACATCTATGCCCCGCTACGCGGTCGGGCGTTCGCCGGCTTCGAGGGCGACCGCGGCGCGATGATCTTCTGCGATCGTCTGGAGGCCGAGCTCGTCAGCATCGCCGGCTTTCATCTGGTGAGCGACGAGCTGCCGCCTCGGGCGATCGGCAAGCGCGTGCGGGTCCGCCTCGACGGCGACAAGCTCGCCGTTGACGTCTTCGAATGATCGAGCTTGAGCCGGTGCTGCGCCCGGATACGAAAGGAGAACGGTCCTTGGCGAAAATTATCACGGTCACTTCCGGCAAGGGCGGCGTCGGCAAGACCACCTCGGCCGCCTCGATTGCCGCAGGTCTCGCCCAGGCCGGGAAAAAGACCGTGGTCATCGACTTCGACGTCGGCTTGCGCAATCTCGATCTCATCATGGGCTGCGAGCGACGCGTGGTGTTCGACTTCGTCAATGTCATCCACGACGACATCCGTGTGCAGCAGGCGCTCATCAAGGACAAGCGCCTGGAAAACCTCTCGATCCTGCCGGCCTCGCAGACGCGCGACAAGGACGCCCTCGACAAGGAAGGCGTCGGGCGCGTGCTCGACCAGCTCAAGGAGGAGTTCGAGTTCATCGTCTGCGACAGCCCGGCCGGCATCGAGAAGGGCGCGCTGATGGCGCTCTACCATGCCGACGAGGCGATCGTCGTCGCCAACCCCGAGGTCTCCTCGGTCCGCGACAGCGACCGGATCATCGGCCTCCTCAACAGCCGCTCCAAGCGCGCCGAGGAGAGCGACACGCCGGTCAAGTCGCATCTGCTCTTGACCCGCTACGATTCCGACCGGGTCGATCAGGGCGAGATGCTCAAGACGGAGGACGTCCTCGAGATCCTGGCCATCCCGCTGTTGGGGGTGATCCCCCAGGACCGCGCGGTGCTGGCCGCCTCGAACGTCGGCACGCCGATCGTCCTCGACGAGAAGTCCAACGCCGGCCTCGCCTACCGCGACGCCGTGCGCCGCCTGTTGGGCGAGGACGTGCCGATGCGCTTCGCCGAGCGGCAGCGGGGCGGCTGGTTCCAGCGGCTGTTGCGGAGGAGCGCGTGAAACTCCTCGAGTTCTTCCTCGGCAATCGCCCCAAGACCGCCGACCACGCCAAGGACCGCCTCAAGCTGATCGTCGTCCGTGACCGGGCGGCGACCGGCGAAGGCCCGGACTTCCTGCCCCTTTTGCAGAAGGACCTCATCGAGGTGGTGCGCCGTTATGTCGACATCGAGGACGACAAGGTCTCGGTGGACGTGGACAAGCGGGGCAACCTCTCGATGCTCGAGGTCAACATCGAGCTGCCCGGCCGCTTCGGCGACTGATCGAGGCCACGCGGCGCCGTAGCCGACATCGAGCGCGCATTTGGGCGCGAGGCGCTCCAGTCCGCCTCGGCCCGGCGGCGCGATCCG
>CAYZSE010000003.1:30411-33133 GCA_964481035.1 uncultured Geminicoccaceae bacterium | reverse complement strand
CCGATTGCGTCGGTTCGGCCGCGCGTTCGGACCCGTAGGACGGGGGCGAGGTGCCCGAGGGATCGCGCCGCGCCCGACGTCTCCGTCGAAGGTCCGGGTGCCACGCTGCGCCGCCTGGCGTTCTCTGCCTCGACGACGGTGGCATTCAGTCGCGGGAGATCGGTGTGCTCGACATCCCACAGGGACTCAGGGAGGGCTATCGGCGCTTTCTAGAGGGCCGCTACGAAAGCGAGCGCGCCCTCTATGCCGAGCTCGCCTCGGGGCAGCGGCCGCGGCTCGCGATCCTCGCCTGCGCCGACAGCCGGGTCGACCCGGCGATGATCTTCGACGCGCGACCCGGCGAGATCTTCGTCATCCGCAACGTCGCCAACCTCGTGCCCGACGTCGAGATGGACGGCGGCCTGCACGGCACCTCCGCCGGCCTCGAGTTCGCCGTCCGGCACCTCGAGGTCGCGGACATCGTCGTCATGGGCCACGGCGCCTGCGGCGGCATCAAGGCCTGCATCGGGCACGACCGCGAGGGCACCTCGGCCGGGCACTTCATCGACCACTGGGTCGAGCTCGCGAGCGACGCGCTCGCGGCGGTCCTCGCCATTGCCCCGGATCTCCAGGGCGAGGCCCTGCAGCGCGAGGTCGAGCTCGAATCGGTCCGCCGCTCGCTCGCCCGGATGGAAGCGTTCCCCTTCGTTTCCGAGGCTCTCGCCGCGGGCCGGCTGCGGCTGCACGGCGCCTGGTTCTCGATCGCCGAGGGGCGGATGCTCTGGCTCGACCGCGCCACCGGTGACTTCCACCCCGTCACCACGCGAGCTCTTGCCAACGGCACTGTCACCGCTTAAGTCACAAAGTTGTCTCAACGGGGTGCCTTCGGGCTGAGACGCGCGCTGCGCGAACCCGTCGAACCTGAACCGGATCATGCCGGCGGAGGGATTGAGACCGGAACGTCTGACGCCGTTTCGGCTTTACCCTCCCGGCGACGGGGGGTGCCTTGGACGAGATCCGAAACGATGCGACGTGGTGGGCCGATCGGGCCGCCGAACTCGCCGAGCGCGTCCGCCAGGATCGGCCTCACGTCCACGTCCTGACCAGCACCGTCGCGCAATCTTTCTCCGCCAACCTGCTACTCGCCGCGGGGGCGCGGCCCAGCATGTCCATTGCGCCGGGCGAGATCGAGGCCTTCACCGAACGGACCGACGCCCTCGTCGCCAACCTCGGCATGCTCGATGCTGGGCGACGCGACGCCATCGCGCGAGCGCTGCCGATCCTCCAGGCCCGCGCGGTCCCCTGGGTCGTCGATCCGGTCAAGGTCGAGCGCTCGTCCGACCGCCGCGCCTACGCCGCACGGTTGATCGAGGCTCGGC
The DNA here is from genome assembly GCA_964481035.1 of uncultured Geminicoccaceae bacterium. Lineage (GTDB taxonomy): Bacteria > Pseudomonadota > Alphaproteobacteria > Geminicoccales > Geminicoccaceae > JAAAPF01. The sequence continues at coordinate 31,775 of CAYZSE010000003.1, read as the reverse complement.
CGTCGGTGGTTCGCGGCAACGCGCGCGAGATCGAGGTGTTGCCCGTGTCGCCGGGGGTCGTGATGGCGACGACCGGCGCCGTCGATGTCATCCGCTGCGGTGACCGGCGGGTCGCCTTCGCCGGCGGGCACGCGCTCATGCGTCGGGTGACCGCGATGGGCTGCGCCGCGACGACCCTGGTCGGCGCCTTTCTCGCCGTCGAGGCCGACCCCTTCGTCGCCTGCGCCGCGGCCCTTCTCGTCATCGGCGTGGCCGGCGAGCTGGCGGGCGAGAGCGCGCCGGGCCCGGGCAGCTTTCCCGTCCACTTGCTCGATATCCTCTATCGGCTGGCGCCGGCGCAATTGGCGGCGCGGGCGAGGTTCGGATGAACCCGGTCGACCTCCGCCTCTACGCCGTCGCCGGTCCGTCGCCCGGCGGTGGCCGCGACCCGGTCGCGGCCGTGCGCGCCGCCGTCGCCGGCGGGGCGACCCTGGTCCAGCTCCGCGACAAGGGCAACGACGCCCGCGCCACGGTCGGGCTCGCCCGCGCGCTCAAGGCCGCGCTGCCCCCGACCGTACCGCTCGTCGTCAACGACCGCGTCGACATCGCGCACGCGGCCGGCGCCGACGGCGTGCATCTCGGCCGCCATGACCTCACCCCTGGCATGGCCCGCGCCGTCCTCGGCGACGAGGCGATCGTCGGCATCACCGTCCATCGCCCGGACGAGGCCGAGGCCGACGCGGCGATCGACTATGCCGGGCTCGGCCCCGTCTACGCGACTGCCAGCAAGGACCCCGGCGATCCGCCGCTGGGTGCCGACGGCCTGCGCACGCTCGCGGCCGCGGTCCGCGCCCGGCTCGGACCGTTGCCGCTCTGTGCCATAGCCGGCATCGACGCCGCCCGGGCGGGCGAGGTCATCGCTGCGGGCGTCGACGGCGTGGCGGTCATCGGCGCGCTGTTCCGGGCGGCGGACATCGAGGCCGCGGCGCGCGAGCTGCGCGGCGTGGTCGATGCCACTCTCGCCCGCCGGAGGCTCGCATGAGGACCCCCATCGCCCTGACCATCGCCGGCTCGGATTCCGGCGGCGGCGCCGGCATCCAGGCCGACCTCAAGACCTTCTCGGCGCTCGGCGTCTACGGCTGCTCGGTCGTCACCGCGCTCACGGCGCAGAACACCCAAGGCGTGTTCGGTATCTGCGGCGTCGATCCGGGGTTCGTGCGCGCCCAGATCGACGCCGTGCTCGACGATCTCGCCGTCGATGCCGTCAAGATCGGCATGCTCGCCACGGCGGCGACCATCGAGGCGGTGGTGCAGGGCCTGGAGCACTGGCGCCCGCGCTGGGTCGTCGTCGATCCGGTCATGGTCGCCAAGGGCGGCGACCGGCT
>CAYZSE010000003.1:2925-30311 GCA_964481035.1 uncultured Geminicoccaceae bacterium | reverse complement strand
GCCCGCGCTGGGTCGTCGTCGATCCGGTCATGGTCGCCAAGGGCGGCGACCGGCTGCTCGAGGCCGACGCGGTCGCCGCCCTGCGCGACCGCCTCCTGCCGCTCGCCTCGATCATCACCCCCAACCTGCCCGAGGCGGCGGACCTGCTGGGCATCGAGGTGCCCACCGAACGCCGGCAGATGGCCAAGGTCGGCGCGCGCCTGCAGAACCTCGGGCCGGCCAATGTGCTGTTGAAGGGCGGGCACCTGGAGGGCGCCGATAGCCCCGACCTGCTGCTGGCCGGCGGCGAAATGCATTGGCTCGAAGGGCGGCGCACCGACACGCGCAACACCCATGGCACCGGCTGCACGCTCTCGGCGGGCATTGCCGCGGGCCTCGCCCGTCGGCGGCCGCTGCCGCAGGCGGTGGCCGAGGCCAAGGCCTTCGTCGCGGGCGCCATCGCCCTCGCCGACCGGCTCGACGTCGGCCACGGCCACGGCCCGGTGCATCACTTCCACGCGCTCTGGGGAGAGACGCCGTGACCCGCTGGCACCGACGCACCGCTCTCGCCGCCGGCGGTACCGGCCTGCTCGCAGCGCCGTTCGTGGCCCGCGCCGAGCGTCCCCGCCGCTGGCGCATGGCGACGGCCTGGCCCGCCGACCTGCCGGGTCCGGGCGTCAGCGCCCGGCGCCTGGGCGATCGCATCGCCGCGCTTTCCGGCGGACGGCTCACCGTCGAGCTGTTCGCCGCGGGCGAGCTCGTGCCGGCCTTCGAGGTGCTCGACGCGGTGAGCCGCGGCACCGTCGAGATGGGCCACGCCGCCGCCGTCTTCTGGAGCGGCAAGCTGCCGGCCGCGCCCTTCTTCCTCGCCGTCCCCTTCGGCCTCGCCCCGCACGAGCACGACGCCTGGATCCACAGCGGCGGCGGCCAAGAGCTCTACGATCGCTACTACGCCGATCTCGGGGTCAAGCCCTTCCTCGCCGGCAACACCGGCATGTCGATGGGCGGCTGGTTCCGCCGCCCGATCCGGGAGCCCGACGATCTGCAGGGGCTGCGCTTTCGCATGCCGGGCCTCGGCGGCGAGATGTACCGGGCCTTGGGGGTGGTGCAGGTGTCGCTGCCGCCGGGCGAGACGCTGACCGCGCTCCAGTCCGGCGCCATCGACGCCGCCGAGTTCGCCGGGCCCGCGAGCGACCTCGCGCTGGGCTTTCATCGCGCGGCAAAGCACTACTACTGGCCCGGCATCCACGAGCCCAACGGCTCGGGCGAGGCGCTCGTCAACCGCGGCGCCCTCGCGGCGTTGCCCGACGACCTTCAGGCCATCGTCGCGCACGCCTGCGCCACGGAGAACGCCATCGCGCTGGGCGAAGCCGAGCGCCGCAACGTGGCGGCGCTCGCGCGGCTGACGGGCGAGTTCGGCGTCGCGCTCGAGCGCTTTCCGGCCGAGGTGGTGGAAGCGGCGCGGGCCGCCGCCGCCGACCTGCTCGCCGACCGCGCCGGGCGCGACGGCCTCGAGGGTGAGATCGCGCGCAGCTACCGCGCCTTTCGCGACGGCGAGGCGACCTGGTCGCGGATCTCGATGGCGGCCTTCTTGCAAGCGCGGAACGCGTCGTGAGGGAGCTCTACACCCTCCCCCCGGAGAGCGCGGCCGCCCGGCTGATCGCCGCCAGCGAGGCCGACTGGAGCACCTTCACCCATCACGGGTTCGTTGCTGGGCTGCAGGCCGGCACGCTGCCGGAGCCCTGCTTTCGCCACTACCTGGTCCAGGACTATCGCTTTCTCATCCACTTCGCCCGCGCGTGGGCGCTCGCCGCCTTCAAGAGCGAGGACGTCGCGGAGATCCGGGCGTCGGCCGCTCTGGTCCATGCCCTGATCGACCAGGAGCTGCAGCTGCACGTCCGCACTTGCGCCGACTGGGGGCTCGCCGAGGAAGAGCTGCGGCGCACGCCCGAGCACCCGGCGAACGCCGCCTACACCCGGTTCGTTCTCGAGCGCGGGCTCGCCGGCGATCTCGCCGATCTCCTCGTGGCGCTCGCCCCCTGCGTCGTCGGCTACGCCGAGATCGGCGCCCGGCTCGATCGCGATCCGGCGACGCGCCGCGACGGCAACCCCTACGGCGAGTGGATCGCCACCTATGCCGGCGCCGACTACCAGGAGGGCGCGGCCTCGGCCGTGGCACAGCTCGATCGGGTGCTGGCCGCCCGCCTCGGCCCCGCGCCCGCGACGCAGCCGCGCTGGCCCGAGCTGGTGGCGACCTTCCGCACCGCCGTCCGGCTGGAGATCGGCTTTTGGGAGATGGGCCTCGCTGCGCGCTGACCGCCTGCCCCGACCCGCCCCACGCCTCGACCTGCGCGGCTGGCATCGGCCGCTGGTCACGGTCCTGGGCCTGCTCGCCGCCTGGGAGCTGCTCGTGCGGGCGACCGGCGTGCCCCCGTTCATCCTGCCCGGCCCCGCAGCGGTCGGCCGGGCGATCGCCGAGCACACGCCGCTCCTGGTCGAGCACGCGCTCGTGACCGGCACCGAGATCCTCGCGGGCCTCGTCCTCGCCACCGCGCTCGGCGCGGCGACGGGGCTCGGCCTCGCCGCCTGGGCGCCGGCGCGCCGCTGGCTTCTGCCGCCGCTGGTGGTGAGCCAGGCGTTGCCGGTGTTCGCGCTCGCCCCGATCCTGGTCCTCTGGCTCGGCTATGGCCCGGCGTCGAAGATCGCGATGGCGGTGCTCATCATCTACTTCCCGCTGACCGTCACGCTCTACGACGGCCTCAAGCGGTGCGATCGTGGGCTCTTGGACCTCGCCACCCTCGCCGGCGCCTCGCCGTGGCAGCGGCTGCGGCTCCTGCGCCTGCCGGCGGCGCTGCCGGCGCTCGCATCGGGGCTGCGCGTCGCCGCCGCGATCGCGCCGATCGGCGCGGTCGTCGGCGAGTGGGTCGGGGCGAGCCGCGGGCTCGGCTACCTCATGCTGCACGCCAACGCCCGGATGCAGATCGACCTCATGTTCGCGGCGCTGGTGGTCCTCGCCGCCATCGCGCTCGCCCTCTACGCCGCCGTCGACCGGCTGGCCGGCCGCCTCGCCCCCTGGCAGGCGGAGACCTTCGACGACCTCCAGGAGACCCCGCACCCATGATCGGTCCCGCCGCGCTCGCAGCCAGCCTGCTCATCGCCTCGCCGGCCCTTGCCCAGGACCGCCTCACGGTCCTGCTCGACTGGTTCGTGAACCCGGATCACGCGCCGCTGATCGTCGCCCGCGATCGTGGCGACTTTGCCGAGCACGGGCTCGAGGTCGAGCTGATCGCGCCGGCCGATCCCAACGACCCGCCGAAGCTGGTGGCGGCGGGTCAGGCCGAGATCGCGGTCTCCTATCAGCCGCAGCTGCACCTGCAGGTGAACGCCGGCCTGCCGCTCGTGCGCTTCGGCACACTGGTGGCGACGCCGCTCAATTCACTCGTCGTTCTCGACGACGGCCCCATCGCCGCCCTGGCCGACCTCGAGGGCCGCAAGATCGGCTATTCGGTGGGCGGTTTCGAGGAGGCGCTCCTGGGCACGATGCTCGCGCCTTACGGGCTCGGCCTCGCCGACGTCGAGCTCGTCAACGTCAACTTCTCGCTCTCGCCCGCGCTCATCGCCGGCCGGGTCGACGCCGTGATCGGCGCGTTCCGCAATTTCGAGCTCAACCAGATGGACATCGTGGGCCGGCCGGGCCGTGCCTTCTACCCCGAGGAGGAAGGGGTGCCCGCCTATGACGAGCTGGTCTACGTCACCCGTCCCGAGCTTTTGGGCGACGATCGGCTCGCGCGCTTTCTCGCCGCCGTCGAGGCCGCGACGCTCTGGCTGGTCAACCATCCCGAGGCGGGCTGGGAGTTGTTCAAGGAGTCGGGCGCAGAGCTCGACGACGAGCTCAACCGTCGAGCCTGGCTCGACACGGTGCCGCGGCTGGCTCTCGCGCCCGCGGCTCTCGACAGCGGCCGCTACCGCCGTTTCGCGGCGTTTCTCGCCGAGCACGGCCTGATCGACGCGCCACGCCCCGTCGCCGACTACGCGGTCGACATCGGGGTGGCGCCCTGACCGCGCTGCCCTTGACCCCGGGCCCTCGCCGTCTGAAGTTCGAGACGTAGCCACGACCTTGGAGGGGCCGGCCATGGCCGAACTGGACGACGGCAGGATCCCCGAGGCGGCGCGGCCCGACCCGGCCGCCTCGGGTTTCGATCTCGAGCGGACCCTCGACGCCGTGGTCGGGCTTCGCGCGGACGTGCCCGCGGACGCGTTCACCGCCGAGCCGCTCGGGACCGACCGCCGCGGCTCGGGGGTCGTCATCAACGACCGCGGCCTGGTGCTGACCATCGGCTACCTCGTGACCGAGGCGGCGAGCGTGTGGCTCACGACCAATGCGGGCGAAGCGGTGCCGGGCGACGTCGTCGCCTACGATCAGGCCACGGGCTTCGGCTTGATCCAGGCCCTCGGCCGCCTCGAGGTGCCGGCGCTGGAGATCGCCGCCGCGGCGGGCGCGCAGGTCGGTAGCCCGGTCATCATCGCCGGGGCCGGCGGGCGCGACAACGCGCTCAAGTCGCGCCTCGCGGCCAAGCGGGAGTTCGCCGGCTATTGGGAGTATCTCTTGGAGCAGGCGCTCTTCACCGTGCCGGCGCATCCGCGCTGGAGCGGCACGGGGATGCTCGACGAGACCGGCAAGCTCCTCGGCATCGGCTCGCTCCTGGTCCAGACGACGACCGCGAGCGGGCAAACCCAGGGCGGCAACATGTTCGTGCCAGCCGACCTGTTGCCGCCGATCCTCGACGAGCTCTTGCACTTCGGCCGCGTCCGGCGAACACCGCGGCCGTGGCTCGGCTTCTATCCCGCCGAGACCGACGAGGGCATCCAGATCACCGCGACCGCGGATACCGGGCCGGCCGCCCAGAGCGGCATCGACGCCGGCGACGTCGTGGTCGAGGTCGCCGGCATGCCGGTCGAGAGCCTCGCCGACCTGTATCGGACGATGTGGCGGCTCGGTCCCGCCGGCACCGACGTGCCGCTCACGCTCGTCCGCGACGGCCGCCCGATGCAGGTGGTGGTGACCTCCGCCGATCGCGACGACTTCCTCAAGCGGCCGGCGCTGCACTGAGGCACCGCCGGTCGCGCGCGCCGCGCATCGCTGGCATGCGCCGGCAATCCTGTCGGCCATTCTGCTCGATGGGCAACGGCTCTACGCTCGGCCGCGGATCAGGGTCGAGGATCGAGTGCTCAACCGCGGCTACGCCAATTTCCGTCGCGCCTTCGCCAACGAGGACTTCGCGCGCTTCACCGCCGGCAACGGCATGTCGCTCGTCGGCATGTGGGGCCTGCGGATCGGCGTCGGCTGGCTCGCCTGGGAGCTGACGCAGTCGGCGTTCTGGGTCGGGCTGGTCGCCTTCGCCGATCTGTTCCCGACGATCCTCGTCACCCCCATCGCCGGCGCCGTCGCCGATCGTCGCTCGCGGCTCGCCATCGTGCGGGTGACACAGGTCGTCTCGATCGTTCTCGTCGGCACCCTCGCGCTCGCCAGCGCGACCGACGGGCTCGGCATCGGGCTGCTCGTCCTCCTCGTCCTCCTCAACGGCCTGACGATGGGCTTCAAGCAGCCCTCGCGCATGGCGCTCACCCGCGCGCTCGTGCGCCGCGACGACCTGCCATCCGCCATCGCCATCAACGCCATCGTCTTCAACCTCGCCCGGTTCATCGGCCCGTCCCTCGCGGGCCTGCTCATCGTCACCGTCGGCGTCGAGGCCGTCTTCGTCTTCGACGCGCTCTCCTCCGCCTTCTTCCTGGCGGTCATTCGCCGCATCCACGTCGCTCCCCCCGGACCTGCGAAGAGCGCGCGCCCGGGCCTGCTGCGCGACGTCGCCGCCGGCCTGCGCTACGCCGCGGCGCAGGCGGGGCTCGCCCCGATCCTCGTGCTGATGCTGATCCTCGGCGTCTTCATGCGCAGCTATATCGAGCTCTTGCCGGCCTACAGCGCCCAGGTGCTCGAGCGCGGTGCCACCGGGCTCGCCCTGCTGTCGGCGGGCATCGGGCTCGGCGCGATCCTCGCCGCACTTTGGCTCATCCAGCGCCCGGGCGCCGTCGGGCTCACCCGCGTCGTCGTCGGCGGCCATGCGCTCTCCGCCGTCAGCCTCATCGGTCTCGCGCTCGCCCCGGACCTCGCCACCTCGTTCGCCTGCGTCGTCGTCAGCGGCTTCGCGATCGCCGTAGCGGGCGTCGCGAGCCAGACGCTCACCCAGCGCGTCGTCGACGAAGCCATGCTCGGCCGCGTCATGTCGCTCTACGGCGTGATCTTCCGCGCCGGGCCGGCGACGGGGGCGCTTCTCATGGGGCTCGCGGGCGATCTCGTCGGGCTCGCGGCCCCGTGGCTCGCGGGTGGTGCCGTCAGCCTGCTCGCCGTTCTCTGGCTCGGGCGCCGGCTGCTGGCAACCCGCGCGCTGCTCGAGGACGACCCTCGACCGCGTGGCGCCGATTGAGGCTCAGCGACGGCGCCGATTGCCGAAGCGGCGCGGCACCGGGCGCGCCGCCGGCTCGCCGGCCCGCCGCGGCGCGGCCTCGGTCTCGACCGGCTTGAAGAGGTCCGGCGCCGGCGGCGGATCCTCGGCGAGCACGAAGGCGCGGCGGACGCGCTCGGACGCCGCCGCGGCCGCCGCCTCGCTGCGGGCGTGGACCATCGCGAGCGGTGCGCCGGCGGCGACCTGGTCGCCGAAGCCCGCCACCTCGCTGAGGCCGACGGCGGGGTCGATCCGATCGTCGACGCGCCGGCGACCACCACCGAGCTCGACCACGGTCCAGCCCAACGCACGCACGTCGATGCCGGCGACGTGACCGGCACCGGCGCTCGCGACCGGCGCCGTCACCGGCGCCGTCGACAGATGCCGGCGCGGCGCGTCGACGAGATCGGCGGGGCCGCCCAGAGCCACGACCATGCGGGCGAACCGCTCGGCGGCGGCGCCCGAGGTGAGCGCTTGCTGAACCCTCTCGGCGGCGCGGTCCTCGTCGGGCTCCAGGCCGCTGAGGAAAAGCGCGGTGGCGGCAAGGGCGACGACCACCTCCTCCAGCCGCCAGTCGACGGGCTCGCCCCGCAGCATGGCGACGGCCTCTTCGACCTCGAGCGCGTTGCCGGCGGTCCGGCCCAAGCATTGGTTCATATCGGTCATCAGCGCCCGGCAGGGCAGCCCCGCCCCCTCGGCGACCTCGACGAGGCTGGTGGCTAGCTCGCGGGCGGCGCCGATCGAGGGCAGGAATGCGCCCGAGCCGACCTTGACGTCCATGACCAGCGCGTCGAGCCCGGCGGCGAGCTTCTTGGCGAGGATCGAGGCGGTGATGAGCGGCACGCTCTCGACCGTGGCGGTGACGTCGCGGATCGCGTAGAGCCGCCGATCCGCGGGCGCGAGGTCGGCGCTCGCACCGACGATGGCACAGCCGTTCTCGGCGACGGTCGCCTTGAAACGGTCGAGGCCGGGAAAGACGTCATAGCCGGCGATCGCCTCGAGCTTGTCGAGGGTGCCGCCGGTGTGGCCGAGCCCACGGCCGGAGATCATCGGCACGAAGGCGCCGCAGGCGGCGAGCACCGGCGCGAGCACGAGGCTCACCTTGTCGCCGACGCCGCCGGTGGAGTGCTTGTCGACGACCGGCCCCGGCAGCTCCCAGGCGAGCTTGCGCCCGCTGTCGCGCATGGCGAGGGTGAGCGCCACCGTCTCGTCGCGGTCCATGCCGTTGAGGACCACGGCCATGGCGAAGGCCGCGACCTGCGCCTCGGCGATCGAGCCGTCGGCGATACCCTCGACGATCGCGCGGACTTCGTCCGTCGACAGCTTCAACCGGTCCCGCTTGCGGGCGATGGTCTCCTGGACGAGCATGGGGACGCCTGTGCTGATGGGCGTGTGTCGTGTTTATCCCCGCGCGCGCAGCGCGTCGAGAAGGGACGACGCGCCGATGCGGAAGGTCGCGGGCACGGCCCAGCCCGGTCCCATCCGCTCCTCGACGAGCGCGAGGTAGCCCGCCGCCTGCTCGGGCGTCCGCACGCCGCCCGAGATCTTGATCCCGACCCGACCGCCCGCCTCGGCGATGACCTCCAAGAGCGTCCGCACGGCCTCGGGGGTGGCGCCCACCGCCGTCTTGCCGGTCGAGGTCTTGAGCATGTCGCAGCCGCCCATGACCGCGGCGCGGGCCGCGGCGGTGATGATCGAGGGGCTCTGCAGCCTGCCGGTCTCGAGGATGACCTTGAGCCTGCCCTCGGGCGGACGATGCACCGCGCACAGCTCGACGAGTTCCTCGAGGAGGCCGATATCGCCGGCGAGCACCGCGTCGACGGGCGCGACGACGTCGACCTCGTCGGCACCGACATCGAAGGCGCGGCGGGTCTCGTCGGCGGCTCGGCCGAGATCGTCCGCGCCGGCGGGGAAGTTGGCGACCGTGGCGACGCGCACCGAGCTGCCGCGCAGCGCGCGCTTGGCGACGCCGATGAAGCGCGGCCAGAAGCACACGGCGGCGCAGCCGGCGAAGCGCGCCGCCTCGCACAAGCGCCGGATCTCGTCCTCGCTCTCGGCGTCGCCGAGCGCGGTCAGGTCCAAGGACGCCATGAGGCGCTGGGCGGTGGCGGCGTTGCAGTCGGCTTCAAAGGGCATCGGCGAGCTCCGGCACGAGGGCCTCCAGCAGCCGCGCGAGGTCGCGTCCGGCCACCGCTGCTCGGGCCAACGTCTCCGCGTGGCTCAGCGTTGCGGTGCCGAGCCCCGCGGCCTTGTTGGTCACCACCGAGAAGCCCAGCACGCGCAACCCGGCGTGGCGGGCCGAGATGGCCTCGGGCACGGTCGACATGCCGACCAGGTCGGCGCCGAGAGCCTGAAACGCGCGGATCTCCGCGGGCGTCTCGAACGAGGGTCCGGGCGTGGCGAGATAGACGCCCTCCTCGAGGCCGATGCCGAGCCGCGCGGCCACGGCCCTGGCCCGTGCCCGCAGCTCGGGGTCGTAGACCGCCGACATGTCGCAAAAGCGCGGGCCCACGGTGTCGTCGTTCGGACCGGTGAGCGGATTGGCGCCCATGAGGTTGATGTGATCGGCGATCAGCGCAACCGTGCCGGGTCGGAGGCGGTCGGCGAGTGCGCCGGCGGCGTTGGTGAGCACCACCAAGCGGACGCCGAGCGCCATCAGGGCGCGGATCGGCCCGTTGACGGCGTGGATCGGCCCGCCCTCGTAGAGATGAACCCGGCCGCGCAGGCACAAAAGCGGCACGCCCGCGAGCCGGCCCGCCACCACCTCGCCGACATGGCCCTCGACGCTCGGCATTGGGAAGCCCTCGAGCTCGGCGTAGGGCACCCGCTCGACCTCGCCGAGCGCGTCGGTGAAGCCGCTGAGCCCGCTGCCGAGGACGACGGCGATCCTCGCGTCGCCGACGGCGAGGCGGCCGAGGCGTTCCACCGCCGACAGGCGGGTCGTCACCGGCGCGTCGAGGTGGACCGGGCCGAAGCCGAGCGGCAGCAGCGCGCCCACCGTCGTGCTGGTGCGGACGCCGTCGAGGCCCGCGAGATGGACCGCAGCACCGGCGTCGGCGAACTCGGCGAGCCGCTGGCGGCAGCCGCCGCAGGGCGACACCAGCGCCTCGCCGCCGGCGACGACGCAGACCTCGGCGATGCGGACAGCGCCGGCGGCGATCATCGCCCCGATGGCGCTCGCCTCGGCGCACTGCCCCTGCGGAAAGGCCGCATTCTCGACATTGGCGCCGGTGAAGACGCGGCCGTCACCGGCCCTGAGCGCGGCGCCGACCTTGAAGCCCGAATAGGGCGCGTAGGCCTTCTCGCGCACCGCCTTGGCGGCGTCGAAGAGGTCGTCAGCCACTGCCGCGCTCCTTGACGTAGGGCTTGCCGATGGCCGCCGGCGCCACCGCCCGGCCGACGAAGCCCGCGAGCAGCAGCACCGTCAAGACGTAGGGCAGCGCCTGGATCGCCTGGGTCGGCACCGCGCCGACGAGCGGCAGCTCGATGCCCTGGAGGCGGACCTGGACGGCGTCGGCGAAGGCGAACAAGAGGCAGGCGAGGAGCGTCGGCACCGGCCGCCACTTGGCGAAGATCAGCGCGGCGAGCGCGAGGTAGCCCTTGCCGGCGGTCATGTCGCGGATGAACGAGGCGTTGTGTGCGGTCGAGAGATAGGCGCCGGCGATGCCGCAGAGCACGCCCGTGCCCAAGAGCGCATGGTAGCGCAGGCGCTCGACCCCGATGCCGGCGGTGTCGACCGCCGCCGGGTTCTCGCCGACCGCCCGCACCCGGAGCCCGAAGCGCGTCCGGTAGAGCATCCACCACGCGGCCGGCACCGCTGCGAGGGCGGCGTAGACGAGGATGTTGTGGCCGGAGACGAGCTCGGCGTAGAGCGGGCCCAGATAGGGCACGCCCCTGAGCGATTCGGCGAAGGGCAGGGTGATCGGCGCGAAGCGGGCGTCGCCGGCGAGCAGCGGCGTGCGGCCGGCCTGGCCGAACCAGGCGTCGGCGAGGGTCGGGGCGAGGCCGGCGACGGCGATATTGATGGCGACGCCCGAGACGATCTGGTCGCCCTTGTGAGTGATGCAGGCAAAGCCGTGCAGAAGCGCCAGGAGGATGCCCACGACGATCCCGGTACCGAGGCCGAGCCACGCGCTACCAGTGACCGCGGCGGTGGCGGCCGCGGCGAAGGCGGCGCCGAGCATCTTGCCCTCGAGGCCGATGTCGGCGATGCCCGAGCGCTCGGCAAAAAGGCCGGCGAGCGCCGCCAGCACCAGCGGGGTGGCGACCCGCAGGGTGCTGTCGGCGAGCAGGATCGCCTGGAGGTAGGCGCCTTCCATCAGGCGGTCTCGGCCCGGCGCCGTTCCGATCGGGCGAAGAGCCGCTGCAGCGGCGGCCGGAACATGTTCTCCAAAGCACCGGCGAAGAGGATGACGAGACCCTGGATGACGACGACCACGTCGCGGCTGATCGTCGGCATGTCGAAGGCGAGCTCGGAGCCGCCCTGGTAGAGCGCGCCGAACAGCATTGCCGCCATGACGATGCCGAGCGGGTGGTTCCTGCCCATCAGCGCGACGGCGATGCCGACGAAGCCGAAGCCGCCGGTGAAGCCGAGGAGGAGGCGGCCCTGCGAGCCCATGATCTCGTTGAGCGCCATCATGCCCGCCAGCGCGCCCGACAGCGCCATGGCGAGGATCACCACGCGCTTGGGGTCGATGCCGGCGTAGACCGCGGCATCCCGGCTCTGGCCCGTGACCCGGAGCGCGTAGCCGAAGCGGGTTTTCCAGATGAGCACCCACACGGCGCCACAAGCGAGGAGCGCTATGACGAAGGCGAGGTTGAGGGGCGAGCGGTAGGCGGGCAGGCCGAGCGCGGCCGCGATCTCGTGCAGGTGCGGCAGGGTCGCGCTGGCGGCGAAGTCGCGGGTCTCGGGCGTCGCTTGGCCCGGCTCGATGAGGACGTTGACCAGGAGGTAGGTCATCAGCGCCGCGGCGATGAAGTTGAACATGATCGTCGTGATGACGATGTGCGCGCCGCGCTCGGCCTGCAGCCAACCGGGCACCGCCCCCCAGACCGCACCGAAGGCGGCGGCTCCGAGGATCGCCAAGGGCAGGATGAGGACGAAGGGCAGGTAGGCGTCGAGGGCGAGGCAGACGAGGCCGACCCCGAGCCCGCCCAGGTACGCCTGGCCCTCGGCGCCGATGTTGAACAGCGCCGCATGGAAGGCGACGGCGAAGGCGAGCCCGGTGAAGATGAAGTTGGTGGCGTAGTAGAGCGTGTAGCCCCAGGCTTCGCCGTAGCCGAAGGCGCCGTAGACGAGCAGGTCCAAGGCGCGAAGCGGATTCTCGCCGAGGAGCAGGACGATGAGCCCGGTGACCAGCATCGCCGCGGTGAGGTTGACGAGCGGGAGCAGGCCCAAGTCGACCCAGCGGGGAAGCGCGCTCATCGGGCCCCCGATCCGCCGGTCGTCACGAGCCCCATCGCGCCCTCCCGCTGGTCGCACCGACGATAGGCGACCGGCCGGGGGCGCGCCAAGGTCAGAAAGTGCGCTATTCGCGTCGGCTGGAGGCGCCGAGACATCGCGCCCAGGCCTTGAGAGCGAAAGAGGGAGGGTCCGCCTCGGCTTCGGATTCCGAGAATTCGGCCAGGCGATGTCTCCGGTGGCGGCCGAGTCTGCACGGACGATCGTCCTATGGCATGCCGTGCGACACGACCGGAAGGTCCGGTGTCAGGGCCGCTCTAAGCCGCCGTCGCGCCTGCCGGATCCGAAGCCGGCCGCAGCTCCGCCGCGGCGGCGACCAGGACGAAGGGGAGGTGGCCCACGAGCGCGACCCAGGCGATCCCGGTTGGGGCGAGGAAGGGCGGGTTGCCGGCGACGAGCTACGCCATGGCATCGAGGGCGAAGTCCCCGAGCGCGATTCCGCCGAGGACGGCCGAGGCGAACCGCGAAAGCCGCGGGACGAAGCGCTCGGCCCGAGACCGCCGGACAGGAGCGGTCCAACGGTTCCGCCGGCCGCTGAAATCGACTAGCACCGAGCCATGCTCACGACACCCGACAACGCCGCCCGCGTCTGCTTGAAGGAGGTCTTCGGGTTCGACGATTTCCGCCCGGGTCAGGGCGAGGTCGTCGCCGTGGCGCTCGCGGGCGAGGACGTTCTCGCCGTGATGCCGACGGGCGCGGGCAAGAGCCTCTGCTATCAGCTGCCGGCGCTGATCCGCCCCGGCCTCACCGTCGTCTGCTCGCCGCTCATCGCGCTCATGGACAACCAGGTGGGCCAGCTCAAGGCCCTCGGCGTGGCCGCCGGCGCGATCCACTCGAGCCAGCCACGCGAAGTCAGCGTCGCCGTCTGGCGCGCGGCCCAGGCGGGCCGCCTCAAGCTCCTCTACATCTCGCCCGAGCGGCTCATGACACCGCGCATGCTCGACGCGCTCGGCCGTCTCGAGGTCGCCGGGCTCGTCGTCGACGAGGCCCACTGCGTCAGCCAGTGGGGCCACGACTTCCGCCCCGAGTACCGCACCCTCGGCACCTTTCGCGAGCGCTTCCCGGCGGCCCCGATCGGCGCCTTCACCGCCACCGCCGACCGGCTGACCCAGGAGGACATCAAGGCGCAGCTCCTGCGCGCCGGGGCGCGGGTGTTCGTCACCGGCTTCGATCGGCCAAACCTGCAGATCGCGGTCGCCGAGAAGAGCGATGCCCACGGCCAGCTCCAGACCCTGCTCGAGCGCCACGCCGGCGCCGCCGGCATCGTCTACCGGCTGTCGCGCAAGGCCGTCGCGGAGACGACGGCCAAGCTGGAGGCGCAGGGGCGGCGCGCCGTCGCCTATCACGCCGGGCTCGATGCCCGGGTTCGTGCCGATGCGCTCGACCGCTTCTTGAGCGAGCCGGGCCTCGTCGTGGTCGCGACCATCGCCTTCGGCATGGGCATCGACAAGCCGGACGTGCGCTTCGTCGCGCACCTCGACCTGCCGTCGAACCTCGAGGCCTACTACCAGGAGATCGGCCGCGCAGGCCGCGACGGGCAACCCGCCGAGGCGCTCTTGCTCTACGGCTTCGACGACATCCGCACGCGCCGCTTCATGATCGACGAGGGCGCCGGCGACGCGGCCCGCAAGCAGGTCGAGCACCGCCGCCTGGACGCGCTCTTGGCCTACACCGAGGCGACCGACTGCCGAAAGCGCGCGCTCCTGCGGTATTTCGGCGAGGAGGCGCCGCCTTGCGGGCATTGCGATCTCTGCCTCGAGCCGCCCGAGCTGGCACCCGCGGGCGAGCTCGTCGCGCTCGTCGCCGAGGCGATCGAGGCCACCGGCGGGCGGTTCGGGCCGGCGCACCTGATCGACGTCCTCGTCGGTGCCGACACCGAGAAGGTCCGCCGCTTCGGTCACCGTGACCTCGAGGTCCACGGCCGCGGCAAGGCCCGCTCGCGCCCGCAATGGCGCTCGATCCTGCGCCAGCTCTACGCGCTCGGCGTCCTCGAGGTCGACATCGCCGGGCACGGCGCCCTGACGCTGAGCGACGCGGGCCGCCGCGTGCTCGTCGGCGACGCGCCGATCGCGCTCCGGCTGGACGTGCGCAAGGCCAAGGCGGCGCCGCGCGCCAAGCCGGCCGCCGCCGTGTCCGCGGACGTCGACGCCGAGCTGCTCATGCGGTTGAAGGCGTTGCGGCTCCAGCTCGCCCGCGACCAAGGCGTGCCGGCCTATGTCGTCTTCCCGGACGCCACGCTCATCGACATGGCGGCGAAGCGGCCGCGCGACCGGGCCGGGCTCGCCGCCGTGCAGGGCGTCGGTGCCAAGAAGCTGGAGCGCTACGCGGATGCGTTCCTCGCGGTGATCGGCGACCGCCCTTGAGGTGGAACCTTTCGTCCTTCCGCGACGTTGGCGGTTTGCCGCTGAGCGAGGATCTGCCCCATGACGGCCGCCCGCCTCATCCGATGGAGCGAGCACGCGGTGCTCGCCATCGTCGCCGTTCTCACGCTCGCGGCGGTCGGGTTCGAGATCGCCAAGGTGATCGAGCGGCAGACCGTGGTGATCGCCGACATCCTGCTCCTCTTCCTCTACACCGAGGTCCTCTCGATGGTGGCCGTCTACATGGAGAGCCGGCGGCTGCCCTTCGTCTACCCGGTGCTCATCGCCAGCACGGCGCTGGCTCGGCTCATCGTGCTCCAGGGCAAGGACATGGCTCCGGAGAACGTGCTCTACGAGGCCGTCGCGATCGCCGTGCTGGCCGTGGCGATGATCCTCATGCGTCTGGCCGACAGCATGCGCTTCTTGCGGCTATTGGGGAGGCGAACGCTACGCCAGCGCCGCGATGATTGGCCCGACGGCGGCTGACGATCGACCCTGGACGGTGCCCGCCGCCGGGCCACCTCGCTCGTAACGACCAAGGAGGACGATGATGGCTTTGCGACGACCGCGCCGCGTGCTCGTGACCGGAGCGACGAGCGGGATCGGCGAGGCGTTCGCGCGCGAGTTGCCGTCGGACACGCATCTGCTGCTGACCGGCCGCGACGCCGCACGGCTCGATCGCCTCGCGAGCGAGCTCGCATCCGAGAGCCGCCGTGTGGAGACGGTCGCGGCCGATCTGGCGGCGCCCGAGGCCGTCGCCGCGGTCGTCGACACCGCCCTTGCGGGGCCGCTCGACGGCCTCGTCAACAACGCCGGCATCGGCCCCTACGGCCTCTTTCGCGAGGCCGAGACCGACGCCTTGCTCGCCGCCGTCGACGTCAACTGCCGAGCGACGGTCGCTCTTTCTCACCGCCTCCTTGCGCATCTCCTAGAAAGCGCCGAAGTCGGCCACGGGCGGGCCTTCCTGCTCAACGTCGCGAGCACCACGGCCTTCGCCCCGGTGCCGCGCATGGCGGTCTACGCGGCGTCCAAGGCCTTCGTGCTGAGCTTCACCGAAGCCCTCGCGACGGAGCTGCGCAACGAACGCGTCGATGTGATGGCCCTGTGTCCCGGCCCGACGCGCACCCGCGCGCTGCCCTTCGTGATGGTGGCGGGAGCGCGCTCGCCCGAGGAGGTCGCGCGCGCCGGCCTCGATCAACTCGGCCGCGCCCACGTCGCCTTCACCGACCTCGCCACCCGAGCCGCGCTCGGCCCGATCTCGCGCGCTCGCGCCGCGCTCAGCCGGGCCTTGGGCGCCGGCCTCGCCTTGACCCTGCGGCCTTGAGCCGTCAGCTCTCGGGCGTGGCGCCGTCGAGTTGATCCGCCACCTGGCGGACGATTTGGGCCAAGGCGGCGACGATCTGGCCCTGATTGGCAGCGCCGTTTTGGACCAGCGCCTCGGCGATCTCGTCGCCGGCGCTCGCCAGCTCGCGGAATTGATCGGCCGGGTTGGTCGGGATATCGCTCATGAACGGCGGATCCTTTGGCGTGGTGAAGCGCGGAGGCTGGCAGCTCGAGGCGGCTTGCGCAACCCGTGCTCAGGGAACGTCGCAGCACGCGCGAGGTTGCCGAGGAGGCCGGATGCGCCACCGTTTGCGGTACGATCGACGGCGATCGACGATGAGAGGATGGCCGCACCGCCGCCGGGGGTGACACCGCAAGCAAGTGCTGCCGGGCGCGGCAGCGGCGGGGGTGCCCGGGCGAGGCAGTCTCGTCCCCGTCATGGAAGCCGGGAGAGCCGCATGCTGAGACGTATCCTGCTACCCGTCGATGTTCGCGAGGGGGACGTCTGGTCGAAGGCGGCCGAGGTGGCCGTGGGCTTGGCGCGGGAGAGCAACGCCGAACTCGTGGTTCTGTTCGCGGCCCCGAAGCTCGAGCGCAACCTCAATCGAGTCCCCGAGGACTACCAGCCCGACCTCGACGCCTGGGCGGCGGCGCAGGTGCCCGGTGACGTGCGCGTTCGGACGCTCTTGAAGAGCGGGCCGGCGCACCGGCAGATCTGCGCAGCTGCCAAGGAGCTTGCGGTCGACCTGGTCGTCATGGGATCGCACGACCCGCGTGTGCCCGACACGCTGTTGGGCTCGAACGCCTCCTTCGTCGCCCTGCACGCACCGACGTCGGTCTATATCGTGCGCTGAGGCGAGGTGCGCAGCGGGTCGAACGGGGCCGTCGGCGCTCGCCGGCAGCGCCCGCACCGGTCGCTCGCTGCATGGCCGGGCCGATCCCGGACGTACATCAGACGACGACGCCCGCGCGGATCCGCTCGCGATAGGCGATGTAGACGACGCTCGAGAAGATCAGCGTGCCGCCGATGAACGTGCCGGCATCGGGCACCTCCGCAAACAGCAGGTAGCCCAGAACTGCCGACCAGACGAGCCGGGTGAAGTCGATCGGCATGACGACCGTCGCATCGGCGAGCCGCATCGCCTGGGCGAGGCAGAGCTGCGCCGTGGTGCCGCAGGCCCCGAGGATCGCGAGCCCGCCGATCTCGGCGAGGCTCGGCATGGTCCACACGGGGGCGGCCGCCACGAGCGTGATCGGGATCAGCCCGAGCGCCGCCCAGAAGGTGATGGCGATGCTGGTCTCGTGGCGGGAGAGGAGCTTGATGAGGCAGAGCGCGAAGCCCCAGAAGAAGGCCGAGAAGAGCGTCGCCGCGGCGCCCGCCGAGATCAGCCCCTCCGCGCCTGGGCGGATGACGATCACCGCCCCGACGAAGCCGACGACGATCGAGACGGCGCGGCGGATGCCGACGATCTCGCGCAGGATCGGGATGGCGAGGACGGTGGCGAAGAGCGGGGCGGTGAAGGACAGTGCCGTCACCGTCGCGAGCGGTGCCAGCGACAGGGCGCTGAAGAAGGCGAGCATCGCGCAGCCGTCGACCGCGCCGCGCAGCGCCAAGAGGCCGGGCCGGCGCGGGCGCAGCTGGTCGAGGCCGGCATGGGCGAGCAGCGGGAGGACGAAGGCGAGGCCGAAGAGATTGCGAAAGAAGGCCACTTCGAAGGGGTGCAGCTCGTTCGACAACTGCCGGACGAGGGCGTGCATGACCACCATGGCCAAGGCCGCGACGGCCATGTAGAGCATCCCGCGCCATGCGTCCGGTAAGGCGAGCAAGCGGGACAGGGCCACCCCTATTGACGAATCGCGACGATTGCACAGCCTTCGCAGCCGCGCCGCGTCTGGTCGAGCCGAGAGCTCGTCGTGGCTGCCATGCGCGGGTGGGCGGAAGAGCGCTCAATCGGTCGCGGTGCAGACGGTCGTGCGACCGTCCGGTGCCGCCAAGGTGGCCTCGGCCCCCTTGGCCCACCAGAGCCAGCCCCGCCCCTCGTACTTGGCGCCGCTCGCGGCGCGAACCTGGTCCAGGGTCACGGCGCCCCCGCTCGTGCTGAGATGCACCCGCGCCTCGTCGCCCGGCAGATAGGCGGCCGCGATGCGGGCGCCGTCGGCGCAGCGATAGGCGGCAAAGGTGACCGCCGAGGCCGGGCTCGCCGCCGCCAGGAGCAGGAGGCTAGCGCAGATCCACCGCATAGCGGCCCTCCGGTACGTCGCGGACGTCGGCGATCTCGAGGACGAGCTTCTTGCGCACCGCGTCGGCGAAGCTCGCGCCGTCGTCGGCGGTCACGACGAAGGCGCCGGGTCCGGTGATGATGGTGCGCTCGAAGGTGAGCTCGAGATCGTAGTTGACGGGTCGGCCCGTGCAGTTCGCGGCCCGGCAGAGCACGGCGAGACCGTTGATGACGATGTCGCGGGCCGCCGCCTCCGCGCGCCCGTCGGCGATGCTGATGCCGTCCCAGTTGTTGGCGCTGTCCGCCGAGAGATCGATGACCCGGCGGAAGCCCTCGAACGCGTTGGTCTCCAGCTCGCTGACGCCGAAGGCGAGCGCCTGGCCGATGGCGTTGCGACCGAACGCACGGCGCGGGGCGGCCATCAGCGTGTCGGCGAAGGCCTTGGCGCTGGCGGCGTCCGCGACGACCATCCAGGGCACGACGACGTCCTGGGCCTCCGCGGCGGCCCACTCGACGTAGGTGACGGCGATCTTGCCGTCGAAGCCGGACGCGATCGCCGCGAGCACCTCAGCCGACTGGATGGCGCGGGCGTAGCCCTGGCGCTGGAACACGAGTTCG
Source organism: uncultured Geminicoccaceae bacterium (assembly GCA_964481035.1). Classification (GTDB taxonomy): domain Bacteria; phylum Pseudomonadota; class Alphaproteobacteria; order Geminicoccales; family Geminicoccaceae; genus JAAAPF01. The sequence goes on along the minus strand of CAYZSE010000003.1, from coordinate 11,851 downwards.
GTCTGGTCGATCGAGCCGGAGGCGTCGGCCAGGAGGACGAGCTCGAGGTCGACGCGCTCGGCCTGCGCCGTCGCGGCGTTCGTGAGCAGGAGGGCGAGGAGAGCCCGGCGCATCAGAAGCTGGGCGGGATGATGACGTAGTCGAGCAGATGGACCACGCCGTTGTCGGCGAGCATGTCGGTCCTGAGCACCGTCGCGCCATTGACCCGGATGAAGTCCATCTGTCCCTCGATCGTCAGCGTGTGCCCGTCCAGGGTCGGCACCTCGTAGATCCGTCCGAACATCTTGTCGCTGGTCGCCCGGCCGGGGATCAGATGATAGCCGAGGAGCTGCTCCAGTGTGGACTTGCCCGGCGGGCTGAACAAGAAGCTCTTGAAGCTCTGCGGGAGCCGCGCGAACGCCTCGTCGGTGAAGGCGAACACCGTGTAGGGGCCGCCGTCGGCGAGCACTTCACCGTAACGCGTCGCCTCCAAGGCGCGCGCGAAAGTGGCGAATTCGGCGTGCGCCCTGACCTCGTCGACGACGGTCCGCGAGGCGGCGGCGCTGCCTGCGGCGGCGAGCGCGAGCGCGCACGCGAAGGCGAAGGATCGCAGACACGTGTTCATACCCAGATGCCTTCGGTTCAGTTGATAAGAACTTGAATAGCAGTCCTCAGAGACGAGGTCATGCGCGAAGAGCGCAAGCGAGCATGTTCGAGCCGGCGCCTGGGCGCGCGCGGGTCGCGCACTAGCTGATGGGTCGTGGCGGTGGCACGGATCTCGGATGGATAGCCTGAACAAGCCAGCGCAGGTCGCCGTGGTCGGCGCCGGCGGCGGCATCGGTGCAGCACTCGTGCGCCGCCTGGCGGACGATCCGCACGTGGCGACGGTCTGGGCGTTCGCCCGTGGGCCGATCGAGCCAGACGACAAGCTGCGTCCGGGTTCGCTCGATCTCCTCGACGAGGCCTCCATCAGCGCGGCGGCTGAGAGCGTCGGCGAGGTTCCGCTCGATGCCGTGATCGTCGCCACCGGTGTGCTGCACGACGCGAGCGGGCTCTCCCCGGAGAAGACCTGGCGGCACCTCGACGCCGACAAGTTGGCCCGGGCTTTCGCCGTCAACGCCGTCGGTCCGGCGCTCGTCGCCAAGCACTTCCTGCCACGGCTCGGCCGCGGCAGGAAGGCGATCTTTGCCGCGCTCTCGGCACGGGTCGGCTCGATCGAGGACAACCGCTTCGGCGGCTGGTACGGCTACCGTGCGTCCAAGGCGGCACTCAATCAGCTCATCCGGACCCTCGCCATCGAGCTTGCGCGCCGCCATCCCGAGGCGGTCTGCGTCGGCCTGCATCCGGGCACGACGGATACGCGCCTTTCCGCGCCCTTTCAGGCCAGCGTCCCCGACGGCAAGCTGTTCACGCCCGACTTCGTGGCCGAGCGCCTGCTCGCGGTCCTCGATCGCCTCGGCCCCGCGGACAGCGGCGGGCTGTTCGCCTGGGATGGCGAGCGTATTCCCTTCTAGCTCCCCGGCGCGCGGCCGGCCGAGGTGCCATGACCATCTCCGTCTTCTACGAGCCCGCTCAGGCCGAGCACGATCCTTCCTTCTTTCTCGTCCGCGGCCGCCGGGCCGCGAGCCCGGAGCGGCCATCACGCGGAGAGGCGCTGCTCGCCGCTGCGGTGGCGGCCGGCCTCGAGCACCGCCTCCCCGCGCCGGCGACCGCCGCCGAGCTCCTGCGGGTCCACACCCCCGACTATCTCGCCTTTCTCGAGACCGGCTGGGACGAGTGGCAGGCCATCGGCGGTGGTGACGAGGTGATCGCCAACGCGCATCCGGCCCGGCAGAACGCCAGCTATCCCCGGCACGTGGTCGGCCGCGCCGGCTGGCACATGGCCGACGCGGCCTGCCCGCTCGGCCGGCGCACCTACCGCGCGGCGACCCTCGCGGCGGGCGCGGCGCTCGCCGCGGCGAGGCGGGTCATTGCCGGCGGCGACGCCGCCTACGCGCTCGCGCGGCCGCCGGGTCATCATGCCTCGACCGACATGGCGGGCGGCTTCTGCTTTCTCAACAACACCGCCCTCGCCGCCGCCGAGGTCGTCGCCGCGGGGCGCCGGCCCGCGATCTTGGACATCGACGTCCACCACGGCAACGGTACGCAGGCCATCTTCTACGACCGCCGCGACGTCCTGCACGTCTCGCTGCATGCCGATCCGAGCGCTTTCTATCCGTGGTTCTGGGGGCATGTGCACGAGCGCGGCGCCGGCCCGGGCGAGGGCTGGAACGTCAACCTGCCGCTGCCGCTCGGCACCGACGATGCGGCCTTCCTCACCGCGTTGCAGGCCGGGCTCGCGGTGATCCGGCGGACGGCGCCCGACGTGTTGGTGGTGGCCCTCGGCCTCGACGTCCACGAGGCCGACCCGCTCGCGGCCTTCGCCGTCACCACCGAGGGGTTCAGGCGAATCGGCGAGGCGATCGGCGCGGCCCGTTGGCCCACCGTGCTCGTCCAGGAAGGCGGCTACCCGTCACCGCATCTCGACGCCAACCTCGCCCGGTTCCTCGACGGCTTTCGAGGTGCGCGCTGATGGCACCGCGCCCCCCGCGATGGTGCGCTCGCCCGCGATGGTGTGCTCGAAGACCGACGGTGCCGCGAGGGCGGCACCGTTTCAGAGGCGGACGAAGGTGGGACGAAGCGCCCGCCATCGCCGGGCGCTCGGCCGGTCCCGGCGCAGCGTCAGCCTTGGACCTGTATTTCGGTGGCGGCCATCTTGCCGCCGCGTCCCTTGACGAGCTCGTAGGTGACCTTTTGGCCTTCCTGCAAGCCGTCGAGGCCCGAGCGCTGGACCTCGGTGATGTGGACGAACGCGTCCTTGGTGCCGTCGTCGGGCTGGATGAACCCGTAGCCCTTCGTCGTATCGAACCACTTAACCGTACCAGAAGGCATGCTCTTCAGTCCCGTGTCCCATGCGGCTTCCGACCGGACCTCCGGCCGGCGGTCAACGGCAGTCGGTCGCACCCTTGGAACCGAGACCAATCGGGCAGTCGAACCCCGCGCGTCGCCACACGCCGCCGAATTATCGTTACACAGGGGTCGTGCCGCAACCCGGCTAAAGTCGCCGAGGGCGTCACGGGCGCCCGCGAAGCAGCCGTTCCAGCCGCGCGCGCACCTCGCGCAGGCTGAGGTGTCGGTCGATCCTTCGCACCGCCCGCGAGCGTGCCTGGTTCGTCTCGGCGATCCGGTCGGCGACGGTGCGGGCGATCCGGTCGCCGATCTCGGGGTTGCGCGCGACGACCTTTCGCATTCCCTCGAGGCCGATCTCGACGAGATTGCAATCGGTCGCGGCGGAGACGGTCATGTACGACGGCTCGCCGGTCAGCAGCGCCACCTGCCCCACGGCCTGGCCCGGGACCAGGCGCTCGGTGGCGATGCGCCGACCGTCCGGAGCGCTGACGCTGGCCTGGAGCACGCCGGCGACAATGGCGTACATGGCCTCGGGGACCGCGCCCTCGCGGATCAGCGTGTCGCCGGCCTCGACCTCGATATGGCGGCTGAAGGTCGAAAGCTCGTCGAGCTGCGCGTCGTCGAGGCCCTTCAGCACGTCGACCGTACGTAGCGCCGTGGCGACGGTCGGCGCCGTCACGGACGCCATCCGGCTCTCGCGGGTGCGGAACTCGCCGATGTCGGGCGCGGGCTCGACGTCCACCGCGCGCAGGGCCGCATCGATCTCGCGGAAGACCTCCTCGCGGCCGCGGAACATCGCCGGGTAGTTCTCGAAGGTCACCCATACGAGGTAGGTGTAGGGGATGGTCGTGGCGTCGGCGAGACGGATGACGGGCGCCGGCTCCCGCAGCACGTGCTTGCAGCGCAGAACGGCCTCGCGCAGCAGCATGGTCGCGTAGGGCGGTGGCAGGTCGGCCGGGACGCGCACGAGGTACCAGGGGCTGTAGGGCGCGGTCGGTTCCGCGAGGTTCTCGAATTTCTGGCCCGTAAGCTTGCTGTTGGGGACGACGATTCGCGTGTTCGTCCACGACGTCAGCCAGACCGAGCGCCACGTGATGTCGACGATCCGACCGGCGGTGCCGTCCTCGAGCATGATCCAGTCGCCGACCCGGGCGGGCTGCTCGATGCTCAAGGCGATGCCGGAGAAGAGATCGCTCAGCGTGTTCTGCAGCGCCAGCGAGAGGACCGCGGCCGCGATGCCCGTCGAGACGAGGACGCCGGTCACGGAGTAGCCTTCCGCGGCCATGAAGACGGTGCCGCCGACGACGAGCGCAGCGGTGTAGGTGAGCCCACGCAGAAGCCGCGTGGCGCCGCGCCGGGCCGAGGCGGCGGTGGTGGCGTCGTCCGTGAACCAGAGATCGACGCCGCGGGCGACGAGCCAAGCGGCGAGGAGGTAGACTAGGAGGAGCGAAGCGCTGCGGACATAGGCGTCGAGAAAGCCGTAGCCGGCGTCGCGCAGGAGGGCGCGCAGCAGCGCGCTACCGACGAGGGTCGTCGCCGGCAACAGCAAGAGGTCGATGAGCCACGGCACGAACGTCGGTAACGAGCGACGCAGCACCTTGCCGCGGCGGAGGACGCTCACCAGCATCCAAAACGTCGTGACGATCAAGAGAATGCCAGCGAGCTCCCTGCCGTCGCCCGCGAAACGGTCGATCCATGGAGCCTTGTCGGCGAGCGCCGCCCACATGTCCGGCCCGGGCCGGCCGGTCGAATTGGTAGACATGAGGGCTGTCCACGACGCTTCGATCGCCGGGTTGTCGTGGAGCCGGGCGGTCCCGGTCAAGCTCGGCAGCGTGGGCGGCACCGTTTGAGGGATCACGTCTTGCACCGCATCGCTATCGCTCTCGTGCTCACCGCCTGGTTTGGTCCGATCGGCTCGGCGCAGGCGCTCCCGGCGCCCGCGCGCGTCGAGGGAACGCTTGTGCGTTTTCCCTCGACGAGCCCTTTCAATCTCCGCGACGCGGCCGGCGCACCGCCAGCCTTGGACGCGCGCGCCCGCCTGTTCCTGCCGCCCGACGCCGCCGCACCCGTCCCGGCCGTGGTCCTGTTGCACGGCGCCGGCGGCGTCAGCCGCGCCCGCGAGCTCACCTACGCCCGCCAGCTCGTGGCCAAGGGTTGGGCGGCGCTCGTGGTCGATGCCTTCGGTGCGCGGGTGTCGCCGGGCACCGGCTTCACCGAGCGTCTGCTCGAGGTGACCGAGGCCATGCTCCTCGCCGACGCCTACGCCGCGCTCGACTATCTCGCCGACCACCCGGCCGTCGACGGCGAGCGGGTGGCGCTCGTCGGCTTCTCCTACGGCGGCATGGTGGCGAGCTACGCCGTCCACGACCAGGTCCGCCGCCTCTACGCCCCCGAGGGTGAGCGCTTTCGTGCGCACGCGGCCTACTACGCGCCCTGCATCGCCCGCTTCGAGGACGTGCGGACGACCGGCGCGCCCTTGCTCATGCTCTACGGCACGGGCGACGCGATCGTCGATCCCGCCCGCTGCGCCGAGGTGCTCGACGACGTGCGACGCGGCGGCAGTGAGGTCACGCTCGAGGTCTACGCGGGTGCTGCGCATCGCTGGGACAGCGGCCCACGCGACTGGCACGCGCCGCGCGGGTTGCGCGAGTGCCGCTTTCGCGTCCGCGCCGATGGCACCGTCGTCGACGAGCGGACGATCTTCGAGCTCGACGGCTTTCTCGGCCGCGCCCTGGCGCTCGGCTGGTGCGCCGACGACGAGGGCTACCGCATCCGCGGCGACGCCGCCGTCAAGGCGCGCTCCGACGCCGCGCTCGAGCGCTTTCTCGAGAGCGCCTTCGCTACCGCCAGCCGATGACGGCACCCGCGTTCGCCATCGACGACGACCGCACGGCCCGCTGCGGCTGGTGGGACCGCCGCCCGCTTTGCCGCAGACGGCATGACGGCGCGCGAGGACGGCCCGTCGCCGAGCCGACCTGCGCCTCTTCCAGAGGCCCAGCCTCGAAGGCTTATCGGCCGCGCTGTCGTGGCGCACCATCTCGACGAAGCGAAAGCGCTTCGGCGCGGCTTTCGCCGGCTTCGATCCCGAGCGCTCGACCCGCTTCGGCGCGGGCGATGTCGCGACCATGGGCGCCATCGACCGGACCGCGGCGTCGCGGGCTCCGAGCCGCGTGCTCCGGCCGCGTGGCCGGCGCTTCGTCGGGCCGACGACGGCCTACGCGTTTTCCGATCAGGCTGATCTGCGCCCATCCGCCGCCGCCACCCGACCGGCCATGGCATCGTGCCCTCGTGGGCGCCCGGGTGGGGGTGCGGGATGGTCGAGCAGTTCAAAAAGTACGCCAGGCGTTCCTGCAGGCGATGGGGCTCGTCAACGATCATCTGGAGGGCTGTCATCGCCGGCGCCCACTCCTGGAGGAGAGGGCGGCGTTTCGCCCGCCCGGGGTCGCCGGCGCGAGGGCAGCCGCCGGGTCTTGACCGGCCCCTGGTCGAACAGCTCCGCCTGGTTGCCCCAGGCGTCCCAGCCGGGCCGGCGCGTCCGGGCGAACATCTCCAGATAGGGGCCTGCCATGAGCGCCTCGATCCGCTCGCGGACGATGTCGGGCTTGCGCGAGTGCTCGCGGCGCGGCGCCACCACCAGCTTGGCGACACCCGCCGAGCGCCGCTTCGGCTTGCCGCGGGTTCCGAGCAGGCACGGCTCGGGGTTGGCGCGGGTCCAAAAGCCGAGGCCGGTGAAGAAGTCGCGCTCGGTGAAGACCAGGCCCCCCGCGCTCTTGTTGAGCTTGGCCCAGTAGAAGCCCACCGTCTTGTACGTGAAGCCCCAGGCGGTCATCACGTCGAGGGCTTGCGGCAACAGCGGGTCGGTCGCCCAGAGCAGCAGCACCGCGTCGGGTGCCGCCCACTCGCGGACCGGAAGCGCCTTGATGCCGGCGAGGTCGAGGGTGTCGTAGTGCGCGTCGGCCGTCCGCCCCTTGCCCTTGGCCGAGTAGGTGCGGAACTGCCACGGCGGATCGGCCAGGACGACGCGATAGGCGCCGGCGTCGGAGGGTGGCTGCACGGCTGCGGTCCCTGTCGCTAGGACCAGAGCCGAGCACGGCCGCTACCCGCCGTCAATCTCGGGAACCGACGAACGCGGCCGCGGGTTGGCCGATCATGGCGCGCTCTTCCTCCAGACCAGGTCCCTGGCGCGGGCTCACCGCCCACATGAACCCGCCGGTGTTCTTCGGCTCGGCGGCGCTCGTCGTCGTCTTCGTCGCCGCCGGCGCCCTGTTCACCGAGACCGCCGCAGCCACGTTCCAATGGACGCAGCGCAACATCTCGCGCTTCTTCGGCTGGTATTACGTGCTGGTGGTCTCTGGCTTTCTGCTGCTGGCGCTGTCGCTGCTCTTGTTCCCGCAGCGCCGAGTGCGGATCGGCGGCAAGGACGCCGTTCCCGAGTTCTCTCGCTTCGGCTGGTTCACGATGCTGTTCGCGGCGGGCATGGGCATCGGCCTCGTCTTCTATGGCGTCGCCGAGCCGCTTCTGCACTATGCGACGCCGCTCAGGGCCGAGGCCGAGACCCCTGCGGCGCTCCGCGAGGCGATGCGGCTCAGCTACTTTCATTGGGGGCTGCACGCCTGGGCGATCTACATCCTGCTGGCCCTCGCCATCGCCCACGCGCACTTCAACCGTGATCTCCCCTTGGCCCCGCGCTCCGCCTTGGAGCCGCTCATCGGCGCGCGCATCCACGGGCCCATCGGCCATCTGGTCGACATCCTGTGCACGGTCGGCACGCTTCTGGGCGTCGCCACCTCGCTCGGCCTCGGCGCCATGCAGATCAATGCCAGCCTCGATGTCTTCTTCGGCTGGCCGGAGAGCGTGGCGCTGCAGGCGGCGATCATCGGGCTCATCACGGCGGCGGCGACGATCTCGGTGGTGATCGGCGTCAAGGGCGGGATCCAGCGGCTGAGCCAAGCCAACATGCTGCTCGCGGCGGCACTTCTCCTGTTCGTCTTCGTCGCCGGGCCGACGCTCTACTCGCTCGAGCTCTTGGTCTCGACCCTCGGCAGCTATCTCCAGAACCTGCCGCGGATGAGCCTCTACCTCGAGCCGGGCCCGAGCAGCGATTGGCAGGCGACTTGGACCATCTTCTACTGGGGCTGGTGGATCTCGTGGTCGCCCTTCGTCGGGATCTTCATCGCCCGCATCTCCAAGGGCCGCACCGTGTTCGAATTCGTCCTCGGCGCCCTGCTCGTGCCGTCGCTGCTGACCTTCTTCTGGTTTGCGACCTTTGGCGGCGCTGCGCTCCACGCCGAGATCGAGCAGGGCCGGGCGCTCATCGAGGCGGTCAACGACAACGTCGCGACCTCCCTGCAGGTCCTGCTCGCCGAGTTGCCGTTCGCCGCCGTCACGACGGCCGTCGCCACCGTCGTCATCGCCGTCTTCTTCGTGACCTCCTCGGACAGCGGCTCGTTCGTCGACGACATGGTGACCTCGGGCGGCGACCCGAACCCTCCGCGGGCGCAGCGGGTCTTCTGGGCGGTTTCCGAAGGCGCGGTGGCCGTCACGCTGCTGCTCGTGGGCGGGCTGACGGCCATCCGCAATGCTGCGATCAGCCTCGGCCTGCCGATGTCGCTGGTCCTCGTCGCCGCCTGCGTCGCGCTTTGGGGCGCGCTCGCCCGCGATCCCATGGTCCGAAGCGCCGGGGTGCGACGGCCGGCGTCGAGGCGGCGGACCTCGGGTCCGCCGCCGAACGCTCAGACGATGAAATCGTCGCCCGAGAGCGAACCGTAGTCGGTCTCCGCGAGTACCAGACGGTCGCCCGCGCCGAAATCCCAGACGGCGTCTGCGCCGATCTGCGCACCGGCCGCGTAAGCCTCGGCACCGCTGGTGAAGAGACCAAAAAGGGAGAGGTCGATCAGATCCGCCCCGATCTGGAAGTCGACGATCAGGTCGACGTCGCTCGTCGGGCCGATGAAGAAACGATCGCTACCGGGACCGCCGACGATCACGTCAAAGCCGG
>CAYZSE010000003.1:0-2825 GCA_964481035.1 uncultured Geminicoccaceae bacterium | reverse complement strand
CGTCGTCGTCGTCGTCGCCGAAGACGAGGTCGTTACCTGCTCCCGAGAACACGTCGTCATTGTCACTACCGGCGAAGATCTTGTCGTCGCCGCTACCGGTCAGGATCGTGTCGTCGCCGGTGCCGCCGCGTACATGCAGATCGTCGGTGCTGTTCTGCGCATCGAGCGTGTCGTCGCCGTCGCCGAGGTGGATCAACCCTTCGATGCTGCCGCCACCGTGGATGTCGGGATCGGCCAGCGTCACATCGTCGTCGCCCGAGCCGAAGACAAGGTCGCCGGCGATGTGGCCCTCCGCTTGAGCGAAGGTCAGCCCCGCGCTCATCGCCTGGGCATCGAGTGCGACCGGTGCCTCGATGTCGCCGGTGACGACGATGGCCGGTGCGGCACCGCCGGCGACGACGGCGACGTTCTCCTCGATGAGGATGCCGGGTCCGCCCTCGGTCTCGATCCTTCCCGAACTCTCGATGCGACCGGCGAACACCGATCCGTCGGGGCTCGCGGCGGCCGGGTTCGAGAACAGCCTGATCCCTGCGCTGTCGCCGCGCCCGAAGAGGAGGCCCTCGTTGAGGATGTCGCCCTCGCTGAAGGTGCCGAGCTCGACCGAGATCGCGTGGCCGTCGTTGCCTGCGCCGGCATCGATCTCACCGCTTGCGTCGTTCGCGATCGAGAAGACCTTGGCTTCGTCATCGGCGTAGACGACGCCGTTGCGGCTGTCACCGGTGCCGAGTATCCGTCCCTGGTTGAGCAAGGTGACGCCGTCGCCGCCGATGTTCACGGCGCGGCTGTCGCTGGCGACGGTGCCGGTGTTGGTGATGGCCATATCGTGATCGGCGTCGCCGACATAAATGCCGTTGAACGGGCCGAAGATCTCGCCCGAATTGTTGATCTCGCCGATGAACGACACGCCGTCCTCGACGAGCACGCCGGCGGAGACGCCGCTCGTCGCCTCGCTCGAGACGACGCCCGAGTTCTCGATCACGCCGCGGAACTCGGAGAAGGTGACGCCCGAGAAGAGACGAATACCGCTCGCGAGGCCGCTCAACGCCGCTTCCCCACGGCCGAGGACGTCGCCATGGTTGCTCACGTCCGCATGAACCTCGTCCCCGAGCTGCAGCGAGATCGCGTCGCCGTTGTTGCCTTCACCGGCATCGACGGAGCCCGACACCGTGTTCGTGATCGCATAGACGTCGGCGGTCACGTCCGCGTAGACCACGCCGTTGCGCGCGTCGCCCGTGTGCGAGACCTCGCCGGCGTTGACGAACTCCAGGCCGTCGCCGTCGATGTTCACCGCACGGCTGCCGCTCGTGATGAGACCCGTCGCGCCGTTGAAGACGACGAAATCCGTGTAGTCGCCATCGCCGAGCTAGACGCCGTTCCAGGGCCCGGTGATGGTGCCCTCATTGATGAGCTGACCCTGCGCCTCGATGCCGTCCTCGATCAGAAAGCCGGCACTGATCCCGCTGGTCGCCTCGGAGGCGATGAGCCCGGCATTGAGAGAGGTCCCGTTGAAGCCGGGATCGCCGTCGACGCCCGGCAGTACGCGCACGCCGCTCGCCTGGCCGCTGCCCGCGGCCTCGCCGCGGCCGTGAATGGTGCCGGCGTTGCTCAAGGAGAGGTCGACATCGTTGCCGACCTGCAGCGAGACGGCGTCGCCGTTGTTGCCCGGACCGGCATCGATTGAGCCCGTCTCGGCGTTGACGATGGTCGCGTCGTCGGCTCGGGTGTCGGTGTAGACCACGCCGTTGCGCGGATCGGCGCTCGTGTGGATCAATCCGTCGTTGACGAGCTGGAAGTCGTCGCCGCCGATGTTGACGGCGCGGCGGTCGCTCGTGATGAGACCGGTGTTGAAGACCTTGCCGCTGGCGCCGGGTGCGCCCTGAAAGTCGACGCCGTTGAAGCCGCCGCCGATCGTGCCGCCGTTGGTCACTGCCTGACCGTTGCCGGCGAGCGGCGCGAGCAGGATGGCGGTGGTATTGCTCGAGATCGTGGCGGTGTCGTCGCCGACGCCGTTGACGATCCGGGACGAGGCCTCGTCGCCGATCACGGCCGGGGCGTCCGTCGCCGCGATCGTGCCGTTGTTGAGCAAGCTCGTATCGGGCTCTTCGAGTCCACCGCCGGCGCGCCGTCGCCGCAGAGTGTCGCGCCGGCGGCGAGCACGAGGAGATCGCCTAGATCGGTGGTGAACTGCGTCTCGGTCGTGTCGTCGGGGATGAGAATGACGTTCGCCATGGTCGTGGTCCATCCAGCAGGTTGGGTGCCTCGAGCGCTCCGCCTCAAGCGCGCAAGCGCCACGACCGGCCAAAAGCTCAGGTTATGCTGCAGCGCAAACGAGAACATCTTACTCGGCGCTTGAGTTCTTCTTTTCGGTCGAGGCGAGACATGCGCCGTCTGCCGCCCTTGAACGCGCTGAAAACCTTTGAATGCGCGGCCCGACACGGTGGCATGCAGTCGGCCGCGGTGGAGTTGTGCGTCACGCCGGCGGCCGTGCGCCAGCAGGTTCGGTCACTCGAACGTTACCTGGGGTTACCGCTTTTCCGGCGCGTTCGAGGAGGTCTCGCCCTCCCCCACGAGGGCGAGGTCTATCTCCGCGAGGCGCGTGTCGCCCTCGATCGGCTGGCGTCTGCCACCGAGCAACTCATGGAGAAACGCGTCGCCGGCACGCTGCGCGTGAGCGTCATCCCGTCCTTTTGCAGCCACTGGCTCGTGCCGCGATTGTCCGCTTTCGTCGAGCTCTATCCCGAGGTGGTACTGCGGCTGATCGAGGACATCCGCACCGTCGACTTCAGCCGCGATCGCGTCGACATGGCCTTGCGCTACGGTCGGGG
>CAYZSE010000002.1:57365-62840 GCA_964481035.1 uncultured Geminicoccaceae bacterium | reverse complement strand
TGGTGTAGGCGCCGGTGCTCTTGATCCGCAGCCGGTCGCCGATGGCGACGTCGGCGGGGAGGTGGTAGGGAGCCTTCTCGTAGAGCACGTCCGCGCTGTCGCAGGTGGGACCGGCGAGGATCGCGGGCTCCGGCGGGCCCATGCGGTCGCTCTCGATCGGATAGCGGATGGCCTCGTCCATGGTCTCGGCGAGGCCGCCGAACTTGCCGATGTCGAGGTAGATCCAGCGCCGGCCATCGCCGTCGCCCTTGGTGGCGACGAGGACGACCTCGGTCTCCAGCACGCCGGCGTCGCCGACCAGCCCGCGGCCGGGCTCGACGATGACCTCCGGGATGCGGTTGCCGAAGTGCCGGGCGAGCGCAGCGCGGATCGCCTCGCCGTACTCCCCCACGCCGGGCAGCGCCTCGCGGTAGGTCGTCGGAAAGCCGCCGCCGAGGTTGACCATCGGCAGCTCGAGGCCCGCCGCCTCGAGCGCCGCGAGCACCCGGGCGGCGGCGGCGACCGCGCCGTCCCACTGCGCGGGGTCGTTCTGCTGCGAGCCGACGTGGAACGAGACGCCCCAGGGCTCGAGACCGAGCGCGGGCGCGCGACGCAGCAGCCCCGCCGCCATCTCCGGCACGCAGCCGAACTTCCGCGAGAGCGGCCAGTCGGCGCCCTCGCCCGTGGTGAGGAGCCGGCAGAAGACGCGCGCACCGGGCGCGACGCGGGCGAGCTTCTCGAGCTCCGCACAGGAATCGAAGGCGAAGAGGCGCACGCCGAGCGCATGGGCGCGGGCGATGTCGCGCTCCTTCTTGATGGTGTTGCCGAAGGAGAGCCGATCCGCCGGCGCGCCCGCGTCGAGCACTTCCTCGATCTCGCGCACGCTCGCCACGTCGAAATGGCAGCCGAGCGGGACGAGCCGGCGCAACACCTCGGGCGCCGGGTTGGCCTTCATGGCGTAGTAGATCCGAGCGTCGGGCAGGGCCGCCGCGAGCGCTCGGTAGTTCTGCTCGATCCGGTCGAGGTCGACGACGAGGCAGGGGGTCTCGGGTCGCAAGGTCTCGAGATAGCGCAAGGCCCGGTCGGTCATCCGTGCCGTCTCCCACCGAAGGGCTGGCGTCGCGGGTTACCGCTCCTGCGGGAGGCCAGACTCCCGGAGCGGTCGGCGATGTGAGGGGAAGTGAGATCAAGGCGGCGGGCGGCAGCGGGTCGCCCGCCCGGCTCTACCGCTCGGTGGCGCCGAGCGCCGCCCCCGTGGCGAGAGGGCGAGCCGGCCGACCGGCGGGCGAACGCGGGCCGGACGCGGCCGTCGCGATGGGCGCGCGGCCAAGACGGCAACCGCGTGCAAGCGCGTCACCCCCTCCGACCCTCATGTCGACGCCCGTCATCAACGGCCGCTCCTGGCGAGATCGCGCGGGGCCGCCCCCGCGCCGAGGGGCGGCCTTATGTGGTGGCGGCGCCGGGACGTCAAGAGCAAACCCGGCCACGCCGAGCGCCGTTCAATCGACGAGCGCCGCCGTGTCGCGGGCGATCATCGCCTCCTCGTCGGTGGGCACCACCATGACCCGGCAGCGGCTGCCCGCGGGCGCGACGTCCTGGGCGTTCGCCTCGTTGGCGGCCGCGTCGAGGGCGATGCCGAAGAACCCCATGTCCTGGCAGACCCGGCGTCGCACCAGGCGCGAGTTCTCGCCGATGCCGCCGGTGAAGACGAGGCCGTCGAGCCCGCCGAGCGCCGCCGCCATCGCGCCGATCTCGCGGCGGATGCGGTAGACGAAGTAGTCGATGGCGTCGGCGGCCTCGGGCACCGCGCTGTCTTGCAGCGTCCGCATGTCGCTGCTGACGCCCGAGAGGCCCAAGAGCCCGCTTCGCTTGTAGAGTAGATCCTGGATCTCGTCGGCATTCATCTCCTCGGCCTGGAGCAGATAGAGGATGACGCCCGGATCGAGATCGCCGCAGCGCGTGCCCATCGGCAGGCCGTCGAGGGCCGAGAAGCCCAGCGTCGAACTGACCGGTCGGCCGTGGCGGATGCCGCACATCGAGGCACCGCTGCCGAGATGCGCCACGACGATGCGGCCGCGGACGAGCTCGGGCGCGATCTGCCAGAGGCGGTGCACGATGAACGCATAGGACAGCCCGTGGAAGCCGTAGCGGCGCACGCCGCGGGCGTAGTACTCCCGCGGCAGGGCGTAGACGTCGTTCACCCAGGGATGCTCGCGGTGGAACGCGGTGTCGAAGCAGGCGACCTGGAGGGCTTCGGGAAACGCCATCTGCGCGGCGCGGATGCCCGAGAGATTGTGCGGCTGGTGCAGGGGCGCGAGCGAGGCATAGGCCTCGAGCACGTCGAGCACGGTCTCGTCGACGAGGGTGGGCTTGGTGAACCGCGGTCCGCCGTGCACGACGCGGTGGCCGACGGCGGCGATCTCGAGGTCGGCGAAGGTCTCCTCGAACCAAGCCAGCAGCGCGCCCAGGGCACCGCCGTGCTCGGCGTCGCGGGCGAGGGGACGGTCGATGAGGCGGTCGCCCTTGGGGCCCTCGGCGGTGAAGCGCGGCGCGGTGCCCAGCCCCGCGATCTGGCCGCGCGCCCGCTCCTCGGGCTCGTCCGCCAGCGCGAAGAGCGCGAACTTGACGCTCGACGAGCCGACATTGAGGGTCACTACGTGCCGCATCACGCCTCCGCCCCGAGGTCGAGGACCGGGGAGCGCCCGGTCCGTTGCCAGACATCGTAGAGCTGGGCGAGCGCGCAAGAGACGAGCCTCGCCCGCTCGTCGTCGGCCCGGCTCGTCAGCATCACCGGCACCTGCGCGCCGAGGACCAGGCCGGCGGCCTCGGCGTGCGCCATGAAGGTCAGCTCCTTGGCCATCATGTTGCCGGCCTCCAGGTTGGGGGCGACGAGCACCTCGGCGTGGCCCGCCACCAGCGAGACGATGCCCTTCGTCTTGGCGGCTCCGACATCGACGGCGTTGTCCATGGCCAGGGGGCCGTCGACGATGCCGCCCTTGATCTGGCCGCGCTCGGCCATCTTGGAGAGGACCGCGGCGTCGACCGTCGAGGGGATCTTGGTGCTCACGGTCTCGATGGCCGACAGGACCGCGACGCGCGGCTGCTCGATACCGATGGCTCGAGCCAAGTCAATCGCGTTCTGCACGATGTCGACCTTGGCGTCGAGGTCGGGGGCGATGTTGATGGCGGCGTCGGTGACGATCAGCGGGTGCGGCAGGCCCGGCAGATCCATGACGAAGACGTGGCTGATGCGGCGCAAGGTCCTGAGGCCGCCCTCGGGCTTGGTGATCTGGCCCAAGAGCTCGTCCGAGTGCAGGTAGCCCTTCATGATCGCGCTCGCGCGGCCCTCCTTGACGAGCGCCACCGCGCAGGCGGCGGCCTTGTCGTGCCCGGCGGCATCGACGACCTCGAGGTCGGCGAGGTCCTCGCCCTGGGCTTCGGCGACGGCTGCGATCCGCGCCCGGTCGCCGACGAGGATCGGCACGATCAACCCCCGCCGCCAGGCCAGCAGCGCCCCGCCGAGCGAGGCCTCGTCCTCGGGTGCGGCGACCGCGGTGTTGATCGGTCGGACGTCGTCGCAGGCCTGCAGCAGGCGGTCGAAATGGGTGTGCCGCTCGACCGTGAGCTCGGGCAGGCGATGATCCGGCAAGACGATCTTGCGCTCCGGCGCGATCACTTCGGCCTCGCCGCTGGCGATCAGCGTGCCGTCGTCCTTCTCGCACCGGCAGTCGAAGACGATGACCCGTTGCGGACGCTTCTCACGGACGCGGACCATGACCTTGATGCGGTCGCCGACGCCGACGCGGCCATGGAAGCGCATCGCCTGGCCGCGATAAAGGGTGCCGATGCCCGGCAGAATGTTGCCGAGCACCGCCGAGAACAGCGAGCTGATCCACATCGAGGGCGCCAACGCCTCGGGCTTGCCGTCACCGTCGCCGTCGAGCTCTGGAATGTGGATCGGGTTCAGATTACCGGAGGCATGGGCGAACACGATGAAGTCGTTGGCGGTGCAGACGCGCCCGACCTCGGCCTCCTGGCCGACCTCGATCTCGTCGTAGAGGTGATTGGTGAGGCTCATCCCGCTCCGATCCGGCGTCGACGGTCGCCGGACGACCGACGGTTTGCTGCACCGCCACATCGCGCCCCGCACTATGCCTTGGCCGGGTTCGTGTCTCTGCACCTTTCGGCCAAGAGGGCGGGCTCAGCCATCGCTGCCGCCGGTCTCGGCGCCGCTCAGATACCATCGGCCCAAGAGCGCCCGCTCGGCATCGGAGATGCCGGTGACGTTGCCGAGCGGCATGGCGTCGCTCGCGACGCTCTGGGCGAAGATCTCTGCGGCATGCCGTCGGATATCGGCGGCGGTCTCGAGGACGACATCGCTCGGTGGCGCGTCGAAGCCCGCGAACGTGGGCCGGGCCGCATGGCAGACGACGCAGCGCAGTTGGACGACCTGCTCGACCTCGGCGAAGCGGACCGGCGTCGCATCGGCCTCGGCGGCGAGGCGCGGCTGGGCGACGACGGCGAGCGCCGTCAGGCCGGCGGTGGCGACGGGCGGGATCCACCAGGCGCGGCGGCCGGCGTCCTCGAGATTGGCCCAGTGCCGGACCAGCGCGCCGAGCACGACCAGCGCCAACAGCACCGCCCAAGCCCACTCGTGGCCGTAGGTCATCGGGTAGTGGTTGCTGATCATGATGAACACGACCGGCAACGTTACGTAGTTGTTGTGGATCGAGCGTTGCTTCGCCTTCCGGCCGAAGGCCGCGACCGGGCGCCCGCCGGCGGCGGTCGCCGCGACCAGCGCGCGCTGCGCCGGGATGATGACCATGGCGACGTTGGCGGCCATGATCGTGCCGAGCACGGCGCCGACATGGATGTAGGCAGCGCGGCCGGTGAAGACCTGCGTGAGGCCCCAGGCGAGCGCGCCGACGGCGACCAGGCCGACGAGCGCGAAGAGGCGCGCATCCTGAGCCCAGGGGGCACGGCAGAGCCGGTCGTAGACGAGCCAGCCGAGACCGATCACGGCGACGCCCACGACCACGCCCTGCCAGGGTGCGAGCGGTCCGTCGGCGGGCACGAGGTACGTCGCCGCGCCGGCGTAGTAGAGCGCGGACAACAGGAGCGCGCCGGTGATCCAGGTGAGGTAGGCCTCCCACTTGAACCAGTGCAGCCCGCGGAGCACCGCCTCGGGCACCATCTGGTATTTCTGCATGCGGTAGAAGCCGCCGCTGTGGACCAGCCAGCTCTCGCCCTGCACCTCGGCGTCGGCGTCCGGGCGCGGGCGCTCTAGGCCGGCGTCGAGCCACATGAAGAAGAAGGAGGTGCCGATCCAGCCGATGCCGACGATCACGTGGAACCAGCGCAGCGCCAGTTCGAGCCAATCGAGCCAATAGGCGACCATCGCCGTCCCCCGCCAACAACCGCAATCGCGTAGCAGCCGGGCCTCCGGGCGCCAAGCGCGCCGAGGTCGCGGCTCAACCCGTTCCGGGCGACGACAGC
>CAYZSE010000002.1:51942-57265 GCA_964481035.1 uncultured Geminicoccaceae bacterium | reverse complement strand
CGAGCCCCAAGAATAAGAAGGAGGTGCAATTACACCCGATGCCGACCATCACGATGCCGACCGTCACGTGGAACCCGGGCAGCGCCAGTTCGAGTCAATCGAGCCGATCGGCGACCTTCATCGTCTTTCGCTCCCGTTCGGCCTCGCCCGCCAGGCTCGCGACGGCGACCCCGACGTCGAGGTCGCGGGGTCTCGCTAGAGCCAGCCGAGCCGCTTGAAGAAGACAAAGGGCAGGATGGCGGAGACTAACATGAGACCGAGCGCCAGCGGATAGCCCAAGTCCCAGGCGAGTTCCGGCATCACCTCGAAGTTCATGCCGTAGATCGAGGCGACGAGCGTCGGCGGGAGAAACACGACGGCCACGACCGAGACGATCTTGATGATCGCGCTCTGCTCGATATTGACGAGGCCGAGGGTCGCATCGAGGATGAAGGTGATCTTCTGGGCCAGGAAATCGGCGTGCGACGTGAGCGAGTGGACGTCGCGGGCGATGGTCTTGATGCGCTTGCCCGCTCCGCTGCGCCCCTCGTGCTGGGCGAAGAACACCGCCAGCCGGTCGAGGCTGACGAGGCTGTCGCGGACCTTGGAGACGAGATTGCCGTTGCGGCCCAGGCCGCGGACGAGTTCGCGCAGCTCCGCGGTTCCGATGGGCTTGCCCCGCGCCTCGCCGAAGACCTGCCGCGAGATCCCGTCGATCGCCGCGCCGGCCGTCTCGAGGATGTCGGCGAGCCGGTCGACGACCACGTCGAGGAGCCCCAGCATGACCTCCGCGCCCGAGGCCACGAGCTCGTGGGTCCGCTCCAGCCGCGCCGAGAAGGCGTGGAAGGCGCGCGGCTCGTGATAGCGCACCGTCACCAGCCGATCGCCCACCCGCACGAAGGTGACCGGCAGCAGCAAGGGCTGGTCCGCCGCCGTCTTTGCCGGCAGCACGGCGGTCATGAAGAGCGCCCCGTCCTCCTCGTAGAGCCGCGAGGAAATCTCGATCTCGGCCATCTCCTCGCGGGTCGGCACGTCGATGCCGAGGGCGGCTTCGACCTGCGCCTCCTCGTCGCCCGTCGGCTCCATGAGGTCGAGCCAGACGACGCCGGCGAGATCGGCGGGCAAAGGGCTCGCGGGCGTCAAGCGCCCCTCATCGGCACGATAGCCACGCAGCACGGCACGCCCTCCCATGGTGGACGCGGCCTTCCTAGCAGACGGCCCGGCGGCGGCAAGGCGACCCTCAGGGCAGGCGAAGAGCTGTTCCCGATGTGCGAGACCCACCCTCGGCCCCGCGCTTCCGCCCGCGAGCCTACGATGTCACCGGGCGGAACGGCGGGGGCAAGGGTCGCGGCGGTTCCAGTTGTGTGGGAACAGCGCTAGCCGCCGGCGAGGGGACCGATCGTCGTGTAGCTCTCGACCAGCGAGCCGACGACGAGGAACCAGCCGTCGACGAGCACGAAGAAGATGAGCTTGAAGGGCAAGGCGATCATCACCGGCGGCAGCATCATCATGCCCATCGACATCAAGATCGAGGCCACCACCATGTCGATGATCAGGAACGGCAGGTAGATGAGAAAGCCGATCTCGAAGGCGCGGCGCAGCTCAGAGATCATGAAGGCCGGGATGAGGACGCGATAGGGGACCGCCGCGGGGTCGTCTGCGAGCTCGATTTTCGCCATGTCGACGAAGAGCATGAGGTCCTTCTCGCGGACCTGGCCGAGCATGAACTCGTGCACGGGTGCGGCGGCGAGCCGGAGCCCCTCCATCTCCTCGACCTTCTCGTCGAGGAGCGGGCGGATGCCCTGCTCGTAGGACTGCTCGAACACCGGCGCCATGACGAACAGGCTCAAGAACAGCGCGAGGCCGACCAGCACGCTGTTGGGTGGCGTCGTCTGCAAGCCCAGCGCGGTCCGCAGAAAGGCGAGGACGACGATGATCCGCGTGAACGAGGTCACCATCACCAGGATCCCCGGCGCCACGCTCAGCACCGTGACGAGCAGCATGAGCTGGAAGATCTGGGCGGTGACGCTGTCGCCGCTGCCGCCGAGATCGAGGGTCAGCGACTGCGCCGCGGCGGGCCCCGCGGCGAGCGCCAGGAGCACAGCTGAGAGGACCAGGGCGCGGCGGATCACGGCGCGGTCTCCGAAAGGGATGGCGGCGTCGAGGTGACGACCGAGGCGGCCTGCGGGCCCAGCAGCAGAACATGCTCGGCCGCGCCGTCGCGGACGCGCACGAGCCGGTGCCGGCCATCGAGCGCGAGGGTCTCGACCAGCGCCAGGCGCGGGGCCGCGAGCGGGCCACCGCGACCGCGCCACAGGCGCAGGCCGACAGCGAGGAGGGCCATCAGGCCGAGCACGACGGCCAGCGCGCCCACGGCCTCGATCAGCGGCGCGCTGTCGACGACGCCCATCACGCGGACCCCGCGCCGAAGCGCTCGGCCTCGCCGTAGGCTCGCCGCGCCATGCGGCGCTGCGCCGCGCCTTCGAGCGCCGTCCGGGTGTCGTCGAGCGAGGCACGGACGCGCCGGTGGAAGAGCTCGACCTCGTCGAGCGCCGCGAGCAGCATGCGTCGCCCGGCCGCGTCGGGCGCTGCGGCAACGTGGGCGAGCAGGGCGTCGAGCTGCGCGGCGAGCCGCGCCAGATCGGGCGCGCCGTCGGCCTCCAGTTGCCGGGCGTCGCGCTTCAACGCCTCGATCAGGCCCCGTGCCAGGATTTGCAGTCTACCGTCGTCCGCCATCGCCGACCTCGTTCGGCCCCGATGCATCACCGGCGGGGCCTTCGCGATCCTTCTTCGGCGAACAGGGTTAAGCGAAGCTTACCGCCGTGGCCCTTCGTGCCACCCCGGCTCAGACGACCAGGTCGTGATTGCCGGTGAAACCGGCACTCACCTCCACCTCGGCCAGGAGGCGCTCGCGCGCGCCGGCGAGACGCGGTAGCGGATCGGGGGGGACGACGACGGGCGGCGCTTGGTCGAAAGGCACGGCGGCGTGCGGTGCCGGCGGCCCGGCATCGGCGTAGGCGCGGGCGGCGGCGGCGTGTTCCGCCGCGCTCGGGTCGAGGGTCGGCGACGGCTCGGCACCGAAGAGCAGCGCCATCGCGTGCTCTCCGAGATCGCGTCCGGTGCCGGCGGCGACGCCGCCGTTGACCGTGGCGCTGGCGAGCCCCGGCATGCCGCCGAAGAGCAGGCCGCCCATGAGCCTCGGGATGAGGCCGATCTCGTCGCCCGTGCTCTGCCGGTAGATGGTGCTCACCACGGGCAGGTGCTGCAACGGGTTGACGACATCGACGAGGTCGTCGAAGCCGAAGCCGTCCGCGCCCCAGAGATTGCCGCCACGGGCAGCGTCGGGGACTTGGGCGGGGACCGTGGTCGGCTGGATGCTCATCGTCGCGAGCCTTTGAGGTGAAGCGATGCGCACCATCGTGCAAGCTTGGTGCCAAACCAGCGCAGCTTCGGGATCTCACGCATGCGCTTCACCGACGACGACCTCGAGCGCTACGGTCGCCAGATCGTCCTGCCCGAGATCGGCGGCGTCGGCCAGGCGCGGCTGCGCGACGCCTCGGTGCTGCTCGTCGGCGCGGGCGGTCTCGGGGCGCCGGTGGCGCTGTACCTCGCGGCCGCCGGCATCGGCCGGCTGCTCGTGGTCGACGACGACGCGGTGAGCCTCGACAACCTGCACCGCCAGGTTCTCTACACCACCGCCGACGTCGGCCGGGCCAAGGTCGCGGCCGCGGCCGAGCGCCTCGGCGCGCTCAACCCGAGCTGCCGGATCGACGCCCGCGCCCTGCGGCTCGACCGGGCGAGCGCCGCGCCGCTCTGCCGCGAGGTCGACCTGGTGATCGACGGCAGCGACAGCTTCGCCACCCGCGCCGATCTCGCCGCCGCGGCAGCCGGGGCGCGGCGGCCGCTCGTCAGCGGCTCGGTCCAGGGCTTCGAGGGCCAGCTCACCCTGTTCGCGCCGTTCGCGCGGCCGGGCGCGCCCTGCTTCGCCTGCCTGTTCCCCGAGACGCCCGCGGGCGAGGCGCTGCCGACCTGCGCCCTAGGCGGCGTGCTCGGCCCGGTCGCCGGCCAGGTCGGTGCGATGATGGCGACCGAGGCGCTGAAATGGCTGCTGGGCGCGATGCCCGACCTGATCGGGACGCTCCTGCTGATCGACGGGCTGGGCGCGCGGATCGACCGGATCGACCTCCACGCGCGGCCGGGCTGTGCCGGCCCGTGCATGCCCCAGGATGCGGCCGGCGGGCCCTAGTCGTCGCTTGCACCCATCGCCGACGACCTCTAATGGGAGCGCCTTGGTTCGGGCCCGGCGCCGAGGGACGCTCGGGTCGCTCGTCGGGGAGGAGGGTCACGTGTCGGAACCCGCTTCGGAACGCTACCAACCGGTCAACGGCGAGGGGTACATGTGCGAGCGTCAACTCGCGCACTTCAAGCGCAAGCTCGTCGCTTGGCGCACGGAAATCCTCCGTGTCTCCGGCCTCACCCTCCAAGAGCTGAAGGAGGAGGACACCCGGCTCGCCGACACGACCGATTGGGCATCGGCGGAAATCCAGCGGCACTATCACCTGCGGACGCGAGACCGCGAGCGCAAGCTGTTGAGCAAGATCGAGCAGGCCCTCGAGCGCATCGAGGACGGCTCTTACGGCTTTTGCGAGGAAACCGGTGAGCCGATCGGGCTCGAGCGTCTCGACGCGCGACCCATCGCCACCCTGTGCATCGAGGCGCAGGAGCGCCACGAGCGCCGCGAGAAGGCCTACCGCGAGGCCTGATCGGCAAGGGCTGCCGGCCCGCTCGGCAGGATTTGCCGAAGCCCCGGTTCGCGCCTCGCCTCGTCCACCCCACATCACCCTCCGTCCCGCCATTGGCATGAACCTTGAAAGAGGGTTCGTGCCATGCAGACGCACCCCACCCGGTCGACGAGCCCTCTCCTCCCGCAGCCCGCGGCCTCCGCGGCGCCGGCGCTCGCCGCGGAGTTCGCCCGGTTGCTCGGCGGCCCGCTGCCGGGCCCGCCCGTGCCCGGGATCCCGCTTGCGGGCCCGCCGGCGAGCGGCGCAGCGCCGGCCACCGTGCCCGAAGCAACCGCGATGGCGCCAGCGGCGGCGCACGTCCCAGGGTCGTCCCCGCACCCGCCGGCGGGCCCGCCTGCCCCGTTGCTCGCAGAGGCGACCGCCGCCGTCCCGTCGCCGCCGGCGCGACCAGCCGCATCGGCGCCGGCGGCGGACCCGCCGGTCGCGCCGGGGGTGACGCCGCGAAGGGCCACGGCCGAGCCGAACGGCCCGCCCATGCTCGCCGCGACCGCGGATGCGGACCCCCTCGATGCCGCCGCTTCCTCGCCGCCGCCTGCCGCCGC
>CAYZSE010000002.1:43538-51842 GCA_964481035.1 uncultured Geminicoccaceae bacterium | reverse complement strand
CGACGGCGCCGCTGGGCGATTCGACGGCGCCGCTGGGCGATTCGACGGCGCCGGGTACCGCCCCCGATGTGATGGGCGAGCCCGAGGCGGCGAACGGGAGAGCGGCGCGCACGCCATCGTCCGGGTCCGAGCAGGCGCCATCGGCACCGGCGTCGACGGGGCCGAGCCCCGCCGCCGAGCCGGCGGGCGCCATGCCGGTATCGGCGCGGGAGTTGCCGCCGCCGACGCTGGCTGCGGGCGCCTCGAGCCGGCCTTCGGAGGCGCCACCGGCGCCGGCGCCGGAGGTGCCGCCCGACGAGGTTTCGCTGCACGTCGCCCGTGCCGCCCAGGGCCGCCAGGCCGAGCTGCACCTCCGCCTCCAGCCGGCGGCCCTCGGCCGCGTCGACATCCGCCTCGAGTTCGAGGGTGAGACCGGCGTGCGGGTGCACATTCGCGCCGAGGACGGCGCCGCGCTCGAGCTGCTCCAGCGCCACGGTCATCAGCTGGAGCGCGCGCTGGCGGCAAGCGGCCTCGATCTCGGCCGCGACGGCGTCCGCTACGATCTCGACCAACAGGCCGGCCGTGACCTCCGCCAAGGGCCATCGGACCAGCACCGAGCCCAACGTGGGGACCGCGCCGACGGCACCACTGGCGAGGCCGCCACCGCGGCCGACGCCGGCCCGGAGCCGCCCGCGTCCCTGTTCGACGCCCGCCGCGTCCTCGACGTCCACGCCTGAGTTGGAGCCACGCCATGTCCGTTTCCCCCGTCGACGCCGCAACGCCCGGCTCCGCCGATCGCAAGACCTCGATCGCGCAAGATTTCGACACGTTCCTGCGGCTGCTGACGACCCAGCTCGCCAACCAGGATCCCCTGTCGCCGATGGACTCGAACCAGTTCACCCAGCAGCTGGTCCAGTTCGCCAACGTCGAGCAGGTCATCGCGACCAACACCAAGCTCGACACGCTGGTGAGCCTGATGAGCACCGACGGCCTCGGCGCCGGCGCCGCCTATCTCGGCCGTGAGGTCGAAGCCGACGGCGCCACCGCCACCCTCGCCAAGACCGGCACCGCCAGCTTCGAGATGACCACCACCGAGCGGCCGGCCACGCTGTTCGTCAACGTCTTCGACGAGCGCGGCGAGCGGATCGCGACGCTCTCGCCGCCTCCCGCCGACGGCGAGCAGACCGTCGTCTGGGACGGCCGCGCCGATGACGGCTTCCGCGCCCCCGAAGGCACCTACCGCTTCGCCGTCGACGCCCGCGACCTCGCCGGCGCGCCGATCGAGGTCTCGACCAGGCTCAAGGGTCGCGTCGTCGCCGTCGAGAACGTCAACGGCGAGCTGCTCTTGGACCTCGGTGACCGCACCATCCCGCTCCGCGACGTCACCGCCGTCCGCGCGCCCGATACCGACACCACCGACAATGAGGGAGCCTCGTCATGAGCCTCTTCGGTTCACTCTACTCGAGCGTCTCCGGGCTCTCCGCCCAGAGCAAGTCGATGAGCATGATCTCCGACAACGTCGCCAACGTGAACACCACCGCCTACAAGGGCGCGGTCGCCGATTTCTCCAGCCTGGTGACGCGGCGGCCGTCCAGCCAGTCCTACAGCCCCGGCGGCGTGCGCGCCTTCACCAGCTACGACGTCGAGCAGCAGGGCTTGATCCAGAGCAGCGCGTCGCCGCTCGATGTCGCCATCTCCGGCAGCGGCTTCTTCGTCGTCAACCGCTCGACCGGCGCCGATGGGGTTCCGGGCGAGCAGCTCTACACCCGCGACGGCTCCTTCGAGTCCGACTTCGCCGGCAACCTGCGCACGCCGTCCGGCTTCTACCTCCAGGGCTGGGCGCTCGATTCGGACGAAGCAATCGTCGACATCAACCGGCTGCAGACGGTCAACACGCGCACGATCCAGGGTGTGGCCGCGGCGACGACCCGGATCGAGCTGGGCGCGAACCTCGATTCCGACGCGACGGACACCCGCCAGCTCAACTTCACGCCGGACAACCCGCTCACGGTGCCGAACGAGTTCACCTGGCTCCCCGGCACCTACGACATCGGCGGCGCCGAGGACGCGGCAACCGCGTCCTTCGGCACCGGCACGACCCACTCGATGTCGCAGTATCTGAAGGATCAGCTGCTGGCGACGCCGCTGGGCGTGGGCCAGAAACCCACCTTCAGCCGCGACATCCAGATCTATGACAGCCTCGGCCGCGCCCGGACCGTCACGGTGGCCTTCCTTCGCGACGACCCGACGCTCGCGCGACCGGCCGAGGCCGGTGGCATCGCCGGCAACGGCGACGGCGAGGCCAACAGCTGGTACGTCGAGGTGTTCGCAGACGACGACCTGCTGAACGGCGCCGCCGGCTATCCCGACGGCATGCTGGCCAACGGCAAGGTGACGTTCAGTACCGACGGCAGCCTCCAGGTCGTCGACCTCTACGAGCGCAACACGGCGACACCGCTGGCCAACAATCGCCTGACGATCGACTGGGCGGACGCGACGGGCGCGGCCGACAGCCTGATCGCGCTCGACTTCGGCGACATCGGCACGACGGTGGGCCTCAGCCAGTTCTCCGGCCCGAGCGACGTCGCCTTCGTCACGCAGAACGGTGCCGAGGTCGGCGAGCTCAACGGCACGCGGATCGACGAGGAGGGCTTCGTCGTCGCCTCCTTCACCAACGGCGAGGAGCGCAAGCTCTACAAGCTGCCGGTGGCGACCTTCCCCAACCCCTCGGCGCTCGACCCGCGGAGCGGCAACGTCTACGCGAGCACGGACGTCGCCGGGGAATACAATCTGCGGTTCGCCGGCGTCGGCGGTGCCGGCGGCATCACCCCCTCCTCCCTCGAGGCCGCGAATGTCGACATCGCCGAGGAGTTTACCAAGATGATCGTCACGCAGCGCGCCTATTCCGCCAGCTCCAAGATCATCAGCACTGCCGATCAGCTTCTCGAAGAACTCCTGCGCATCGCCGGCTGAGGATAAATCACTCGTGGCTAACATATATTTACTGAAAAGCACCAACGAGCTTCATTTTCCCTTGGTTCTCTACGGGAATACTGAAGAGGTAGGCGACAAGCCGGGTGACGAGGAGAACGACGATGGCGGCAAGCGCGCACGCGGCGCCGGCCGATGCCGCGGAAACGGATCTGGGCGACCTGCCGCCGCCGGGGACGGAGCGCTGGGTCGCCCGCCGCAAGGCGCAGGTGGTCGGCGCCGTCCGCGAGGGGCGGTTGACCCTCGACGAGGCCTGCGAGCGCTACCGGCTCTCGCCCGAGGAGTTCCTCGGCTGGGAGCGGATGATCGACCGGCACGGCATGGCGGGGCTCCGGGTCACGCGGCTCAAGCGCTATCGCCGCTGACGCGTTAACCATCCTTTAGCCGGCCGCGCGCACCATCCGGGTCGATCTCAATCCGGCCTCGAGGTACGCGTGGTGGCGACGACCGACGACCAGCCAGACGACGCCGGCACGGCGGTGGCCGTCAAGGCCAACCCGATGGCCCGGACCGGCGTCGTCCTGAGCGGCCTCGGCCCGGCGCGCCTGACCGCGCTCGGCGGGCTCGCGCTCGGCCTCGCCGGCTTCGCCGTCTTCTTGACCATGCGGCTGATGGCCCCCGACTACGCCCTGCTCTTCACCGAGCTCGAGCCGGCCGACGCGCAGACCGTGATCCAGCGGCTCGACGCCGTGGGCGTCCCCTACCGGCTCACCGCCGACGGCACCGCGATCCTGGTGCCCGAGCACGAGCGCCTGCGCCTGCGCATGCAGTTCGCCGAGGAGGGGCTGCCGGCCTCGGGTGCGGTCGGCTACGAGATCTTCGACGAGCGCTCGCTGCTCGGCAGCACCCAGTTCGAGGCCAACGTCAATCTCCTGCGGGCGCTCGAAGGCGAGCTCGCCCGGACGATCGGCACGCTCGACGCGGTCCGCCGGGCGCGTGTCCATCTCGTCCAGCCCAAGCGCGAGCTGTTCCAGCGCGAGACCGCGCGGGCCTCGGCGTCCGTCGTCTTGACGCTCGCCCGGCGCGGCGCCATGGGCGCCGAGCAGATCACCGCCGTGCGCCACCTCGTCGCCGGCGCGGTGCCGTGGCTCGAGCCCGACCAGGTCACGGTGATCGACGACGGCGGCCAGCTGCTCGCGAGCGACGAGGAAGACGGCGACAAGCTGACCTCGGGCCGCGCCGAGGCCTTTCAGCGGACCTTCGAGGAGCGGGTCGGCGACCGAGTTCGCACGCTGCTCGAGCGCTCGCTCGGGCGCGGCAATGTCGAGGTGAGCGTCAACGCCGAGATCGACTTCGACCAGGTGACCACGACCTCGGAGGAGTACGACCCCGAGAGCCAGGTCGCCCGCAGCAAGCAGACGGTCGAGGAGCAGAGCGACCTCCAGGACCGCGATCCCGGGGCCGTGACGGTCCAGAACAACCTGCCGCAAGCCCCCCAGGACGAGGCGGCGGCACCGACCAGCAGCGAGCGCACGGTGCGCACCGAGGAGACCGTCAACTTCGAGATCTCCAGGAAGGTGACCAACCACGTCCAGAGCGGCGGACGGGTCCGACGGCTCTCGATCGCGGTGCTCGTCGACGGCGCCTACACGCAGAACGCCGCCGGCGATGTCGTCTACACGCCGCGCACCGCCGAGGAGCTCGCGGACATCGCCACGCTGGTGCGGAGCGCCGTCGGCTACGATGCCGAGCGCGGCGACACGATCGAGGTCGTCAACCGTGCCTTCGTCGAGCCCGAGCCGAGCGCGCCGCCCGCACCGACACCCTTGGAGCAGGCGAGCGAGCTGTGGCGGACCTTCGGCGAGGGTGTCACGCTGCTCGTGGCGACGCTGCTCGTCGTCCTCTTCGTCGCCCGGCCGCTGCTGCGGCGCGCCTTTCCCAAGGCCGAGGCGAGCAAGCCGGCGCTGCACACCGAGAGCGGCCTCACCGTGACCGACGACGGCCAGGTGCTGATCGAGCCCGGCAGCGCCGCGGCGGTCGCCGCCGAGGTCGAGCACGAGCAAGAGCAGATGCTGCAGATCAACCAGATCCGCGGCCAGATCCGCGCCTCGCTGGTCGGTCGGGTGACCGGCCTCATCGACGACCACCCCGACGACGCGACGCGCGTGCTGCGCTCGTGGCTCCAGACGGACTGACCCATGTCCATGTCCACGATCACCAACTACGACAAGCTCAACGGGCCCGAGAAGGCGGCGATCATCATGCTCGCGATCGGCGAGGAGCAGGTCGGCAGCCTGTTCTCCAGGCTCGATCTCGAGGAGATCAAGGAGCTGTCGCAGATCATGTCCGTCCTGGGCTCCGTCGACAGCGAGGTCGTCGAGCGGATCTTGAAGGAGTTCGCCGAGCGCATGGGCCACGCCGGCGGCATCGTCGGCTCCTACGACACCACCGAGAAGCTGCTCACCCGGTTCCTCGACGACGAGCGGGTCGAGATGATCATGGACGAGATCCGCGGCCCCGCCGGCCGAACCGTCTGGGACAAGCTGGGCAACGTCAACGAGGCGGTGCTCGCCTCCTATCTCAAGAACGAGTACCCGCAGACCGTCGCCGTCGTGCTTTCGCGCATCCGCCCGGATCACGCTGCCCGCGTCCTCGGCAACCTCCCCGACGACTTCGCCATCGAGGTCGTCATGCGCATGCTGCGGATGGAGGTCGTCCAAAAGGACATCCTCTCCGACGTCGAGAAGACGCTGCGTGCCGAGTTCATGAGCAACCTCGCGCGCACCAACCGTCGCGACAATCACGAGGTCATGGCGGAAATCTTCAACTTTTTCGACCGCGGCACCGAGGGCCGGTTCGTCGGCATGCTCGAGCAGCGCAACAAGGAGGCCGCGGACAAGGTCCGCGCGCTCATGTTCACCTTCGAGGATCTCGTCAAGCTCGACGGCAACGGCGTCCGCGCGCTGCTCCGCGGCGTCGACCAGGCGCGCATCGGCGTCGCCTTGAAGGGCGCCAGCCAGAAGGTCAAGGACCTGTTCTTCACCAACATGGCCGAGCGGGCCGCCAAGATGCTCAAGGAGGAGATGGAGACGATGGGCCCGGTGCGTCTCCGCGACGTCGAAGAGGCCCAGATGGCGATGGTCAACACCGCCAAGGAGCTGGCGGCGCAGGGAGAGATCTTCCTCGCCGACAGCAAAGACGATCAGCTGGTGTTCTGAGCCATGGCGAAGTTCCAGACCGACGTCACCTTCACGAGGCGCTACCGGCGAGGTGGCCAGGGCGTGCGCCGGAGCCTCGCCGAGGCGCTCGCCGCGCCGGCGCCGGCGCGCGAGCCCGAGCCCCAACCCCAAAGCGAGAACCGAACGCCCGTCGCGCCGACACCGAGCGTCGCCGGCGCGACGGGACCGGGCCGCGAAGCTGCGTTGCTGCTCTTCGACGAGGCCCAGCTGCCGGGGCTGATGGCGGCCGCGGCGACCGAGGCCCGCACCGCCTGCCTCGCCGAGATCGCCGACCGCCAGGCAGGCGCCCAGGCCGCCGCGGCGGAGGCCATCGCCAGCGCCCTGGCCGCGGAGACCGAGCGGCGCCGAGCGCGGGACGCGGCCGACGCCGACCTCATCCTCGCTCTGGCCGAGACGATCGCCCGGCACGTGGTTCCCGAGGCGCTGCGGGCGCGCCCGCTCGACGACCTCAAAGTTGCGCTCGACGATCTCCTGGCGCGGCTCGGCCGGCCCGACGACCTCGAGATCGCGGTGCACCCCGATCTCGTCGAAGCCCTCGGCGCCCTGCACGGATGCGCGGGCGACCCGCCACGCGGGCGGCGCGGCTGCGCCGTCGTCGGCGATGCCGCCCTCGGCCCCGGCGACGCCCGCGTCCGCTGGCATGCGGGGGAGGCGCGCCACAGCCCCGACGAACGCATCGCCGACGCGGTAGCGCGCTGTGCCGGCTGGCTCGCCGAGCGCAGTGCCCGCGACACGCCTTCACCCACGACACCCGAGCCTCTGGATGCTGCCGATGGCCCATGAACCGCAAACCACGCCGGCGCCCGCCATGAACGAGGCCGCGCCGGCGAAGCCCGCGGAAACGTCGCCGCCGGCCGATCTCTCGGCGGTCTACGACGTGCCCGTGCAGCTCGCCGCCGTGCTCGGCCGGACGTCCATGCCGGTTAGCCAGCTGCTGCGGCTCGGTCGCGGTGCGGTCGTCGAGCTCGACCGCAAGGTCGGCGAGCCGGTCGACATCTACGTGAACAACCGCCTCGTCGCCCGGGGCGAGGTCATCATCGACGACGGGCATCTGTCGGTGACGATGACCGAGATCATCAAGGGCGACCAGCAGGCGCGCGACTGAGGATGCGATGATGCGGCTTTTGGTGCAGAGCGACAACGAGCCCCTGGTGGCCAAGGCTGTGGCGATCGCCGCCAAGCGCGGCGGCCGAGCCCGGACCGTGCCGACGGCGCCGGCGGCGCTCGCCGAGCTGCGCTCCGGGCGCGGCGCCGACCAGCTCTGGCTGCCGGCGGAGAGCGCGATCGGCCAAATGGTCGAGCGTCTGCGCGCCGAGCGAATCTTCGTGCCGGTGATCGCCTACGGCATCGGCACCGACGCCCGCACCGCCGTCCAGGCGATCCGCGCGGGTGCGGCGGAGTTCTTGCCGCTGCCCCCCGAGGAGGATCTCATCGCGGCGATTATCGCCGCGGCGAGCGGCGAGAACGTCGGGCTCATCGGCGCCGATCCAGCCATGCGCGAGGTCGTCGAGCTCGCCCGTCGGGTGGCGCCGGCCGAGGCGAGCGTGCTCATCAGCGGCGAGAGCGGGGTCGGCAAGGAGGTCATCGCGCGCTTCGTCCATGCCCATAGCAAGCGCGCGCACGGCCCCTTCGTCTCCTTGAACTGCGCCGCCATTCCCGAGGCGCTCCTCGAGAGCGAGCTGTTCGGCCACGAGAAGGGGGCGTTCACCGGCGCCGCCGCGCGGCGCGTCGGCAAGTTCGAGGAGGCCAACGGCGGCACGCTGCTCCTCGACGAGGTGAGCGAGATGGACCCGCGCCTGCAGGCCAAGCTCCTGCGTGCCCTGCAGGAGCGCGAGATCGACCGGGTCGGCGGCACCAAGCCCGTGCCCGTCGACATCCGCGTGCTGGCGACCACCAACCGCGACCTCGAGCAGGCGGTCAGGGCCGGCACGTTCCGCGAGGACCTGATGTTCCGCCTCAACGTCGTGCCGCTCGAGATCCCGCCGCTGCGGTCGCGCCCCGCCGACATCGCCGAGCTCGCCCGGCACTTCGCCGGCAAGTATGCGGCCCTCAACGGCCTCGGCGCCTTGCAGCTGACCGCCGCGGCGATCCGCCGGCTCGAGGCCCACGGCTGGCCCGGCAACGTCCGCGAGCTCGAGAACTGCCTGCACCGCGC
>CAYZSE010000002.1:28622-43438 GCA_964481035.1 uncultured Geminicoccaceae bacterium | reverse complement strand
CGGCTGGCTCGAGCGTCTTTCGGGGCAGCGCGACATCGCGCTGGCCCTGGGCGTCATCGGCATCCTCGTGGTCTTGATCCTGCCGATGCCGAGCTTCGTGCTCGACATGCTGCTGGCGATCTCGATCGGCTTCGCGGTGATGGTGCTCTTCACGGCCCTCTTCATCGAGGAGCCGCTCGACTTCTCGAGCTTCCCCACCGTGCTGTTGCTCGCGACGATGCTGCGGCTCGCCCTCAACCTCGCCTCGACCCGTCTGATCCTCGCCGACGGGCACGAAGGCCCCGACGCCGCCGGCCAGGTCATCCAGGCCTTCGGCGGCTTCGTCATGCAGGGCAACTTCGTCATCGGGATGATCGTCTTCACCATCCTGGTGATCGTCAACTTCGTGGTCATCACCAAGGGCTCGGGCCGGATCGCCGAGGTCGCAGCGCGGTTCTCCCTCGACGCCATGCCCGGCAAGCAGATGGCGATCGACGCCGATCTCTCCGCCGGCCTCATCGACGAGGCCCAGGCGCGCCAGCGGCGTACCCATCTCGAGGAGGAGAGCGCCTTCTTCGGCGCGATGGACGGTGCTGCCAAGTTCGTCCGCGGCGACGCCATCGCCGGCATCCTGATCACCGCCATCAACCTCGTCGGCGGCCTCGTCATCGGCGTCGGCCAGATGGGCATCAGCGTCGGCGACGCGGCCCAGAGCTACACGCTCTTGACGGTGGGCGACGGCCTGGTGTCGCAGATCCCCGCACTCATCGTCTCGATGGGCGCGGGCCTGCTCGTCTCCAAGGCCGGCGTCGGCGGCCGGGTCGACACGGCGCTGGCCCGCCAGTTCGGCGCCAACCCCCGCACCCTCCAGGTCACCGCCGGCCTGCTCGCCACCCTCGCCCTCCTGCCGGGCCTGCCGCCGCTGCCGTTCCTGGCGCTGGCGGGGCTCAGCGGCGGCGTCGCCTGGGCGCGCCGGCGCAAGGCGGTGCGTGACGACCGGGAAGGGACGGAGAACGGCACGGGCACGAACGACGGCGCCCCGGCGCGCGCGGGCGACGGCAAGGGCTCGGCGCCGGCGGAAGAGGCCATCGGCGCGCAGCTCGCCATGGACACGCTGCGGCTCGAGCTCGGCTATGGCCTGTTGCAGCTCATCAAGGCCGGCGACGCCACCTCACTGCCCGACCAGGTCAAGGCCCTGCGCCGGCAGCTCGCCCACGACCTGGGCTTCCTCATGCCGCCGGTGCGCATCCAGGACAACCTGCAGCTCCCGGCCAACACCTACGTCGTCCGCCTCAAGGAGATGGAGACCGCGCGCGGCGAGGTCCGGCCCACCATGCTGATGGTCATGGACCCCCAGGGCCGGCCGATCACGCTGCCCGGCGAGGCGACCCAGGAGCCGACCTTCGGTCTCGACGCCGCCTGGATCGGGCGGCAGCTGCGCCAGACCGCGCAGAGCCAAGGCCTGACGATCGTCGAGCCCTCGACCGTGGTCACGACCCACTTGACCGAGGTCGTGAAGGACAACCTCCCCGATCTCTTGAGCTATGCCTTGACCCAGCAGCTGCTGGGCGAGCTCGCCGAGCCCTATCAGCGTCTCTTGGGCGATCTGGTCCCGTCACGCATGAGCACCGGTGGCATCCAGCGCGTGCTCCAGGGGCTGCTGGCCGAACGGATCTCGATCCGCGATCTGCCGTTGATCCTCGAGGCGCTGAGCGACATCGCCGGCAGCACCCAGAGCACGACGGTGATGATCGAGTACGTGCGCGGCAAGCTCGCCCGCCAGATCAGCCGCGACGCCACCTCTGAAGCCGGCTACATCCCGGTGCTGACGCTGTCGCCGGAGTGGGAGAGCGCTTTCGCCGACGCGCTGGTGGAGCCCGGCCCCGGCCACGAGCGCCAGCTCGCCATGCCGCCCTCGGAGCTGCATCGCTTCGTCCGCGCGGTCCGCGAGCAGTTCGAGCAGCAAGCGCAGAAGGGCGAACTGCCGGTCCTCGTCACGACGCCGACGCTGCGGCCCTACGTCCGCGCGATGATCGAGCGGTTCCGCCCGGCGACCGTGATCCTCTCGCAGAACGAGATCCATCCGAAGGCGCGCATCCGCACGCTGGGTCAGGTGTAGCGGAGCACCCCGGATGCAGATCCGCACCTTCGACGCCGCGACGATGGCGAAGGCCCAGGCGGGCGTCCGCGACGCCCTCGGCGTCGACGCTTTGATCCTGGCGATCGAGGAGACGGCCGGCGGTGTTCGCATCACCGCCGCGATCGAGCCCGAGGACGACCTCGCCGGCCTGCTCGCCGACGACGCTCCGGAGCCCGACCCGCGTCTCGGCCCGCTGATGGCGTTCCACGGCGTGCCGTCGGGGCTGCGCGCGCCGCTCGCTTGCGCCGCGGCCGGAGCGCGACTCGAGCCCGGCCTCGCCCTCGCGCTCAAGAGCCGCCTGCGGGCGGGGGCTGCGGCGGACCGACGGCTGCTCGTGGGCCTGCCGGGCCACGGCAAGAGCCTCGCAGGCGCACGCCTCGCGACGGCGCTCGCCGCGGTCGGCCCCATTCCGCGCGTCCTCGCCCTCCACCTCGGCGACGACGAGCCCGATCCGCGCCTCGCCGCGCGCCTCGCCGGCGCGGGCCTCGAGGTGACCACCATCACGAGCCTGGCGGAGCTCACCGCCGCCGCCGGGCGCCCCGGCCCGATCGTCGTCGACACGCCGGGCCTGTCGCCGCTCACCAGCCGCGGCGCGGGGCGTCTGCGCGACCTCGTCCGGGCCGCGGGCGACCTCGTGCCGACACTGGTCCTCAGCGTCGAGGGCCAGGGCCAGGCGCTGCTCGAGACCGCGGCCGACTTCCTCGCACTCGGCTGCCGCGCGGTGCTGCCGACCAAGCTCGATCTCACCCGCCGCTACGGCGGGCTCGTGGCGCTCGCCTGCGGCGGCATCGCGCTCGCGCCGGCAAGCGTCAGCGGCGATGCCACCGAGCCGCTCGTGCCCTTGCAGCCGGCAGGCCTCGCCCGGCTGCTCGTCAACCGCTTCGAGGCGCACGCCGCCGCCACCCGAGCCGAGGAAGGTCAGCCATGACCGGCATCATCACCGTCGCCTCGGGCAAGGGCGGCACCGGCAAGACGTGGCTCGCCGCCAGCCTCGCCCAGGCGCTGGCACGGCGCGGGCGCAAGGTTCTGCTGGTCGACGCCGACTGGGGGCTCGCCAACATCGACGTCCAGCTCGGCGTCCTGGCGTCCGCGGACCTCCCGATCGCGGGCACGATCGAGCAGCTCGCCGCGTCGATCCGGCCGCTCGGCACGATCGGCGTCGACCTCTTGGCCGGCGCCTCGGGCAGCGGCCGCCTCGCCGACCTCCCGCCCGCCATCCGCGCCGGCCTCGCGACCCGCGTGCAAACCCTCGCCCGCGCCTACGACTGGACCGTGATCGATCTCGCCGCCGGGGCGGAACGCGGCCTGCGCGACTGGTGGCGGCTCGGCCATCGTCGTCTCCTCGTCGCAACCCCGGATCCCGGCTCGCTGACCGACGCCTACGCCCTGCTCAAGCTCTGCCACGGCGACGGCGACGCGCGCCGGACCCGCCTCGTCGTCAACCGCGCGCCTTCGCGGGCGAGCGGCGAGGCGACGGCGCAGAAGCTCGTTCGCGCCGCGCAGCACTTCCTCGGCCTGCCGCTGGAGATCGCCGCGGTGCTCCTCGAGGACCCTCGCGTCACCGCCGCGATCCGCGCCCAGGCGCCGTTCCTGCAGCGCTACCCGACGGCGGCGACCACGATCGCGATCGAGGCGCTCGCGCGCTCGCTCGCGCGCGCTCAAAAACCGACCGCGAGCCCGTCCTTGCGGCCGTCCGAGCCGGCGACGTAGCCGTCGTCGATGCGCGCGACCAGCTGCGCGCCGCCGAAGCCCAAGGCCGCGTCCGGCGCCTCGACGACGAGCTCGTGGCCCAACGCCCGCAAGCCGACGTAGACCTCGTCGGGAAACCCAGCCTCGACCGCGACGCCGCGGCCGCCGGTGACGCGCCAGCGGGGCGCGTCGATCGCCGCCTGCACGTTCTGTCCCCACAGCGCCGTCCGCACGACCACCTGGACGTGGCCCTGGGCCTGCATCGCGCCGCCCATGACCCCGAAGCTCATCATCGGCGCGCCGGCGCCGTCGAGGAGAAAGCCGGGAATGATGGTGTGGAACGGGCGCTTGCCGGGCCCGACCCGGTTCGGGTGCCCCGGCTCGAGGACGAAGCCGGCGCCTCGGTTCTGCAGCGAGATCCCCGTGCCGGGAACGACGACGCCCGAGCCGAAACCCATGTAGTTCGACTGGATGAAGGAGACCATCATCCCCTCGGCGTCGCCGACGGCGAGGTAGACGGTGCCGCCCGGAGGCGGCGACCCGGCGCCCGGCGCGCCGGCGCGGGCCGGGTCGATGAGAGCCGCGCGCGCCCGCAGATAGCCGTCGTCGAGCAGCGCCCGCGGCGCCACCTGCATCGCCGTGGCGTCCGCCACGTACGCCGCGAGGTCGGCGAAGGCGAGCTTCATCGCCTCGATCTGCAGATGCAGCGCGCGCACGCTGTCGACCGGCGCCGCGGCGAAGTCGGTGTGGGCGAGCATGCCGAGCGCCATCTGCGCGGCGATGCCCTGGCCGTTGGGCGGGATCTCCGCGAGCGTCACGCCGAAGGCCGCGCGGGTGAGCGGCGCGACCCACTCGGCGGTGTGCGCGGCGAGGTCCTCGCGCGCGAGCCCGCCGCCGTGGCGCCCCACCCAGCCGGCCATCGCCGCGGCGAGTTCGCCCTCGTAGAAAGCCCGACCCTCGCTCGAGGCGATCGCCTCGAGGCTTTGCGCCAGCTCCGGCAGACGGAACAGCTCGCCCGGACGCGGTGGCCGCCCGCCCGGCAGGAAGGCGTCGGCGAAGCCGGGCTGGGCCCCGTAGCGCTCGCGCGCGCCGGCCCAGAGCCGCCCGATCCTGGGCGTCACGTGATAGCCGTCGCGGGCGTAGCGGATCGCCGGCGCGAAGAGGTCCGCGAAGGGCAGGCGGCCGAACCGCTTGCTCAGGGCGATCCAGGCCGAGACGGCACCCGGCACCGTCACGCTGTCGGCACCGAGCACGGGCATGCCCGCGGCGCCGACGAAGCGCTCGGGGGTCCAGGCTCGCGGCGCTCGGCCCGAGGCGTTGAGCCCGTGCAAGCTCTCGCCGTCCCAGACGAGCGCGAAGGCGTCGCTGCCGAGGCCGTTGCCCGAGGGCTCGACCACGGTGAGCGTGATCGCGGCGGCGAGCGCCGCGTCGACCGCATTGCCGCCGCGCGCGAGCGCCTGCAAACCCGCCTGCGCGGCGAGCGGCTGCGAGGTCGCGACGACATTGCGCGCGCAGACCGGCGACCGCTGTGAGGGATAGGGCAACTCGAAGGCGAAAGGCGGCATGGTTACGACCCGATTCGGCGGACGAAAGGCGTGCCGAGCCATAGCGGATCGCCCCTTCCCCGCCGAGCCCCGATGAAGCAGAGTGATATTCATCACCGTTGGGCTGTGAGATGGCGCCGAGGTTGCGGGCGCGTCGGGCCGTTTCGCCCGAGGTCCCTGGGCGATCACGGGGGGTGCGGTTGAGCCGACTGATTTCCCATATTGCGCGTTTGCAGGCGCAACGTGCCTGTCTCGACATGCTGGCCCGGGCCGTCGCCGAGGTGCCGGGCCCGGTCGTCGAGCTCGGTCTCGGCAACGGGCGCACCTACGACCACCTGCGCCGGCTCCTGCCGGACCGCGAGATCTTCGTCTTCGAGCGGCACCTCGCCGCGCATCCGGACTGCCGGCCCGACGACGCGCACCTCGTCTTCGGCGACTTCGCCGCGACGCTGCCGGGCGCGCGCCGTCGCCTGCCGGCACCGGCGGCACTGATCCACAGCGACATCGGCACCGGCGACGCCGCGCGCAACGCGCGCCTCGCCGCCTGGCTGGCCCCGTTGCTGCCGCCCCTCCTGGCGGCCGGCGGCTACGTCGCCTCGGACCAGCCGCTCGCCGATCCTCGGCTCGCGACCGTCGCGTTGCCGCCCGGCGTGCCGGCCGGCCGCTATCACCTCTTCGTCCGGGCGGCCTGAGCCGCGATGGCGGACGCGCGTGCCGCGGCGAGCCCCCCCTTCGAGGTGACCTTCTGGGGTGCGCGCGGGACCGTCGCGACGCCGGGCCCGCGCACGGTCCGCTACGGCGGCAACACCTCGTGCATCGAGCTGATGTGCGGTCCCCAGCGGCTCGTCTTCGACCTCGGCACCGGGGCGCGCGTCCTCGGCGCCCACCTCGCCGGCACCGGCGCCTGTGACGCGCACGTGCTCTTGACCCACACCCACCTCGACCACGTCGCCGGCTTTCCCTTCTTCAGACCCGCCTACGGCGCCGGCAACTCGTTCCACATCTGGGCCGGCCATCTCCGCCGCCAGGGGCTGAGCCTCCAGGGCACGCTCGAGACGCTGATGGCGCCGCCGCTCTTCCCGGTGCCGCTCGACGTCATGCACGCGAAGATCGAGTTCCACGACTTCGACGCCGGCGAGGCGATCGCTCCTCGAACCGGGATCACCATCACCACCGCACCCTTGAGCCACCCGGGCGGCGCCACCGGCTATCGCGTCGAGTTCGCCGGCCGGGCGTTCGCCCTCGTCACCGACACCGAGCATGTTCCGGGCGAGCTGGACCGCGCGATCCTCGAACTCATCGAGGGCTGCGACGTCGTCGTGTACGACGCGACCTACGACGATACGGCCTTCGACCGCTTCGTCGGCTGGGGCCACTCGACCTGGCAGCAGGGGCTGCGCTTGTGCGAGGCGGCGAACGCTCGCCGGCTGGTCACCTTCCACCACGATCCCGCGAGCGACGACGAGACCCTGGAACGCATCGACCGGTCGCTCGCCGAGCGCCGCCCCGGCTCGTGCGTCGCCGCCGAGGGCATGACGCTCCAGCTATGAGCCGGGCTTCGCGCAGCGCCCGCCGCCGGCTGCGCATCCGCGCCCTGGAGCGGCGCCTCGCGCGCGTCGGGCCGCGCGGTACCTTCCTGCCGCACCGCGAGCCGGCGGCCGTCGAGCGCGGCGCGCCGGCGCTCGAGCCGCTGTTCGCCGCATCGACGCCGGCCTTCACCGCGGTCCTGGATGCCCTCGAGACGCACGGCGCCGCCTTCGCGCGCTTCGGCGGGCCGGCGCCGGCGCCGCGCTTCGCGCAGGACTGGTTCCCCGGACTCGACGCCGCCGCGCTCTACGCGCTCGTCCGGCGCGAGCAGCCGACGCGCATCCTCGAGATCGGCTCGGGCCACTCGACCCGGATCATGGCCCGCGCCATCGCCGAAGGCGGGCTCGCCACGCGCCTCACGGCGGTGGACCCGGCGCCGCGCGCGCCGATCCGCGCCCTGCCCGTCGACTGGCGGCCGCTGCGCGTGCAGGCGGCGCCGGCGTCGCTCGCGGGCGAGCTCCGGGCAGGCGACGTGATGCTGGTCGATTCGAGCCACGTCCTCGTCGCCGGCAGTGACGTCGACGTCATCCTCACCGACCTCGTTCCCCGCCTCGCGCCCGGCACGCTCCTGCACGTTCACGACGTCTTTCTGCCCGACCCCTATCCCGCGGCGTGGGCCTGGCGCGGCTACAACGAGCAGCAGGCGATCGCGGGTCTCCTGCTCGGCGGCTTCGAGCTGGTCTTCGCGAGCCATTGGGTCCGCACCCGCCTCGCCCACCGCCTCGGCCCCGTCGCCAGCCGCCTGCCGCTCGCGCCCGGCGCCCGGGAGACGAGCCTGTGGCTCAAGCGGCGGTGAGCCGGCACGGCCGCCCGTGCCGGGCGAAGGTGACCAGAAGCCAGCCGAGGAGCACGCCGTTGAGGATGTGCCAGAGGAAGTGCGTACCGAGGGGAAACCTCGCGCAGAGCGCATCGTCGAGGGTGCGGAAGGTCAACGAGACCGCGAAGACCCCCGCCGCGACGAGCAGGGCGGCGCCGGCCGGATGACGGCGGCGGCCGAGCCACACGCCGCAGACGACGAGTGCCGCGAGAGCCGGGAGATAGCCCTCCGAGCCGTTGAGCCCGTCGCCCGCCGCACCCGCCACGACCCGGCCCAGCGCCTCGGCCGCCGGCAGGAAGGCCAGCCCGACCAGGGCCGCGCGCCACCATGCCGCCTCGAAATAGCGCCGTATCGTCAAGACGAGGTAGCTGACGATGAAGAGCGTGATCGGCACGACGTCGGCAACGGCGGCCCAGACGGTGGCAACGGTGTGGAAGAGGAACGAGCCGACGCCGACCGCGACGACCAGCAGAACGAGCCACCACGCCGCGATGTCGCGCGGCCCGTGGCGCCGGATCGCCCGCACCCCCCACAGGGCCGCGAGGATGAAGCTGAGATTGGTGAGCGCGTTGACGGGCTCGGCCCAGAACGCCGGGCCGACGCGCTCGCAATAGGCGTCGACCTGGCGGTGCCAGTCCATGGCGGGCGGCTCAGTCGCGGATCCAGAAGGTGTCGGGGTGGTGGATGCCGAAATGCGCGCCCGGATCCCAGTTGTAGATCGCCGTCTCGGGCACGTTGACGATGTTGGTCTTGACGGCCACCGGCTGGCGCACGCCGGCGACGACGCCGATCGTGTAGACGCCTTCGGTCCAGATGGCGAGCATCTCCGCCCAGATGGCCCGGCGCTCGCTCTTCTCGCCGGCGACCGTCCACGCCTGGAAGAGCTCGAAAAGGCGCTCGGCGCCGGGCAGCGCGGGCGGCTCGCCAGCCTCGCCCTTGGTCTGGTACCACTGGCCCCACATCGGCCATTGGTAATGGATCTGGTCGGTCGGCGCATAGGCACCGGGGCTCATGTCGGCCGTCGGCAGGCCGTTCTCCACGCCCACCGCGATCGTCATCAGCGTCTCGCCGGCGAAGATGCGGTTGCGCAGGACCTCGCGTTGGGACGGCTTGGTGAGGATCTTGACGCCGATCTCCCGCCACTGGCTGGCGACGAGCTCGAGCACGTCGCTGTGCTCGGTGTCCTCGCCCGCGGTCTCGACGACGATCTCGAAGGGACGGCCGTCCGACAGGAGGCGCAGGCCCTCGCGGTTGCGCTCCTCGAAGCCCGCCGCGTCGAGCAGCGCGTTGGCGCGCTCGGGGTCATGGGCGGTGAAGGCCGTGCCGATTGCGTCGCTCCACAGCGGGCTCTCCGCCAGCACCGAGTTGTTCGAGGGCTCGGCGATGCCGAAATAGAGGAACTTGGAGATGGCCGTCCGGTCGATGGCGAGCGACAGCGCTTGGCGCACCCGCGCGTCGCGAAAGGTCGCGCGCCAGACCG
The DNA here is from genome assembly GCA_964481035.1 of uncultured Geminicoccaceae bacterium. Taxonomy (GTDB): domain Bacteria; phylum Pseudomonadota; class Alphaproteobacteria; order Geminicoccales; family Geminicoccaceae; genus JAAAPF01. The sequence goes on along the minus strand of CAYZSE010000002.1, from coordinate 34,202 downwards.
GGTCGTTGGCGTTGAGGTTCGGGTAGAGCGCGAGATGCGCCGCGGTCGCGGTCTTCCAGAGCAGCGTCCGCATCCCCGAGCGCTCCTCGCTCTGCTTGAGGAACGGCACATCGGAGAAGTTGAGACCGCGGGACTGCAGGTCGGTCTCGCCGCCACCGACCTTGACCGGGATGAGCTGGCTCTCGACGACCTGGTAGATGAACCGGTCGGCGTAGGGGAGCTGGATGCCGTTCGGATCGACGCGGTGGAAGTAGGGGTTGCGCTCGGTGACGATCCGCTCGGCCGGCGGCGGCGTCACCAGGCGCCAGGGTTGAAGCGTCGGCAAGTCGGGGTCGTTCGCACGGTACTCGCGGCTGCGGCGGCCGAAAATCTGCGCCCAATCGCGCGCGTTGTCCGCGGCGACGAGGGCCTCGAGGGCCGCCGGCTCGGCGTAGGCCTCGTGGAACTGCGTGAGGTAGTGCGCCGGCAGCGCCAGTTCGAGAGGTGCGGCTTGCGCGAGGGCGGGCAGGAAGAACGGGTTGGGCTTCGCCCAGCTGTAGCGGATCGTCCGCTCGTCGAGGATCTCGACCAGGGGCAGCTCGCCGTCGACGACCATCTCGATCGGCGGGCCCGTGGGCCTGAGCATCTCGTGCTGGGCCACGTCTTCCCAAAAGAAGCGGAAGTCCTCGGTGGTGAAGGGCGCCCCGTCCGACCACCGGTGACCTTCGCGCAGATGGAAGGTGAAGATCCGGCCGCCCTCGACCTCGACATCCTCGAGAATGTCGGGAACGATCTCGAGGTTGCGGTCGTAGCCGACGAGCCGGGCGTAGCCATAGACGACGAACAGCTTGGCGTCCTTGGCGCGCCCGATGAGCGTGCGGATCTCACCGCCGGTCTCGCCGAGCTCGGGGATGCCGTCGACGACGAGCGGCTCGGCCGGCGGCGCGGCCGCCGCCATCGGCGCGACGAGAAGCAAGAGCAGCGCGGCGAGCAGACTAGGACGCGGCAAGGAACCTCTCCTCGAGGGGGTCACCGTGACAGACCCAGTGCCCATCGCCGAGTTCGACCATGTGGCCGTGCCGGCCCGGCAGGATGGTGAACGGCCATGGCCACTCCGCCGGCATCGCCTCGCCCGCCTCGCGCAGCCGGCGAAAATCGAGACGGTGGTCGGGGTCGGGCTCCGGCACGGCGGCGAGCAGGGCGCGGGTGTAGGGGTGCTCCGGTCGCCGAAAGAGCTGATCGGTCGGCGCCAGCTCGACGATGCGGCCGCTGCACATCACGGCGACGCGATCGGCGACATAGCGGACGACGGCGAGATTGTGCGCGATGAACAGGTAGGTGAGCCCGAGCGCCTTCTGCAGATCCTTCAAGAGGTTGAGGATCTGCGCCTGGACCGAGACATCGAGGGCGGAGACGGGTTCGTCGCAGATGAGCAGGTCGGGATTGAGGGCGAGCGCGCGGGCGATGCCGATGCGCTGCCGCTGCCCGCCCGAGAAGCTGTGCGGGTAGCGCCTGAGCGAGCGCAGGTCGAGGCCGACCGCCTGCATCAACGCGCGCACCCGCTCGCCGCGCTCCCTGGCGTCGGCGATACCGTGGATGACCAGCGGCTCCATGATGATGTCGGCGATGGTCATCCGCGGGTTCAAGGACGCGAACGGATCCTGGAAGACATACTGCACGCGGGTGCGCAAGCGCTCCAGATCGCGGCCTTCGAGAGCGAGCACGTCGACCCGTTCGCCGTGATCGTCGAAGGTGATCGAGCCGGCGTCCACGTCGATGCCACGCATGATGGCCTTCGCGAGCGTCGTCTTGCCGGAGCCGCTCTCGCCGACGACGGCGAAGCTCTCGCCGCGGTCGATGGTGAAGCTCACGTCGTCGAGGGCGCGCACGACGTCACCGCCGCCGAGCCAGCCGCCGCCCCGCCGCGTCTGGAACGTCTTCTCGATCCCGACGACGGAAAGCAGCGGCCCGGCGCGTCCGTGGCGGGTCTGGCCGCCGGCCAGTGTCGCGAGATCGCTCGCGGTCACCCGCACCTCGCGCAACGGCTTGAGCCGCTCGCCCTTGTCCATGTCGATGCGCGGCACGGCCGCCATGAGCGCCTTGAGGTAGGGATGCTCGGGTGCCGTCAGCAGCGGCCGCGCCGGCCCCGCCTCCATGACCCGCCCGCGATACATCACGACGAGCTCGTCGGCGAGGTTGGCGACCACGCCCAGATCGTGAGTGATGAACAGGATCGCCATGCGGTACTCGGCCTGCAGGCGCTGCATGAGCTCGAGGATCTGCGCCTGGATGGTGACGTCCAGCGCCGTCGTCGGCTCGTCGGCGATCAGGAGCGCCGGCTCGCAGATCAGCGCCATGGCGATCATCGCCCGCTGGCGCAGCCCGCCCGAGAGCTCGAACGGGTAGAGCTCGAAGGCCGCACCGGGGTTGGGGAAGCCCACATGGTCGAGCATCTCGACCACCTTCGCCCGCACCTCCCGGCGGGCGGAGGGGACGTGCAGCCGCAGCGCCTCGGCGATCTGGTCGCCGATGGTGTGCACCGGCGAGAGCGAGCTCATCGGCTCTTGGAAGATGATCGAGATGCGCCCGCCGCGGATCGAGCGCCGGACGCGGTGGTTCTGCGGGTAGGCGGCGAGATCGACGGGCGGGGCGGCGATGTCGGGGTCGTCGAAGAGGATCTTGCCGCGGGTGAGCCGCGCCGTGGCCGGCAGGATGCCCAAGATCGCCTGCGACAGGACGGTCTTGCCCGAGCCGCTCTCGCCCACGACCGCGACGGTGCGCCCGCGGGGAACCTCGAAGCTCACCCCGCGCACGGCCTCGACCACACCCTCCTCGGCGTGGAAGGCGACGTGCAGGTCCTCGACGCGCAACAGCGTCTGCGACGGCATCGTCGTCATGGCACCCCGAACGCTTCCTTGGCGGTGAGCCAGCTCACCCCGCCGTCACCATGACCGAAGCCGAGCACGCGGTCGAGTCCGTCCCATTCGTCGCCTTCGACCACCTGGTGGTGCGTCATCAGCCCCACCGGCCCGTCGACCGTCGCCAGCGACCCCCTCAGCGCCGCTTCCACCTCCGCCGGCGGGCGCGGGCGGCCGGTGCCGTGCCAGTCCACCGCGTCGACGTGCACGTCGACGCGCCGCGGCGGGGCCGTCCGCGCGGGCCCGCCGTCGCACGAGAGGCCGGCGAAACCCAGCGCCGGCACGGCCGCGGTCACGTCGTCGTCGATGCGGTTCCAGGGCGGCACGAGCACCGCCAGGAACTGGGCGCCGAAGGCCGCCTCGAGCCGCCGCCGGCCGGCCGCGAGCGCGGCGAACAGGCGCTCGCGGTCCGCGCCGCCGCCGAGCTCGATGGTCTTGGTCGCCGCCGTTCCGTGGTCGGCGTGCGCGACGCCGTGCTGCAGCACCGTCGCGAGCGGGCAGGCGCGGATGCGCTCGACCGTCGCAGGCTCGAGCCAATCGGGCACCACGGCGAGCGCGACCGGCCGGCGGCGGGCCGTCGCCAGCTCGAGCAACCGCTCGAGGCGCGGATCGTCGCGCCCGGCGTCGTCGTCGCGCCACCAGATGCACGCCATCAGCCCCTCCCCTCGACCAGCGCCTCCAGCAGCCGAGCGCTGCGCGCGGCCCCGCTCACGTCCACTTGCAGCACCGGCAATGCAGCGTCCAGCCGCGCGGCGACCGCCTCGGCCAGAGCCTCGCCGGTGCAGGCGCTCTCATGCACGACCGTGGCGGCGCCGAGGCCGGCGACGGCCGCAGCGCGGCGCGCCTGCTCGGTCTCGCCGCCGGCGGCGAAGGGCACGAGAACCATCGGGCAGCCGAGGGCCAGGGCCTCGACCACGGTGTTGTAGCCGGCCTGCGAGATCGAGAGCGCGGCGCGGGCGAGCCGCTCGGGCAGGTCGTCGACATGCCGCAAGAGCTCGACCCCCTCAGGCGTCGACGCCTGCAGGGTTTGCCATGCCGTCTCCGGCAGGCCGCGGCCGGCGATGATCGTCCAGGGGCCGACGCCAGGCCCGAGCCGCCGGGCGGCATCGACCGCGGCGGCGAGCAGCACGCACCCGACCGCGCCGCCCCCGGCCGAGACGACCAGCCCGCGGCGCCCTGCCGCGGGCGTCGGCAAGGTCGGCGCCAGATAGCCCGTGTAGCGCAGCCAGCCGGCGATCTCCCGGGTCGCCGGGAAGGAGGCGTCGAGGGCGACGAGCCTGGGATCGGCATGCACCAGCACGCGATCGAACCAGCGCCGCACCCGGCCCGTGGCCTCGGCCACTCGCTCGGGCCGCACCTTCTCGACCAGCACGTCGCGCAGCGACACCACGCGCCGCGGCCGCTCCGGCGCGTGCCGCCACCGCTCCAGGAGCGGCGCCAGTTCGCGGGCGAAGGCGCGGCGGCCGAAGGGGAACATCTCGACGACGACGAGGTCGAGCGAGGGCTCGGCGAGCGCCTCCAGCCGCCGCGCCCGCTCGCGCCATAAAGATTCCGCAACAAGGTCGCCCGCGTCGTCGACGAGAGCGCTGAAGCGGGCGTCCGCGGCCCGGATCGCCGGCAGGTCGACGCGCGCGTAACCGGCCGGCCCGGTTGCCGGTGCGGGGCCGCCGTTGGCGAGCACGACGCTGTGGCCACGCTCGGCGAGCGCCGCCGCCAGCCGGGCGCTACGCTGGAGGTGGCCGGTGCCCAAGAGGTGCTGGCTCCAGATCAAGACACGCACGACGCCGCCCGATCGAGCGCGACCTCGTGCACCTGCGGCCGCGGCCGACCCCGGCCGTCGAGGCGCAAGAGCCACGCCCGGCCGGCCCGCAGCTTCAACGGTGGTCGTCCCTGGAAGTCCCAGCCCGTCGCCAGCGACAGCGCCGCGCGCAGCACGCCCTTGTGGGTCACGAGCACCGCCCGTTCGGCGCCCGCGAGCTCGCCGAGCAGCCCGGCGAGCCGCTCGCGGACGTCGCGCGGTCGCTCGCCGCCGGGGGGACGCAGATCGAGGCCGAGCGCCTCCAGCGCCGCCAGGCCCGCGGGATCGGCCGCGCGCAGCTCGACCAGCCGGCGACCTTCCCAGGCGCCCCAGTCCATCTCGACCAGCCGCGGCTCGACGCGGGCACTGCCGAAATGCGCCGCCGTCGCCGTCGCCCGCACGAGCGGGCTGGTGAGCAACAGGGCCTCGGCGAAGTCGCCCGGCAGGCGCCAGCGGGCGAGCTCGGCCCGTCCCTCGGCCGACAACGGCACCTCGGTGCGGCCCTGCAATCGGCCCACCGCGCTCCACGCGGTCGCGGCGTGCCGCAGCATCAGCACCGCCGTCATCGCCGCCGCTCGCGGTGCGCGAGCTTCGCCTGCGCCACGATGTCCGCCAGCCGCGCCGCCGCTCCATCGAGGCCGTGATGGCGCCGGACGTGCTCGGCCGCCGCCGCACCGAGCGCGGCGGCGCGGGCCGGATCGTCGAGCAGAACCGCCACGGCGTCTCGAAACGCCGCCACCTCGCCCACGGGCGCGAGCAGGCCGGTCCGCCCGTCCGCGACGATCTCCGGCACGCCGTGGCCGTCGCCGGCGATCACCGGCACGCCCAGCGCCTGCGCCTCCAACAGCGCCATGCCGTAGGCCTCGTCGACGCCGGGCCAGACGA
>CAYZSE010000002.1:26762-28522 GCA_964481035.1 uncultured Geminicoccaceae bacterium | reverse complement strand
GCCTGCGCCTCCAACAGCGCCATGCCGTAGGCCTCGTCGACGCCGGGCCAGACGAAGGCGGTCGCCCCCCGGACCAGCGCGTCGCGCGCCGCCGCGTCGTCGATCCGGCCGTGCCAGCGGACCCGGTCCGCGCCCAAGGGGGCGAACGCCGACCGGACCTCGCCCCGCACCTCGCCGTCGCCGACGACATCCAGGCTCCATGCCCGGTCCGAGAGGCCTTGCAGCGCCGCGGCGAGCACCTGGTAGGACCGGAGCTTGGCGCCGGGCCGCATCATCGCCACCGTGACGAGCCGTGGCGGGTCCGCCGCAGCCGGCGCCGGCGGCGACGCCGGCAACCGCGTGAAGGGTGCCAGCCGGACCAGCCTCGCCGGCGGGCGCACGACGTCGGCGAGACCCGCCGCGTCCTTGGCGCTCATGGCGACGACGACGTCGGCGGCGGCGATGGCCCGCGCGGCGAGCCGGAAGCCCTCCGCCCAGGGGCCCTCGGCCCGCCGTGCGGAGATGGAAGCTTCCGCCACGACGTAGGGCCGATCGAGCGCCGCGGTCACCCGCGGGCCCAGGCCGTCGGGCGCCTTGTGATGGCAGTGGTAGGTGAACCAGGCGTCGAGCCGTCGCCGCCAGCGCCGGGCGAGCAACGGTGCGGCGCGCGCCGCGACCTCGTCCAGGCGACGCTGGCGCCACGGCTCGCCGCCGTCGTAGCTACGCAGGCGGCAGGCGAGCGCGGGGGCGAGGCCCGCCCGCTGGAGCGCCTCGATGAGCAGGCGCGCCATCTGCCGGTCGCCCGAGGGCACGGGGTGGTCGGGCGCCTTGAGCGGCGCATAGAAGGCCGTGCTCATTCAGGCGGCCCGCGCGACCGGCGCCCCGGCGAGGAGTTCGACCAGGCGGTCGATGCCGCGGTCCATGGCGAACTCCCGCTCGACCCGCGCCCGCCCGGCCTGCGCGAGCCGCCGGCGCAGCGAGGGCTCCGCCATGAGCCGGGCGAGTGCCCGGGCCAGCGCCGGCGCGTCGTCGGGGGGCACGAGGAGGCCGTGCACGCCGTCCTCGATGAGCTCGGGAATGGCGGCGACGCGGGTCGCGACGACGGCGACCTCCTGGCTCAGCGCCTCCATCAGCACGTTGGGCAGCCCGTCGCGGTCGCCGTCCGGCGCGATCCGGCTCGCCAGGACGAAGAGGTCGCAGGCGCGGTAGGCCGCCATCACCTCCGGCGCCGGCAGAGCGCCCAGGAAGCGGACCCGTTCGGCGATGCCGAACTCGGCGGCGCGTCGCACCAGAGCCGCGGTGTCGCCGCCCCCGACGTGGGTGAAGCGCCACGCGGGCTCTTCCGGCAAGAGCGCGAGCGCCTCGAGCACGACCTCCAGCCCCTTCTTCGGCACGGCGCGCGCGACGCACAGCAGCTCGACGGGCTCGCGGGCGCCGGCGCGGGCGGGCGGCGCCGGCAGGGCGCGTCCGTCGAGCCCGTGGTAGACGAGCTCGACCTTGGGGGTCGCCAGGAGGCCGTTCAGATGCTCCATGCCGATCCGCGTGCAGGTCACGGCGAAGCGCGCGTCCACGAGCTTCTCCCGCTTTTCCCAGTCGGGCGTGGTCCAGATGTCCTTGGCGTGCGCCGAGAAGGCCAGCGGCAGCTCGCGAAAGCCGGCAGCGTAGCGGGCGACCGAGCCCGGGGTGTGCAGGAAGTGGGCGTAGACGAGATCACCCGGCGCCAGCAGCTCCTCGGCGAGGACCAGCGCCTGGCCGAGCCGGCGGACGCGGTTGCGGGTCGG
>CAYZSE010000002.1:0-26662 GCA_964481035.1 uncultured Geminicoccaceae bacterium | reverse complement strand
GCTCCTCGGCGAGGACCAGCGCCTGGCCGAGCCGGCGGACGCGGTTGCGGGTCGGATCGCGCACCAGATCGCGCCACCAGCGGGCTAGAAGCGCGCCGAAGCCTGTGCGGCGAGCCGCCTTCGCCGAGGCGCGCAGAACGCGCAACGGCTCGTCGTGGAGATACTCGGGTAGATAGAGCACCGGTGCTCGGATCGCGTCGTGGAGGGGATGGTGCTGCCGGTCGGTCGGATGGCGCAGCGAGACGATGGTGAGCGCGAAGCCGCGCTCCTCGAGGGCACGGAGCTCTTGGGCGATGAAGGTCTCCGACAGGCGCGGATAGCCCTTGACCACCACGACGAGGCGGGCGGGGGCGCTCACCCGAAGGCGCGCAACGGGGTCGCCGCCGGCGGCCCGGCGAGCTCCGGGCCGAGCTCGTCGGCAATGCGCTCGAGACCGTCGAGAAGCAGCGGCGGGCGCGCCGTGCTCGGCGGCGCTCGGCCCGGCAGCTCCGCCAGCGTCGCCGCCATGATCGCCGGGTCGAGCGCGCTCTCCAGGGGCAGCACCTGCACGGCGCCGAGGCGCGCGGCCCGCTCGGCACGCAGCCACTGCTCGCGGCGGGGCATCGTCCGCGGCACCAGCAGGGCCGGCTTGTCGAACGACAAGATCTCGCAGAAGACGTTGTAGCCGCCCATGGCGACGACCGCGGCGGCCCCGGCGTAGAGCCGCTCGACGTGCGCGTCGAAGGTCAGGCAATGGACGTTGGCCAGCGGCTCGGCACGGACCAAGAAGCCGTGCCGCTCCTCGGCCTGCATGAAGGGACCGAACAGGATCACGCACGGCGGCGACAGATCGGGTGCGCTCTCGTAGGCCCGCAGCACGGCCTCGACCAGACCCTCGCCGTCACCGCCGCCGCCGAGGGTGACGAGAAGGTAGGGCCCGGCCGGTAGCACGCCCTCCAGCGTCGGCGACGGCGTCGGGTAGCTCGGCAGGCTGCGCCGCAGATAGCCCGTGAAGCGCACCTTCGGCGCGAACTCGTCGAAGCCCGGAAGCTCGGCGAGCGGGTCGAAGATCGACTGCGGGCCGTAGATGAAGATGGTGTCGTAGAATTCGCGCAGCGCCGGGTAGACCTGCTTGCGCTCCCATTCCTCCATGAGCTGGCGCGGCTCGTCCATGACGTCCCTGAGACCGAGGACCAGGCGGGTGCCGCGGGTCTTGAGCATGGCGAGCGTGTCGCGGACCTCGCCGCGGAGCCCGAGCGGCTCCTTGTCGATCAGGCAGACGTGCGGGTCGAACACCTCGGCGGTGTGATGGATGATCGAGCTGCGGATCGCCAGCGTGTGCTCGGGATCGATGTGCAGGTGCAGCGAGGTGTATTCGCCGTTCCTGAGCTTGATGACGCCCGGCACACGGACGAAGTCGACCCGCGCCTTGTAGTCGAAGCTGCCGACGATCGGCGAGCCCGAGAGGATCAGGACCGAGAGGTCGCCGAAGCGGTCGACCAGGTCGTGGGCGATCGTGCGACAGCGGCGGAGGTGGCCGAGCCCGAAGCTGTCGTGGCTATAGATCAACAGACGGCGCGACACGGACCGCGTCCCCGCGATAATCATCCGGCGCGTGTCGTAACTCATCGCGAGGCCCGGCGGCAAGGCGGGTGCACCACGACGCATCGACGAAGGCGGCCGGCCGCTCTAGGTCTCACGGGTCACGGGGAGGTCGCCGGATGAACGAACAGGGATCGGGCCGCACGGTCGGCCTTTTCGTCACCTGCCTGGTCGATGCGCTGCGCCCGCGCATCGGCTTCGCCACGCTCCGTCTCTTGGAAGGTGCCGGCTACCAGGTCCATGTCCCCGCGGCGCAGACCTGCTGCGGTCAACCGGCCTTCAACTCCGGCGACTACGCGACGGCGCGGGCGATCGGCGAGCGGATCGTCGAGTTGTTCGAGCCCTTCGATCACGTCGTCGCACCGTCGGGCTCGTGCCTCGGCATGATCAAGACGCACCTGCCCATCCTCTTCGAGCACGATCCCGCCTGGGCCGAGCGGCACGCCCGGCTGGCGGCCAGGTGCCGCGAGCTGTCGAGCTTCCTCGTCGACGTCGCCGGCTGGTCGCCGTCGGGCCGCTACGACGGGCGCGTCACCTACCATCACGGCTGCTCGGGGCTGCGCGAGCTCGGCGTGCACGACCAGCCGGAACGGCTGCTCAGCGGCCTCGAAGGCGTCGACTACGTGCCGCTCGCCGAGCCCGAGGCCTGCTGCGGCTTCGGCGGCAGCTTCTGCGTCAAGTACCCGGAGATCTCGACCTCGATCGTCGACGACAAGCTGGCCGACATCCTTGCCACCGGCGCCGACACCGTCGTCGGCGGCGATCTCGGATGCCTCTTGAACATCGAGGGGCGGCTCGCGCGGCAGGGCTCGCCGGTCAAGGTCTTCCACACCGCCGAGCTGCTCGCCGGCATGACCGACGCGCCGCTCGGAGAACAGTCGTGACCATCACCTACACCAGCCGCCACTTCAAGCGCGAGGCGCGCCACGCGCTGCTGGAACCGAACCTGCAGCGCGCCCTCGAGCGGACGACCACCCTCCTCCAGGCGCGCCGGACCCAGGCCTACCGGGAGTACGCCGAGTTCGACACCACCCGCGACGCCGCCTCGCGGATCAAGGACCACGTGCTCGCCCACCTCGACCACTATCTCGAGCAGTTCGAGGCCAAGGCGGTCGAGGCCGGCTGCCAGGTGCACTGGGCGCGCACCGCCGAGGAGGCGTGCGCGCTCGTCGTCCGCCTGTGCCGGGAGGCGAACGCCAAGTCGGTGACCCGGGTGAAGTCGATGCTCGGCGAGGAGATCGGCCTGCCCGAGGCGCTCGACGACGCCGGCCTCGGCCGCGTCGAGACCGACCTCGCCGAGCACATCAACCAGCTCGCGGGCGACCGGCCGTCGCACATCGTCATCCCGGCGCTGCACAAGACCCGAGAGCAGGTGGCGGAGCTGTTCAAGACCGCGCACGGCCACGGCCGGCTCATCGAGGAGGTCGGCGACCTCGTCCAGAGCGCCCGGCTCAACCTGCGCGACAAGTACTTCGCCGCCGACGTCGGCATCTCCGGCGCCAACTTCCTCGTCGCCGACACCGGCAGCATCTGCACGGTCACCAACGAGGGCAACGCCGAGCTGACCATGGAGCTGCCGCGGGTGCACATCGTCACCGCCGGCATCGAGAAGATCGTGCCGACCCTCGAGCACGCCGGCGTGCTCCTGCGGATGCTCGCCCGCTCGGCGCTCGGCATGGAGCTCACCCAATACACGACCTTCCTCACCGGGCCGAAGCGCCCGGGCGACCGCGACGGGCCGGAGGAGATGCACATCGTGCTCGTCGACGCCGGCCGCAGCGACCTCCTCGCGGGCGACCTTGCGCCGATCCTCAAGTGCATCCGCTGCGCCGCCTGCATCAACCACTGCCCGGTCTACGGCCAGATCGGCGGGCACGCCTACGGCGGCATCTACCAGGGGCCGATGGGCTCGGTGCTGACCCCCGCCGCGGCCAGCTTGAAGGAGAGCAAGGACCTGCCGCACGCCTGCACCCTGAACGGCCGCTGCGTCGACGTCTGCCCGGTCAAGATCCCGCTCACCGACCTCATGCGCAGCTTGCGCGAACGGACCTGGCGCGAGGGCCTGACCGACCGGCCGACGCGGCTCGGGCTCGGTGCCTGGGGCTTCGTCGTCCAGCGGCCGCGCCTCTACCGCCTGGCGAGCCGGGTGGGCACGCGGATGATGCGGCTGTGGGCGCGCGGGCAATCGCGTCTCGCCTCGCTGCCGGGCGCCGCGGCCTGGACCCGGACCCGCGACATGGCCGTGCCCGAGGCGGGCGGAACCTTCATGGACCGCTATCGGCGGGGGGAGCGATGAGCGCGCGCGAAAGCATTCTGGAGGCGGTCCGCAAGGCCATCGGCGGCGAGCGCGCGCCGGCCAATGCCATTGCCGCCGAGGCCCGAGCGCTGGTCGGCGACCTCGCGATGGTGCGGCCGGGCGTCGCCGACGACCGCGCCGTCGCGCGCTTCATCGACAAGGCGACCTCGGAGCGGGTGACGGCGACGGTCGAGCGGCTCGCCGACGCGACCGAGCTGCCCGCCGCCGTCGGCACCTATCTCGCCCGCCACGGCCTGCCGCCGCGGCTGCCCGCCGCCCTGCCGCCGGCGCTCGCCGGGCTCAACTGGGATGCCCTCGACCTCGTCAACGAGATCGACCGCAACGAGCCCGCGGCGCTGACCTTCGCCGAGGCCGCCATCGCCGAGACCGGCACGCTGGTCTTCCCGAGCTCGCCCACCGTGCCGACGCTCTTCAACTTTCTGCCCCTGCACCACCTCGCGGTGGTCCGCAGCGACGACGTCGTTGCCTACATGGAGGACGTGTGGCAGCGCTTCGTCGGCCGTCCGCTGCCGCGCTCGCTGAACCTCGTCACCGGCACGTCGGGGACGGCCGACATCGAAGGGCAGAACATCCGCGGTGCGCACGGACCACGCTTCCTCCACATCTACCTGCTCGACACCGGCTGAGCCAAGCCGGGGCGGGACCTGGCGCGCGCTCGCGCTCGCGCTTCTGCTGCTCGCGGGCTGCGCCGGCGGCCAGACCGTCGCCCCCGGCCCCAGCGCCAGCGCCATCAGCAGCGCGCGCCAGGAGATCGCCGGCGCCGAGGCCGTGGCGCAGGACCGCACGGTCGAGCAGAACCGGGCGATGACGGCCCGTGCCTGGCAGCGGGTCCGTCCGGCCATCGCCGAGATGTGTCGCCACTTCGACACCGCGAACTGCGACTACACCCTCGTCTGGTCGGACGAGAAGACGCCGAACGCCTACGCCGACGGCGAGAAGATCTACATGTTCGACGGGCTCATCCGCTACCTCGAGAACGAGGCGCAGATTGCTCAGGTCGTCGCCCACGAGGCGGCCCACAACATCGCCGAGCACCCGGCCAAGGGAGCCCGCAACACGGCCGTCGGCGCGGTCGCCGGGGCGGTGCTCGGCGGCCTCCTGGGCGCGACCATCGACGACGGCATGACCGGGACCGGCGCAGCGCTCGGGGCGTCGCTGGGCGGCGGCGTCGGCCGTCTCAGCTACTCCAAGTCGTACGAGCGCGAGGCCGACTATGTCGGCGCCTACATCACCGCCCGGGCCGGCCACGACCTCGCCGACGCCCGCGGCCTCTACCGGCAGCTCGGCGCCCTCACCGGCGTGCGGACGACGAGCATCTTCGACAGCCATCCGGCCTCGCCCGACCGCCTCGCCGGCTTCGACGCCGCCGCCGCGGAGATCCGCCGCGGCAGCGCCTGGCCGACCCTGCGCCGGTAACGGCGCGCGCGGGAAGGTCGGTCGGCCGCGGTACGCGTCGAGCGGCGCTCTCACCGCGAGATCGCCGTCCCGACGCGGTGCCGTCCGGCCGCGCGGCCGAGGCCCGCTCGGCTCCGGGCGCGACGGCGTGAACCTCGTCCGCGGGGCGCCGGGGGCGCCGATCATCGGGTGATGTTCACTCTGAAATCTAATCTGCCGCAGTGTCACACAACTTTCTTTCACCGGTGTTATCGAACTCATGACTCTGGGTTGACGGATGGAGGACGCCCATGGCCGCGCTGCGGACGACGTCGACGACGGCAGTTCTTCGGGTGGTGATCTCTTTCCTTGTTCTGGCCCTCTGGGCGGCGCCGGTGGCGGCGCAACGGGAGGCCGACCCGCAAGCCGAAGAGGCCGCCGAGGTCGCGGTCGAGGAGGCGCTCGATGCGGGCGCCGTCGTCGACCAGAACGCGGAATTGAGCTGGAGCGGCTATTGGCGCTCGTTCTGGCGCGGCGGCCAAGCGCTCTTGACGCTCACCCAGGATGGCGAGACCGTCCGCGGTACCTTCGAGCCCGACGGCGGCACCATCGAAGGAACCGTCGACGGAGTAGCCTTCGAGGGCATCTGGCGCCAGCCCGGCGCCGAGGGCGCGTTCACGTTCGCCCTCTCGCCCGACGGGCAGAGCTTCGTCGGCCGTTTCGGCAACGGCGAGTATTGGAACGGCGAGCGGATCGAAGGCGGCGTCTTCGCACCCACGCCCTTCCGCAGCGACGCCACCCCCCAGGACACGCTGCGCGCCGTCGTCGCTGCCGCCAACGCCGCCGCCGAGGGCGCGAGCGGCGCCAACCTGCTGCTGCGTCGGATGTTTACCTATGCGGGCGAGGACCTCGGAGCCCGCGATACCAACGCCCGCCGCACGCTCTTCCTACAGCTGCTCGAGCTATCGACCTTTCGGGTATACGCCGCTCCGGAGGTCGGCGAGGCTGGTCGGGCGTCCTTCGAGGTCGGCCCGGCCGGCGCCGACTCGCGGTTCCCGATCGAGTTCGTCGAAGAAAAGGCCGGCGACTGGCGCATCCTGGTTCAGCCGCTTGCCGTGCTCGAAGAGCACATGGGGGATGCGCTGACCGCCATGCGCTACGCCGACTACGACGAATATCTCGACGCGCGCCGCTACAGCCCGCGCCAGGCGATGCAGGACTTCTTCCGCGGGGTGAAGGACTGGGACGGCAGCGGCGGGCGCGAGCTGGCTCTGGCAACCATGGACCTCAGCGGCATCCCGGAACCGCTTCGCGCGATCGGGGGCCCGCTGGCTGCCGACTACCTGCGGCAGGTGCTCGACCGGCTCGGCTACATCATCTGGCAGGAGATCCCGAACGACCCCGGCCAGCGGCTTCCCTTCGTCTACTACGAGCACGTCGCGGGCAACATCGAGATCGCGCCGTTCGAGCAGGCGGACGGCAGCGTGCGCTGGCTCTTCACTGCCGGCACGCTCGAGGCGGCGCCGGCGATCTACACCGCCATCCAGAACCTGCCGGTCGCCGAGGGGCTGGTCCCGCCGGAGCCGCTGACGACCTACTTCGCCCTGCGTTCGCGACTGCAGGAGATCTCGCCGCGGCTCCTGCAGCGGCCGTTTCTCCTCGAGAATTGGCAATGGCTGGGCTTGGCGGCAACGTTCCTGGCCGCGGCGCTGCTCGCCGCCGTCGCCTCCCGGCTCGCGCGACTGCTGGCCCGCGGCGCGATGCGCTGGTTCGACGCGAGCGCCGATACCGCGGGCGCCATTCATCGAGCGCTCGGCTTGCCCGCACGCGCGCTGCTGGCCGGCTCGGTGATCGTCGCCGGCATCGGCGAGCTCGGTCTGCGGCAGGACATGGCCGGCTTCATCGGCGGCGTCGGTGCGGCGCTGATCATCGTCGGCGCAACCTTCGTCGCCTTCTTCCTGGTCAGCGCCATCGGCTCATGGCTCGCCGGGCGCGCGGCGTTGACGGAAACCAAGGTCGACGAGATCGCGGTCGCCATCGGCTCGGGCATCGCCAAGTTCCTCGTCATCGCCGCCGGGATCGTCGCCGCCGCCGAAATCCTGGGACTTCCCTACGAGGGTGTCATCGCCGGCCTCGGCGTAGGCGGCCTGGCGCTCGCCATCGCCGCGCGCGACGCCGTCTCGAACTTCATCGGCGCCGGCATCCTCATGGCCGACAAGCCCTTCAAGCGCGGCGACCTCATCGAGCTCAACGGCCAGATGGGCACCGTCCAGGACGTGGGGCTGCGCTCGACGCAGATCCGCACCCTCGACGATGCGCTTCTCACGGTGCCCAACTCCAAGCTCGCCGACGACACCGTCTTCAACTGGGGCCGCCTGCGCAGCCGACGTCTGACGGTCGGCCTCGGCGTGACCTACGACACGCCCCGCCGTCGCATCGACGACTTCGTCCGCCGGCTGGAGAGCCTCGTGCGCGCGCAGCCGAGCGCCGGTGACACCCTCCATGTCGGCCTCGCCGGGTTCGGGGCGTCGTCGATCGACATCGAGCTGGTGTGCACGTTGCGCACGCCGGCCTACGGCGACTTCGTTACGGCGAAGCACCGGCTCGTGGCGGACATCATCGACCTCGCCGAGGAGATGGGCATCGAGTTCGCCTTCCCGACGAGGACCATCCAGGTGACGGGGCCGAGCGCGCTCGAGGTCTTGCCGGCGGAAAACACCAATCGGCCGAGCGACAAGGAGCAGCCGGCGGTGGCCTGAGCCATCGCCGCGACGGGGGAAGCCGGCGGCTCGACGGCGCGGATGACACGGCGCGCGAGGCGAGGCACAACGCGGCCATGGCCCTCGTCCTGCACATCCGCAGCCGCCGCGCCGAGTGGTGGCTCGCGCACCTCCGAGCGCTCCTGCCCGAGCTCGAGGTCCGGCCCTGGGACGATCCGGGGCCGCTCGACGCCATCCGCTACGCCGTCGTCTGGCAGCCGCCGGCGGGTGGGCTCAAGCGCTTTCCCAACCTCGCCTGCATCGTCTCGATCGGCGCCGGGATCGACCACGTGCTGGCCGATCCCGAGCTGCCCGCGGGCGTGCCGATCATCCGCACCACGAGCCCGGAGCTGACCCAGCGGATGCGCGAGTACGTGCTCTTGCACGTGCTCCGCCTACACCGTGGCCTCGCCGACACCGAGGCGGCGCAGGCACGACGGGAGTGGCGCCCGCGCATCGACCCGCCGGCGCACCTGCGCCGCGTCGGCGTCATGGGTCTCGGCAATCTCGGCGGCGACTGTGCCCGCGCGCTCGCGGTCACGGGCTTCGACGTCGCGGGGTGGGCGCGCACGGCCAAGACGCTCGACGGGATCGCGACCTTCGCCGGCGAGGACGGGCTCGACCCGTTCCTCGAGCGCAGCGAGATCCTCGTCAACCTCCTGCCGCTGACGCCGGTCACGCACGGCATTCTGGATGCGCGCCTGTTCGCTCGGCTGCCCGCGGGAGCGTCGGTCATCAACGCCGCCCGCGGCGAGCACCTCGTCGAGGCGGACCTGCTCGCGGCTCTGGATGAGGGCCACCTCGCGGCGGCGACGCTCGACGTCTTCGCCACCGAGCCGCTGCCGCCGGAGCACCCGTTCTGGGCGCACCCCGCGATCCTCGTCACCCCGCACGAGGCGGCGCTCGTCGACCCCGCGACCGGCGGCGCCGTCATCGCCGCCAACCTGCGCCGGTTCATCGCCGGCGAGCCCGTGGCCGACCTCGTCGATCTCGCCCAGGGCTACTGACGCCCGGCGCGGCCGCGACTTAACAGCTTGAGGATCTGCCGGCGGACGGCGAACACCGCGACGGCGAGCAGGCTGAGGACGATGATGTTGAACCACGGGATGAGCCGCTGGCCGGGCCCGTCGGCCGGGCGGATCGAGACGGCGTTGGGAAAGGCCGAGATCATCGGGACGCGCCAGCCGTAGTGGGTGACGATCATCCAGTTCGGGTTCTCCTCGGTCGAGATCGCGTCCTGCGCCCGGGCGGCGAGGTTGGCGCTGTCGAACTTGAAGAACGGCGGCCAGCCGAAGTCGGTGTCCTCGTTGCGGTAGACCCGCGCCCGCCCGCGCGGCGTGATCCCCGAGATGAACCGGATGTCGCGGGTCGCGAGCGTCCTCTGACCGTCGGTGGTGGTCTCGACGCCGGAGCGCCGCACGTCGGTGCCGACGATCCGGACGACGTCGCGCCCCGGCAGGCTCCAGTGCAGAAAAGCGGCCACCACCGCCACCACCACGGCGATCGCGGCCCATTTCACATAGCGCATCGCTATCCTCGCTCGGTTGGTCGGTTCGGGCTTACGCCATGCGCGCGGCCACGGAAACCGGTGAGGACGCGCCGGACACCCGGCAGCTCTCGACCGGCTGCGCGCCGTCGACGCCGCGGTGCACGTTGCACGCCCGACGGGCGGCCCGCTGGACCGCTCAGCGCGGCTGCGAGGCGGGCGAGCGCGCGGAGCAGGGCCTCCTTGCGCGAAGGCGCGCCGCGCTCGAACCTGGCCCCACTTGGCGCGACCGCGATATGGGCGCCGCACTTCGACCCGCGGCTCGCGCTCGCGCGGCGCTTGCTCACCCTCGACCAGCCGTCGCCACCAGCGCCGCATCGCTGCCTTTCGGCGCCTTTGCGCCGTCGACATAGGCGATCGTCGCCGGAATCGCGAGCCGCGCCCCTGCGTTTCGTCCAAAGGACATGCAAAACCCGTCGAATAACCTCATGTTCGAGATGCGGCCGGCCGCGGCGGCTCTCGCGCCGCCGCCGGGGCGGCCAGCGCGACCGCGACCATCGCCGCGCGCAGATCAGGTCTCATTCGCCCGGCCATATGCGCGCCCAGTCCCTGGCCATGTCCACGATCAGCCAGCCGCGGTCCGGCCCTTCGTCGAGGCCGCGCGCCAGCTTGCCCACGTGGCTCTCGCGGTCATAGGCGAATTCGCGCGCCCCGTCGGTGTGGTGCACCAGCAGCGCGAAGCGTGCGCCCTCCCCGGCCATCGCGTAGTCGAGCATCTGGAAATCGCCGTCGGAATTGCCGGCCGCGAAGATCGGCCGCCGCCCGATCCGGCTGTCGATGCCGACCGGCTTGCCGGCCTTGTCATCCAGAAAGGCGATGCCGGGCAGCTTCACGATGCTGTGGCTGGCTTCGTCGTATTCTGCCGGCGTCGCCGATCCCAAGACCTGCTCGGGCGGAATGCCGTAGGCCTCTTCGGCGAACGCGCGCACGAAGTGCACGCCGCCGCCCGACACGATCCAGGTCTGGAAGCCCTCGTCGCGCAGGTAGGCCAGAAGCTCCAGCATCGGCTGGTAGATCATGTCGCCGTAGAGCATTCCTGTGGTTGGATGGGTGGCGCTGGCCAACCAGTCGCGCACGTCGGCCTGAAAATCCTCGACCGACATGCCCGCATGCGAGATGGCGAGCACCTCCATCACTCCCTCCATGCCCCCGGCCAGCATGCCCGCCATGTCGCCCTCTGCGGCCGCGCGCAGGGTGTCGGAGGACAAGACGGAGGGATCGGCCTCTGCGGTCTCGCGCAGGCGGTCGATGGCGTAGATCAGCTGGAAATAGACGGGCTGCTCGGCCCAGAGGTTGCCGTCGTTGTCGAAGGTCGCAATCCGCGCGGCTGGCGTGACGTAGTCCGGCGAAGTCGGGTCCGTCACCCGTTCGACGAACTCGATGATCCGCGTCTTGGCCTCGCCCGCGTTCCACGAGGGCAGCGGGTCGGCGAGCGTCGGCGCTGCGGCAACGGAGAAGGCGAAGGCGAGAACGTGCAGGGGTTTCACGGCCATGTCTCCAACGCTGGGCGTGTTCGCGGCCACGCGACCATGCGCGCCGCCCCGGCGCGAAGCCGGGGCGGCTAATTCGGGATTACTGAGCGCCGCCTGGCTGTGAGAGCTTCTCCATGACCTTGTCGAGGCTGAAGCTCGCCGCCTCCTGCCGCGGCGGATACTCGGCAAAGGACGCGAGGAACTGGCCGACATATTGCTGCGCCGGCACCAGCATGTAGGCGCGGTCGATCATCCAGTCGTAGAAGGTGTTCGAGGTGCGGTAGCCCCGCTCGTACGGATCCCGCCGCAGGTTGAAGATGAGCGGCACGCGCAGCGGCGTCAGCGGCTCCATCCATGCCCGGAACGTGCTCCACGCCTTCTGCTCGAGGAAGGTAATCTTCCAGTCGCGATACCGCAGCGCCATCAGGTCGCCGTCGTCGGAGAAGTAAAAGATCTCGTTGCGCGGGCTCTCGGCGCTCTCGCCGGTCAGCATCGGCAGCAGGTTGTAGCCGTCGAGATGTACCCGGTATTCGCGCCCAGCCATCTCGGGCACCGTGAACCCGTCGAGCAGGTCTTCCTTGACCGTCTCGTTGCCCGCGGCGGCGAGGAAGGTGGGCAGCCAGTCCATATGGTGGACGATCTCGTTGGAGACCTCGCCCTCCGCGATCCTGCCCGGCCAGCGCACCATCGCGGGCACGCGCCAGGCGCCTTCCCAGTTGGTGTTCTTCTCGCCCCAGAACGGTGTCATGCCGGCGTCGGGCCATGTGTTCATGTGCGGGCCGTTGTCGGTGGAGTAGAACACGATGGTGTTGTCGGCGATGCCCAGCTCGTCGAGTTTGTCGAGGAACTTGCCGATGTCCATGTCGTGCTCGATCATGCCGGCCTGGTATTCGTCGACCCGCTTGCCGACGATCTCGTTGGCCAGCGCGCGGTTCTCGTCGCTGACATGGGTGCGGAAATGCATCCGGGTGCCGGACCACCAGACAAACCAGGGGGTACCCTCTGCCGTCTTTTCCTCGATGAAGGCGACGGCGGCGTCGGAGGTCTCGTCGTCCACCACCTTCTGGCGTTCGATGGTCAGCGCGCCGGTATCCTCGATCTCCTGCGTGATCTCGGCCTCGCCGTAGACGGCCGAGGAGCGGATCACCCCGCGCGGGCCGAAGCGTTCGACAAAGGTGTCACCCGCGGGAAGGACCAGATCGCGGGGATAGTCCTCGTTCTCCGGCTCCTCCTCGGCATTGAGGTGGTAGAGGTTGCCGAAAAACTCGTCGAAGCCGTGATTGGTCGGCAGGTGCTCGTCGCGGTCGCCGAGGTGGTTCTTGCCGAACTGCCCCGTCGCGTAGCCCTGGGCCTTCAACAGACCGGCGATGGTCGGGTCCTCGACCTGCATGCCTTCCTCGGCGCCGGGCAGGCCGACCTTCGACAGGCCGGTGCGAAAGACGCTCTGGCCCGTGATGAACGACGACCGTCCGGCCGTGCACGACTGCTCGCCGTAGTAGTCGGTGAAGATCATGCCTTCTTCGGCGATGCGGTCGATGTTCGGCGTCCCGTAGCCGAGCAGGCCCATGGTGTACGCCGAGATGTTCGACTGGCCGACGTCGTCACCCCAGATGACGAGGATGTTGGGCTGGTCCTGCGCGACAGCGATGCTCGACACGAGACCGAGCGCCATCGCCAGCGATAGCCGGTGCAAGCTCTGCATGGATGCCTCCCTCAGATGCGAGTCGGAACTCGCTTGCCACGCTCGCTTCAATAGAGTGGAAGGACGCTGACGAATGGCTCATCTTGGCCAATGTCATGGAAACGTTGTCGCTCGACCCCCTGGACCGGATCGGCTGGCTCGCCGAGCAGCCGCCCGCCTTCCGCGCCTGGATGGCGGAGGTCGGCCGCTGGCGCAGCTTCGAGCCCGGCCAGCTGCTCTACGATGCGGGCGATTCGGCCTCCGGCGTCTTCGGGCTCGCGGAGGGCAGCCTCGATATCAGCTTCCCCCTCGTCGGCGAAGAGCCGGTGTCGCTGCACCGCGCGGAGGCCGGTTTCTGGATCGGCGATCTGGCGCTCCTCGCCAAGACCGAGCGGCTCGTCTCCGTTCGCGTGCGCCGCCGAGCGCGCGTGCTCGTCGTGCCGGCCCAGCCCATCCGTGCCCATCTCGGGGCGCGTCCCGAGCACTGGCCGTGCTTCTACGCGCTCACCCACCGCAACATGGCCACGGCGCTGGCGCTCCTCGGCGAGGCGCTCGCGCTGTCGCCGGCGCAGCGCTTCGCTCGCCGCCTGTTGCAGCTCGCCGGACCGGACGGCACCGTCAACGCCACCCAGGAGGACCTCGCCGGTCTCGTCGGCGTCACCCGGGCAACCGTGCGCCGGGCCTTGGGCCGGCTCATCGAGGAGGGCGCCGTGACGCCTGGTTACGGCGTCCTGCGCATCCTCGACCGTTGCCGCGTCGAGCAGCGCGCCAGGCGCGAGGTGTGATGGCGCTCACGACGGCTGGGAGGCGGCGTGGCGCGCGAGGGCCCGGCGAAGGGCCTCCTTGCGCGACGGCGCGCCCCGCTCGAGCTCGGCCCGGACGAGGCGTTCCACCGCGTCCGGGCGCCGCACCTTGACCCGCAGCTCGCGCTCCAACCGCGCCTCCTCGCCCTCGACCAACCGCCGCCACCAGCGCCGCATCGCCGTCTTTCCGCGCATCCGCGTCTTCAGCATAGGCGATTGTCGCCGGGGTCGCGAGCCGCGCCCCTGCCTTTCGTCCAAAGGACATGCAAAACCCGTCGAATAACCTCATATTCGTGGGTGCGCCGGCCGCGGCAGCACGGGCACGCCGGTGCCGCAGCAGCCTGCCGCCATGAGACCGGTCGCCATGAGATCCGCTCGCCTGGAGGGCCGGTAGCCTGGCGGGCCGGTTGAAGTGAGAAAGGCGCACGATGGCCCACACGCTCGAAGAACTCGCCAAGCAGGCCGAGGCCGCGCCCGTCGCGACGCCGCCACCGGCCGTCGAGCCCGAGGCCGTCGCCTCGCGCAGAGAGCAAAAGGAGAGCCCGCTCTACCAGGGCCGCGTCTGGGTCTACCCGAAGGCCGTCTCGGGCATCTTCCGCAAGGTCAAGTGGGCCGCGCTGATCGTCCTTTTGGGGCTCTACTGGGCGCTGCCCTGGGTCCGCTGGGACCGCGGCCCCGGGGCGCCGGACCAGGCGCTGATGATCGACATGGCCGGGCGGCGGGCGTACTTCTTCGGCATCGAGATCTGGCCGCAGGAGGTCTACTTCCTCACCGGGCTGCTGATCCTCGCGGCCTTCGGCCTCTTCCTCGCGACCTCGCTCCTGGGCCGGCTGTGGTGCGGCTTCGCCTGCCCGCAGACCGTGTGGACCGACCTCTTCATGTGGGTCGAGCGGCGGATCGAGGGCGACCGCGCCGCCCGCATCCGCCTC
The DNA here is from genome assembly GCA_964481035.1 of uncultured Geminicoccaceae bacterium. Classification (GTDB taxonomy): domain Bacteria; phylum Pseudomonadota; class Alphaproteobacteria; order Geminicoccales; family Geminicoccaceae; genus JAAAPF01. The sequence goes on along the minus strand of CAYZSE010000002.1, from coordinate 12,200 downwards.
GACAAGGAGCCCTGGTCCGCCGCCAAGCTGCGGAAGAAGGCCGCCAAGCACGGCGTGTGGGTGCTCATCGCGCTCGCCACCGGCGGGGCCTGGATCCTCTATTTCGGCAACGCGCCCGACATGCTGGTGAGCGTGCTCACCGGCGAGGCCGGCCTCACCGCCTACTTCTTCATCGGCCTGTTCACCTTCACCACCTATCTGCTCGCCGGCGTCGCCCGCGAGCAGGTCTGCACCTACATGTGCCCCTGGCCGCGCATCCAGGGGGCGCTGTTCGATCAGGACACCCTCGCCGTGACCTACGAGCGCTGGCGCGGCGAGCCGCGGGGCCCGGCGAAGAAGGGTCACAGCTTCGAGGGCCGCGGCGACTGCATCGACTGCAAGCAGTGCGTCGCCGTCTGCCCGACGGGCATCGACATCCGCGACGGCCTGCAGCTCGAGTGCATCGGCTGCGCGCTCTGCGTCGACGCCTGCAACGACGTCATGGACCGGATCGGTCGGCCGCGGAACCTGATCACCTACGACAGCGCCCGCAACACCGAGCTGCGCGAGCAGGGCCGAAAGCCGCGCTATCGGATCCTGCGGGCGCGGACGCTGATCTACGTGGCGCTGCTCGCCCTCATCGGCGGCGTCATGACCTACGGGCTCGTGAACCGGGCGCTCGTCGATTTGACGATCCAGCGCGACCGCAGCGCCTTGTTCATCACCCTCGCCGACGGCGGCGTCCGCAACACCTACACGGTCAAGATCCACAACAAGACCAACTACCCGCAGCTCTACACCCTCGACGTCGCGGGCCTGCCAGCCACGGCCGAGGCCTGGATCGTCGGTCGCTCGCCGGAAGCCTTCGGCCAGATGATGCTCGCCGCCGACGCCGACAACGTCGCCGAATACACGCTCCTGATCGCCGTGCCGCGCGAGGACCTCGCCGGGGCTTCGACGGATCTCGAGTTCGCCTTGACCTCGGAGTTCGGCGAGACCGCCACCCACGACACCGTCTTCAGGGGTCCCGAGCGATGACCGGCGAGCGCAAGAGCCTGTGGATCCCGTGGACGATCGTCGCCGGCTTCGGCGTCGTCACCGCGGTCAACGGCGTCATGATCTGGTTCGCGCTGACGACCTTCACCGGCCTCGACCGCGAGGAGCCCTATCTGCGCGGCATCGGCTACAACGACGTGCTGGCCGAGGCGCGCGACCAGGCGGCGACTGGCTGGGCGGCCGCGGTCGACGCCGCACCCGACCGTCTCGCCGTCGAGGTCGCGGACGCCGGCGCCGGGCCCCTGCGCGGCGCCGCGGTCTATGCGCGGATCAAGCGCCCGGTGGACGCCCATCTCGACTTCGAGACCGACCTCGCCGCGGTCGGCGGCGGCCGCTACGTCGCCTTCGTCGACTGGCCGGCCAAGGGCCAATGGGACGTGCTCGTCACCATCGAGCACGGCGGTCGCCGGCTGCAGCACCAGGAGCGGGTTCACGTCCGATGAACGACGCCGCGGGCGTGCTCGAGGGCCAAGGCGGCGACGGCGCACGGCACCTCGACGGGCTCGAGGCCTTCGTCGTCGCCGAAGCCGACGGCTACCGTCTGGCGCTGCTCGCCGAGGGCGTCCATTGCGGCGCCTGCGTGCAGAAGATCGAGCGCGCGCTCACGGACGAGCCGGGCGTGACCCGAGCACGGGTCAACCTCTCGACGCGCCGGCTCACCCTCGACTGGCGGGGCCCGGCGGCGCTCGCCCAGGACCTCGTGGCCAAGGTCGAGGCGCTGGGCTACCGCCTCGTGCCCTACGATCCGGCGACCGCCGACGATCGCGAGGCCGCCGAGCGCCGAGCGCTCTTGCGCGCGATGGGTATCGCCGGCTTCGCCGCGGCCAACGTCATGCTGCTCTCGGTCTCGGTCTGGGCGGGCCATTTCCAGGGCATGACCGAGACCACCCGCACGCTGCTGCACTGGTTCTCGGCGCTCGTCGCCCTGCCGGCCATCGCGATCGCCGGCCAGCCCTTCTTCCGCTCGGCGCTGACGGCGCTCAGGCACGGCCACACCAACATGGACGTGCCGATCTCGCTCGCGGTGATCCTGGCGCCGGCGGTGAGCCTGTTCGAGACGATCCGCCACGGCGATCACGCCTATTTCGACAGTGCAGTGATGCTGCTCTTCTTCCTCCTGGTCGGGCGCTATCTCGACCGCCAGGCCCGCGGCCGGGCGCGGCAGGCGGCGACGCGACTGTTGGCGCTGGGCGCTCGGGTGGTGACCGTCATCGGCCCCGACGGCCGCCACCGCGCGCTGCCGCCCCGGCTGGTCGAGCCCGGCATGACGGTGCTCGTGACCGCCGGCGAGCGCATCGGCGTCGACGGCAAGGTCAAGGACGGACGCTCCGAGGTCGACACCAGCCTCATCACCGGCGAGACCCTGCCGCGGACGGTGACGGCGGGCGACCACGTCTTCGCCGGCACCCTAAATCTGGCCGCGCCGGTGACCCTCGCCGTCACCCGCGCCGGCGACGACACGCTCCTCGCCGAGGTCGTCCGCCTCATGGAGGTGGCCGAGCGGCAGAAGGGCCGCTTCGTCACCCTCGCCGACCGGCTCGCGGCCTGGTACGCCCCGGTGGTGCACGGCCTCGCGCTCGCCGCCTTTCTCGGCTGGTGGCTCGGCGCCGGGCTCGCCTGGACCGACGCGCTGATGATCGCCTGCGCGGTCCTCATCATCACCTGCCCCTGCGCGCTCGGCCTCGCCGTCCCGGCGGTCCAGGTCGTCGCCAGCGAGCGGCTGCTCAAGAGCGGGGTGCTGCTGAAGGCGCCGACCGCGCTCGAGCGGCTCGCGCAGGTGCGCCACGTCGCCTTCGACAAGACCGGCACGCTCACCCGCGGGCGTCCCGAGCTGATCGACACCGGCGGCGTGCCCGAGGAACTCCTGGCTCGCGCAGCGGGGCTCGCCGCGCAGAGCCGTCATCCGCTCGCCCGGGCGCTGAAGCGGGCCGTGCCCGACGCGCCGTTGCTGTCGGGCGTCGTCGAGCACCCCGGGCTCGGCCTCGAATGGCGAGGCGCCGCCGGCACGCTGCGCCTCGGCCGGCGGAGCTGGGCCGCGCCCGAGGCGCCGGACGACGGCGGCGCCGGGCTCGAGCTGTGGCTCGCCGATGGCAGCGGCCGGGCCTGGCGGCTGGGCTTCGCCGACGCGCTCAGGCCCGATGCCGCCCGGACGCTCGATCACCTGCGCGCGCGGGGCTACACCCTCGAGCTGCTCTCGGGCGACCGCGAGGCCACCGTCGCCGAGGTGGCGCGCAGCCTCGCCGTGGCCCAGCATCGCGCCGGCCTGACACCGGCGGGCAAGGTCGAGCGCCTCGAGGCGCTGCGCCGGCAAGGCGTCCGCACGCTGATGGTCGGCGACGGTCTCAACGACGCGCCGGCGCTCGCCGCGGCGCACGGCTCGATCTCGCCGTCGAGCGCCATGGACATCAGCCAGACCGCGGCGGACGCCGTGTTCCAGGGCGAGCAGCTCGCCGCCGTCGCCGAGATGCTGACCGTGGCCCGCGCCGCCGACCGGCTGGTGCGCCAGAATCTGGCACTCGCCTTCGCCTACAACGCGCTGACCGTGCCGATCGCGCTCGCCGGCCTGGTCACCCCGCTCATCGCCGCGCTCGCCATGTCGGCGTCGTCCATCCTGGTCGTCTCTAACGCGCTGCGCCTCGGCTGGCAGCGCCTCGATCGGCAAGGGCCGTAACGTTGAACATCTTGATCCTCCTCATCCCTGCCGCCCTCCTCTTGGGCTTCTTGGGTCTGCTCGGCTTCCTCTGGTCGCTCAAGAGCGGCCAGTACGACGACCCGCAAGGCGCCGCCGAGCGGATCCTCTACGACGACGACGCACCGGACCCACGCCGCGATTGAGCTTTCGCTGCTCGCCAAAATCAGTATGTTCGCGGCGCGCTGCGAGGCCAACATCACGCGATACTTGAACGACTGCACCACGCGCGGGAATGTCTTGATGCACATGAGCCACAAGCTCGGCGCCGGGCTCGCCGGGGTCGGATTGGTGCTGCTGCTCGCCCAGGGCGATGCCAGGGCCCAGAGCCTCGACGAGGTCCTGGTCGAGACCTATCAGACCAATCCTCGGCTCCAAGCGGCCCGGGCCGAGCTGCGCGCGGTCGACGAGCAGGTCAGCCAATCCTACGCGCGCTATCGGCCCAACGTCTCGATTTTCGGGACCACGGGTTATGGCCGCGTCGACAACAGCGTCCAAAACAACGACCTCTTCAACAACCAGGTCGGGATCGACGTCCGGCAGAATCTCTACGAGGGTGGCGGCACGGTGGCCCGCATCGAGGGTGCCGTGCGGCAAGTCGGCCAGCAGCGGGCGGTGCTGCAGTCGGTCGAGCAGCAGGTCTTCCTCGATGCCGTGACGGCCTACACCGACGTCGTCGCCTTCGCCCGCACGGTCGGGCTCGCCATCAACAACGAGGAGCGCCTCGAACGGCAGCGGCAGGCCACCGTCGATCGCTTCGAGGTCGGCGAAGTCACGCGCACCGACGTCGCGCAGGCCGAGGCGCGCCTCGCGCTCGCCGTTTCCGATCGCATCCGCGCGGAGGGCGATCTCGCCCAGGCCATCGCCCGCTTCGAGGCCGTCGTCGGCTTTCGCCCCGGCGAGCTGACGACCCAGTTCCCGAGCCTGACGGCGCCCGCCAGCCTGGTCGAGGCGCAGGCCCGAGCCGAGAAGAACCCGACCTTGACCGCATCGGAGTTCGCCGTCGACGTTGCGCTGTCGGATGTTCGGGTGGCCCAAGCCGCGTTGCTGCCGACCCTCGATCTCAGCGCCACCGCCTCCTACATCGACGAGCCGGCGATCAACGTCGAGGATCAGTTCGACACCCGCTTCGAAGCCACCTTCACCATACCCCTGTATCAGGGCGGTGCGGCGTACTCGCAGGTGCGCCAGAACAAGCAGATCGTCGATCAGCGTCGCCGCGAGCTGGAGGACGCCCGGCGCTCGGTCAGCGAGCTCGTGACCCGGGCGTGGGAGGGCCTGCAGACGGCGACCGCCGCCGCGCGGTCTTTCGAGGACCAGGTGAGGGCCAACCGGATCGCCCTGGAGGGCGTCCAGACCGAGGCGCAGGTCGGTGCGCGAACGGTGCTCGATGTCCTCGACGCCGAGCAGGAGCTCTTCATCTCCGAGGTCGATCTCGTCGACGCGCGCGCCACCCAAGTCGTGGCGCTCTACACGCTGCAGTCGGCGATGGGCGAGCTCACCGCCGAGGGGCTGGGGCTGGCGGTGGAGACCTACGACCCGAGCGAGCACTACCAGACGGTCGACACCCAGGGTTTCGGCACCGAGGCCGGCGAGCCGACCTTCGTCCTCGAGGAGATCGACTTCACCGAGGAGTGGGGGCGCTCGCTGAGCGGCGAGCCGATCCGCTGACGGGCTCGCTGCGCAAGCGGGGCAGCTCCCTCCCGGGAACGCCGGCGGTGGTGCGCCTGCTGGCTCCCGTCGCTGGAGCGTCGACGTCGCCGCGGGTTCTTGCGCGGCACCGCGACCGGCGCGGCGCAGCTCGCCAGGATCGGCTGCCGCCCGGCCTTCGACCGTCGGGCCGTCGACCGCCGGCACGCGGCACGGTCACGCTCGACCTCGGTCTCGGCCGCCGCCTCCCTCCGCGTTGTCGAGCCGCCGCCGCGTCCGCGCGTCGGCCAGGCGGCGGAGCGCCGCCACGATCGGCACGGCGTCCGTCGCCGCACGACCGTAGGCGAGGTTGAACGCGTAGTCGAAATCCGGCGGGTTCGGCCCTTGCGCGTGTTGCATGAGGGTCTCGACCTTGTCGAGGGCCCTGACGAACCGGGCCTCCGGCGTCCGGCCCTGGTCGTAGTCGTCGAACAGCTCCAGCCACGCCTCGCGCAGCGCCGCCGGTGCGGGGCGCAAAAGATCGGCGAAGCCGCGCCGCTCGCGCGCCTTCCGGTCGGGAGCCGCGGCCTGGAGGGTGGCCGGCACGTCGCCCTCCGCGATCTCGCCGAGATCGTGCAGGAGGCAGAGCCGAAGCACGGTCACGACGTCGAGGCCCGGCTCCAGCGGCGCCAGCGCCGCCGCCATCAGCGCCAGCCGCCAGCTGTGGTCGGCGACGCTCTCGCGCCGATCAGCCATCGTGTGACCGCTGCGCAACGTCGTCTTGAGCGCACCCGCGGCCTCCAAGAGCTCATAGAGCCCGCGCAGGGCGTCGGCGGGGTCGGCGGACATCGGGCCTCACGACGGCGAGAGGGGCGGGGCCGAGGGCTCGTCCCTCGAACCTCGCGCGTTCTCCCCGAGGCTCGACGATCCCGCAACCCCTCGCGTCCGCCGAACCTCGTGTCCCGCCGCGGCATGCGGCGACCGGTCAGGCATCTCGACGCAGCCGGCCTCGCCTTATCATGGCCCTGTCATCCTTCGGCTCTACGATTGGAACCGTTCCAGTCATCCACTTGGGGGGGAGCCAGAGGTGAACGACCTCGAGCGCGACTATCCGGACCACACCGAAGCCATGGGCTACGAGCACGGCGACGAGCCGCCGTGCAACACCTCCGACAACGCGAACTTCTACGAGGTGATGGAAGCCCGTGTCGCCCGCCGCGGTTTCACGCTCGGCGGCCTCGCCACCATCGCCACCGGCCTCTTCGGCACCTCGCTCATCGGCAAGGCGGCGGTGGCGCAGTCCAAGTCGCCGCTGCTCGGCTTCGCGCCGGTGCCGGTGAGCTTCGACGACACCGTCGTCGTGCCCGAAGGCTACAGCTTCCAGATCCTCGCGCCGGCCGGCGAGCCGATTTCGGGCGACATGCCGGCCTTCCGCTCGGGCGCGAACAGCGGCGCCGAGCAAGAGCACCAGGTCGGCCAGCACCACGACGGGATCCACTTCTTCCCGATCGAGGGCTCGTCCGCGGACGGCATCATCTGCGTCAACCACGAATACATCGAGCCGCGCTTCCTGCACGCCGAGAAGGCGGGCTACAAGGGCGAGGCGCACGACAAGCGCAGCGTGGTCTACGACGCCGACGGCAGGCGCGACGACGACGAGGTGCGGATGGAGATCGCCGCGCACGGCGTGTCGATCTACCGCACCGCCAAGCAGGCCGACGGCACCTGGGCCGTGGTGCAGGACCCGCGCAACCGCAAGGTGACCGGCGGCACACCCGTCGCGATCGGCGGTCCGGTGCGCGGTTCCGCCCACGTCCGCACCAAGTACAGCCCCGACGGGACCATGAGCCGCGGCACGCTCAACAACTGCGCTCATGGCGCAACACCGTGGAACACCTACCTGACCGCCGAGGAGAACTGGGCCGGCTATTTCTCGAATACCACCGAGATCGACCAGAAGCCCGACCTGCCGCGCGAGCATGAGCGCTACGGCGTGTCGAGCAACCCGCAGGGCGGCCGCTACGGCTGGCACCTCGCCAAGTCCGGTGCGGACGAGTATGTCCGTTTCGACGCCACCACCAAGGGTGCGACGGCCACCGAGGACTACCGCAACGAGCCGAACACCTTCGGCTGGATCGTCGAGATCGACCCGTTCGATCCCGAGGCGACCCCGGTCAAGCGCACCCATCTGGGTCGGTTCGCCCACGAGGGCGTGGTCTTCGCCCCCATCGTCGAGGGCGCGCCCATCGTCTGCTACTCGGGCGACGACGCGCGGTTCGAGTACATCTACAAGTTCGTCTCCGCCGACGCCTGGGTGCCCGGTGAGACCGACGGCTCGATCCTCGATGCCGGCACGCTGTACGTGGCGAAGTTCAACGACGACGGCACCGGCGAATGGCTGGCGCTGACGCCGGGCCGCAACGGGTTGACGCCGGCGAACGGCTTTGCCGATCTCGCCGACATCCTCGTCAACACCCGTCTCGCGGCCGACTTCGTCGGTGCGACCAAGATGGACCGGCCGGAGTGGGGCACGATCGACCCCAACTCGGGCGAGGTCTACTTCGCGCTCACCAACAACTCGCGTCGCACCCAGGCCCAGACGGATGCGGTCAACCCGCGCGCCGAGAACAATTTCGGCCAGATCGTCCGCTGGCACTACACCAACGGTGATCACACCCGGGCGACCTTCGACTGGGATCTGTTCGTGGTCGCGGGCAACGCGCAGAACTCGGCGCTCGCCAGCGGCGGCGCGCTCGACGACGACGGCATCTTCGCCTGCCCGGACGGAATGTGGTGCGACGAGAACTCGCGCCTGTGGATCCAGACCGACATGGGCGACATCGGCCCGGACTACGAGGGCCCGCTCGAGGATTTCGGCATGAACATGATGCTCGTCGCCGATCCGCGGACGGGCGAGATCAAGCGCTTCGCGACCGGTCCCTGGGGCCAGGAGACCACGGGCGTCGTCACCACGCCGGACGGCAAGACGATGTTCGTGAACTTCCAGCATCCGGGCGCGAACGGTTCGGCCGAGGATTTCGCGGCCGGCACCTTCGGCTCGGGCTTTCCCGACTACGACGGCACGGTGCCGCGCTCGGCCACCGTCGTCATCACCAAGAACGACGGCGACGTCGTCGGCAGCTGACATCTGCCGAGCGACGATCGGGAAGGCGCGCCCTTGGGCGCGCCTTCCACCATCGATCGGCCCAACCCCGCTCGCGGCTCGCCCCACCGTCGAGAAACCTGCCCCATCGCATCATCGCCGCAACGCCATGATACGGGCTCTCGTCGTCTTCCTGATCGCCTTCACCAGTTCGCCAGCGGCCGCGCAGGCGCCCGATCGGATCGCGCGCGGCGCCGAGGTCTATGCGGAGTTCTGTCTCGAATGCCACGGCCCGACCGCAACCGAGGGCGAGTCCGGCGACATCCGCGGGCTCGGCCGCGCCACCTTGACCGGCGCGGTGCGCTCCGGCCTCGGCATGATGCCCGCGGTCCCGCTCACGACCGAGGAGATCTCGGCCGTCGCCGCGTATCTCGACCACCTCTACCACGAGCATTGACGGCATGGCCGTCACGCCTTTCTGGCTGAACGGCGCGAGCGGGCTCAGATCGAGCCGGCCTCGACCATGTAGTTGCTGGCGGTGCACATCGCCGCATCGTCGGAGGCGAGGAACAGTACCACCCGGGCGACGTAGACGGGGTCGATCGGGTCCGGCAGGCACTGCTTCTCCAGGTGGCGCGCGAGCGCATCGGGCGTCACCCAGAGCTGCTTTTGCCGCTCGGTCATGACCCAGCCCGGCACGACGGTGTTGACCCGGATGCGGTGCCGGCCGAGGTCGCGGGCGAACGACCGGGTCAGGCCGTGCACCGCCGCCTTGGCGGTGGTGTAGACGGGCATGCCGCCGACCGCCTCCCACCACGAGTTCGAGCCGAGGTTGACGATGGCACCCTTGCCGGCGGCGATCATGGCCGGCGCCACCGCCTGGATCGCGAAAAACATGTGGCGCAGGTTGGTGGCGATCCGCTCGTCCCAGTAGTCGGGCGTGACCTCCGCCCAGGCGTGGCGGTCATCGCGGGCGGCGTTGTTGACGAGCACCTCGGCCGGGCCGAGCTCGGCCTCGAGCGCGGCGAAGGCGGCCTGGAGCCGGTCGATCCGGCGCAGGTCGGCGACGGCGTGGCGGACCGTTGCGCCACCCGCCGCCAGCTCACCCGCGAGCGCCTCGCTCGCCGCGACGTCGAGGTCGACGAAGCCGACGCGCGCGCCCTGCTCCGCAAAGGCGCGGACGATCTCGGCGCCGATGCCGGAAGCGCCGCCGGTGACGTAGACGACGGCGCCGTCGAGGCTCGGATAGCGGGCGAAGCGCATGGGCGGTCTCTCAGCCGAGGGCGAAAACGAGACGGGTATGGTGCCGATAGGTCTCGCCCGGGCGCAAGACGGGGCTCGCGAACAGCTCGCGGTTGGGCGCATCGGGCCAGGTCTGCGGCTCGAGGCAGACGCCCGCCCGCGGCCCGGGCCCGCGCTCGAGCTTGTCGCCCGTATAGACCTGCAGGCCCGGCTCGGTCGTCGCCAGCGTCATGGCGAGCCCGTCGACCGCCAGCGTCGCCGCCGGCACGGGTGCGGGGCGGCGCGTCTCGGCGAGGCAGTAGTTGTGATCGACGCGCACGCCCGCGAGCCCGCGCGGCCGCAGGAAGTCGAAGGCGGTGCCCGCCACCGCCGCCGGCCCGTCCAAGGGCAGGCCCGCCGCATCGACCGGCACGAAGCGCCCGGCCGCGACCTGCAGCCGGTGGCCGTCGATCGTGCCCGCACCCAGAAGGTTGTAGTAGCTGTGCTGGGTGAGGTTGACGACGGTCACGGCATCCGTCGTCGCCGTGAAGACCACCTCGAGGCTGTCGTCGTCGCCGAGCCGGTAGGTCAGGCGCGCCGTCAGCGTGCCGGGAAAGCCCTGGTCGCCGTCGGGCGAGACCAGTGCGAGCTCGACCGAGCGCTCGGTCACGGCCTCGATCCGCCAGATCCGCGCGCTGAAGCCGTCGGGGCCGCCGTGCAGCGTGTTGGCGCCGTCGTTGGCGAGCAGCTCGACGGTCCGCCCGTCGAGCGGGAAGCGGGCGCGCGCGATGCGGTTGGCGTAGCGCCCGGCGACGGCGCCGACGAAGCCCCGGACCCGCTCGTAGTCGGCGACCTCGGCGAAGCCGAGCGTCAGCGGGTGCGGCCAGCCGTCGAGCGCGAGCCGCTGGACGATGCCGCCGAGCGTGAGGACATCGGCCTCGAGCCGGCCGCCGCGCAGGCGCACCGCGTGGACCTCACGGCCGTCCGCCGTGGTCCCGAAGACGTGCATGGCCACCTCCCCGCCGCCGCCTCCGCACGGTTGTGCCCATCCCCTGCGGCGGCGGCAAGACGCGAGCCTCGGCTCGCGGCGGCGGCAAGACGCGAGCCCTCAGCTCGCGGCGGCGAGGCAATCGACCAGCGAGCCCGCGAGATCGCGCATGAGCTGCGGGTAGGCGTCGGCGCCGGGCGCGAGGTCGCTGCCGATCGGGTCGAGCGTGCCCATCCGCGCCGGCGTGCCGGCGACGAGCGTCTCGACGAGACGCGGCGGAAATTGCGGCTCGGCGAAGACGCAGGCCGCCTCCAGGCGCTCGATCTTGGCGCGCAGCTCGGCGACCTGGCCGGTGCCCGGCTGCTGCTCCGGGCTGATCGTCACCGAGCCGACCGCGTTGAGCCCGAAGGCGTCCTCGAAATAGGGGTAGGCGTCGTGAAAGACGATGAACGGCGTGCCGGCGACCGGCTCCAACTCGGCCGCCAATTCGTCCGTGAGCGCCTCCAGCTCGGCGATCGTCGCCGCCGCGTTGGCCGCGTAGGCCGGGGCGTTGGCGGGATCGAGATGGGCGAGCTCGTCGGCGATGGCCCGGGTCATGGCGATGGCGTTGGCGGGCGCCAGCCAGACATGCGCGTCGACGTCGCCGTGCTCCTCGGGCGTGTGGTCGTGCGCGCCGGCCGCGTCAGCGCCCTCGTCGTGCCCGTGCTCGTCGTGCCCATGCTCGTCGTGGGCCTCGACGGCCGCCGTCTCGTCGCCGTGGTCGTGCTCGCCGTGATCGTGCTGACCGTGATCATGGGCATGGTCGTGGTCGTGGGCGTCCCAGGCGCCGCCGGCGCGGCCCGCGAGCAGCGTCATGCCGGGCGCGTCCATGAGCACCAGCCGGTGCGCGTCGTGGGCGACGGTGGCGAGCGTGTCGGCGAGGAAAGTCTCGAGCGCGGGCCCGATCCAGAGCACGAGCTCGGCCTCCTCGAGCATCGCGGCCTCGCTCGGCTTGAGCGCGTAGGCGTGCGGCGACGTCCCCGGCGCGAGCAGCAGCTCCGGCTCGCCGACGCCCGCCATGACCGCGGCGGCGAGGCTTTGGACCGGCAGGATGGTCGCAACCACGTTCGGTGCCGCCTGCGCCGGCGCCGCCGTGGCACCGAGCAGCAGGGTCGCGGCGGCGAGCACGTGGGATCGCATGGGGTCACTCCCGGGCCAGGATCCGTTTCATCGCGATGATATACTCTATCGTTTTGCCTGCAAGAGGCGCGCAGGCCGCCGCCCTTCGTCCGCGTTGCCCGTGGACCCGGCCGGCCGCAAGCTGGCCCGCGGACCCAGCGGACGAGATCATGGACGAGGCGACCCAGCGCGCGCTGGAGCACATCGAGAAGATCGCGCTCCAGGCGCGCACGGCCGAGGGAGCGACCGGCCGTGCGCCCGCCGTCGCCCGTGGCTCGACGCGACCCGGGCACACGCCTCCAGGTGAGGAGAGAGCGACGGCCGAGCTCATCGACGAGACGCTGAAGGCGGTCCGCGGCGAGGACGCGCAGACGCGC
>CAYZSE010000001.1:61545-70512 GCA_964481035.1 uncultured Geminicoccaceae bacterium | reverse complement strand
CCGCCACCGACAGCACCCGCTTCGCCCCCGCCTGCCCGATCACGTAGTCGTCGAGATCGCGGTTGATCGCCGCGGGGGTCGGCAGCGCCTCTCGGTCGGCGGGGGTCGTCTTGCCGCGCTCCTCGGTCAGAATGTCGGTACAAAGTGCGACGCATTCATCGCAAATGAAGACGTTCGGTCCGGCGATGAGCTTCTTCACCTCGTTCTGGCTCTTGCCGCAGAACGAGCAGAAGAGCTTGGTCTTCGATCCACTCTCGTTCCCGTCACGCATCACCGGCCTTTCACTCAAACCGCATCCTCAATGTAACCATTGCGCGAGAGGCTTCAAGCGCGCCGAATCGAGGAGGTCCGCCTCGGCTCTGGGCATCGCGCCATGATATGTTAGATAGCCCTAAGGTACTATGACGTTGCTTCACGTCCCGAGGAGGGCGAGGTGGACACGCTGCACGCGCCGCAGGCGAGCGATCTGACGGACCCTCTGGCGGCGCGGCGCGCCATGCGCACGGGTGCTTGGGGGCGGCCCACCGCCGGGTTGGCACCCGGCCGGGTCCAAGCCAATCTCGTCGTGCTGCCGCGCGATTGGGCCTTCGATTTTCTGCTCTTCTGCCAGCGCAACCCCAAGCCCTGCCCGCTTTTGGTCGCGAGCGAGCCGGGCGCGACCAGCCTGCCGGGCTGGGCCGAGGATCTCGACCTGCGGACCGATCTTTCGGGCTATCGGGTCTTCGAGGACGGCGCGTGCGTCGCGGAAACCTCGGACGTCACCGACCATTGGCGCCCCGACCTGGTGACGTTCGCGCTCGGCTGTTCCTTCTCCTTCGAGCAGGCGCTGCTCGACGCCGGTCTGCCGTTGCGCCACCTCGATCTCAACCGCAACGTGCCGATGTATCGGACCTCGATCGACTGCGCGCCGGCGGGCCGGCTCCATGGCAAGATGGTGGTCTCGATGCGCCCCTTCCGGCCGGCGGACGTCATCAAGGCCGTCGAAGTCACCACCCGCTTTCCGGCGGTGCACGGCGCGCCCGTTCATCTGGGCTACCCCGAGCAGATCGGCGTCGGCGAGCTCGCCCGCGCCGACTTCGGCGACGACCCGGTCGTGGAGGCCGGCGAGATCCCGGTCTTCTGGGCGTGCGGGGTGACGCCGCAGGCGGTCCTCGAGGCGGCGCGACCGCCCTTCTGCATCACCCACAAGCCGGGTCACATGCTCGTGACCGACCGCACGAACGCGAACCTTGCCGCCTGAACGACCGACCCCGGAGCGGCTGCGGGCGCGCGCCCTGCGTTATCTCGAGCGCCATGCCGCCTCGCGCGGGCGGCTCGAGCGCGTGCTCACCCGCCGCGCCGTGCACGAGGCCGAGCGGCTGGGGCTGGCGACGGCGCCGGTCATCGACGACGTGCGCGCGCTGGTTGCGGCCCTCGCCCGCCAGGGCCTCGTCGACGACGGGGCCTACGCCCGCGGCCGGGCGCGGGCGCTGCTGCGTCGGGGTCGGCAGCCCGGCCGGGTCCGTCGCGAGCTTCAAGCCGACGGCCTCGAGGGTACGCTGATCGACGACGCGCTCGAAGGCGAGGCACGGGGCGCCGGTGACCTGGAGCGGGCGGCCGCTGTCCGCTATGCCCGACGCCGCGGGCTCGGGCCGTTTCGCGCGCCGGAGGAACGGGCCTTGCGGCGCGAGCGCGACCTCCGGGCGCTCGTCCGCCAGGGCGTGCCGTTCGCCTTGGCGCGGACCGTCGTCGACGCCCCGGACGCCCTCGCCCTCGACGACCTGCTGGCTTGAAGGGGAGCCGCCTTGCGCCTGACGGAAGCCCTCCTGCACGCGCTTCGCGACCACGGCGCGCACGAGATTTTCGGCATCCCCGGCGACTTCGCGCTGCCCTTCTTCGAGCTCGTCGAGCAGACCGGCATCCTGCCGCTGCACACCTTGAGCCACGAGCCGGCGGTGGGATTCGCCGCGGACGCGGTCGCCCGCTACCGCTCGGCGCTCGGTGTCGCCGCAGTGACCTACGGCGCCGGCGCCTTCAACATCGTCAACGCGGTCGCCGGGGCCTACGCCGAGAAGTCGCCCGTGGTCGTCATCGCCGGCGCCCCGGCTCGGGCAGAGAGCGCGTCGGGCCTCCTGCTCCATCATCAGGGACCGAGACAAGACAGCCAATACCGCGTCTTCGCGGAGATTACCTGCGCCCAGGCGCGGCTCGACGATGCACGCACGGCGGCGACGGAGATTGCCCGCGTGCTCGCCGCCGCGCGCGAGCAGGCTCGACCCGTCTACATCGAGCTCCCGCGCGACATGGTCGCCGTCGACATCCAGCCGGTTGCCCCCTACGCCCCGACACCGGTCGACGCCGCCGCCGTCGAGGCCTGCGCCTTCGAGGTCATGACCCGCCTCGAGCATGCCCGGCGCCCGGTGCTGATGGTCGGCGTCGAGGTCCGGCGCTATCGCCTCGAGGCGAAGGTGGCGAGGCTGGCGCGGCGCCTCGGCCTGCCCGTCGTCACCTCGTTCATGGGCCGTGGCCTGTTGAGCGGTGCCGACGTGCCGCTCGCCGGCACCTATCTCGGCGTTGCCGGCGATCCGGCGGTGACCGAGCTCGTCGAGGCCGCCGACACGCTCTTGCTCCTGGGCGTCATCCTGTCCGACACAAACTTCGGTGTCGCCGCCGGCGATCTCGACCTCAAGCACACGATCCGCGCCGTCGACCGCGCCGTGCATCCGGGTCACCACGTCTATCCGGACGTCCCGCTCGACGCCTTCGTCGACGCGCTGCTGGCGCGGCCGGCGACGAGCCGTGGCGGCATGGCGCCGCCCGCGCCGGCGCCGCCCCGCGGGCTCGTGGCCGACGCTGCGGACCTGCATCCGCGGGACATCGTGACCGGGCTCAACGACGCCTTCGCCGCGCACGGCGTCCCGCCGGTAGCGGCCGACATGGGCGATTGCCTGTTCAGCGCCATGGACCTCGCGCAGAGCGTGCTGGTGGCGCCCGGCTACTACGCCGGCATGGGCTTCGGCGTGCCGGCGGGCATCGGGCTGCAGATCGCCGCCGGCGAGCGCGCCCTCGTCCTGGTCGGCGACGGCGCCTTTCAGATGACGGGCTGGGAGCTCGGCAACTGCCGGCGGCTCGGCATCGATCCCATCGTCGTCGTCTTCAACAACGCGAGCTGGGAGATGCTGCGGGCCTTCCAGCCCGAGAGCGCCTTCAACGACCTGGACGACTGGCGCTTCGCCGAGATGGCTCGCGGTCTCGGCGGCGACGGCTACCGCGTCACGACCCGCGCCGAGCTCGAGGCCGCGCTGCGGACCGCCTTCACGACCCGCGGCCGGTTTCAGCTGATCGACGCGGTCTACCCCAGAGGCCGCCTGTCGCCGACGCTGGAGCGCTTCGTCGACGGCGTGAGGCGGCTCGCGCCGAACCCCTGAAGAACAGCGATCAAAAGCGCAGCGCGCCGCCGGTGAAGACGTGCTCGGCATGCCCGTCGATGCCCTCGTCGCGCGCCTGGTACCACCGCGCCGCGGCGAACACGTCGAGCGCCTTGCCGCGAAGACGGGCACCCACGCCGAGCACGCTCGCCGCCGCGGTGCCATAGCGCGCGGTCCCGCCGTCGACGCCCAGGACGAGCTCAC
This sequence comes from uncultured Geminicoccaceae bacterium, assembly GCA_964481035.1. GTDB lineage: Bacteria > Pseudomonadota > Alphaproteobacteria > Geminicoccales > Geminicoccaceae > JAAAPF01. The sequence goes on along the minus strand of CAYZSE010000001.1, from coordinate 66,901 downwards.
CGGCAGATCGCCATGCGAACCCTCGCGCCAACTTGACGTAGACCCGCCGTTGGACGCCGGCGCGCTCCCGTTCCTCGCCGGCGGCGGCAACGGCGAGGCTCCAGCCCGTGGCCGTGTCGACGGCCGCGATCGAGCCGTCGAACCGCCAGGCGTCATCGGCCTGCGCTTCGCGACCGACGGCGGCGGCGGCGGCGAGCCTGACCCGGCCGCCGCGGGCGACGCGGGCTGCGAGATCCTCACTGCCGTCGTCGCTGCAGGCGGCTGCGAGATGGAGGCCACCAGGCGCGTCGACGTCGATGCGGAGCCGGTGCCGCTCGCCGAGGCCGTCGCGGCTGGGGAAGGCCGCGCCCGCGGACGCGAACGCGCCGCCGTCCTCGGCGGTCAGGGCCGTCCCATGGCGGGGCAGGTGCGGGGCGAGCGCGATGGTGAGCGGCGACCAGTCCTGCCGCGCGGCGCCGACCGAGGCCATCGGCCCGCGTCCGACGGTGAGCGCGAGCCCCGCGCCGGCGATGCGCCCGTTGAAGCCGTTGAGCTCGACCTGCATCGGGCTCGCGACGAAGGGCGCGGGAGGGGCCGCTGCCGGCTCGGCGCGCGGCGGCGTCGTCGAGGCGGTGAGCGCGATGGCGCCGAGCGCGAGGCGGGCAACGCCGAGTGCGGCGCGGTTCATCTGGGGTCTCCCGAGCGGGGCCGGTGCGAACCCAGCATTAAGCCTTCGACGTTAACCAAGGCTTTCCGCGCAACGGGCGCCGCCGCGAAGATCGCGCCCCGTCTTGTGCTCGCCGGCGCCGACGCCTAGGTGCTGCTCATGGAGCGAACACCCCGTGCGCAGCCCCTCGTCGGCATAACCCTCGATCGTGAGGAGGGCGGCTACAGCGCACTGCCCTGGTACGCCTGCCGGGAGAACTACTTCGACGCGGTGGTCCGCGCCGGCGGTCTGCCCGTCGCGCTCCCGCACGCGCCCGACGCGGCATGGGCCTATCTCGATCGGCTCGACGGTCTCGTCGTCACCGGCGGTGCGTTCGACGTCGACCCGAGCTACTACGGGGGCGGCGCCAGGCACGCGCTGACCGCCACCAAGGACCGCCGCACCGCCTTCGAGTTCGCCGTCGCCAAGGGCGCCCTCGAGCGCGACTTGCCGGTGCTCGGCATCTGCGGCGGCCAGCAGCTCCTGCACGTCGTGCTCGGCGGCACGCTCATCCAGCACATCCCCGACGAGGTGGAGGGGGCGCTCGCCCACGAGCAGCCCAACCCGCGCACCGAGCCCGGCCACGAGGTCGCAATCGCGGCGGGCACGCTCCTCCACCGCATCGCGGGCGCGCGATCCATCTCTGTCAACAGCGCGCACCACCAGGCCGCCGGGCGCGTGCCTGCGGGCGTCGTGGTGAGCGGCCGCGCGCCGGACGGCGTCATCGAGGCGATCGAGGCGCCCGCCTTCCGCTTCGCGCTTGGCGTGCAATGGCATCCGGAATACGCCGTCAGCGCCGCCGACGAGGCCATCTTCGCGGCGTTCTTGGAGGCGGCCCGTGGGCGTTGAAGCGGGCGAGCGCATCGCCAAGCGCATCGCCCGCGCGGGCCTGTGCTCACGGCGCGACGCCGAGCGGCTGATCCTCGACGGCCGGGTCGCCGTCGACGGCAAGGTGCTGCAGACCCCGGCCTTTCTCGTCGACGCGGGGAGCGTCATCGAGGTCGACGGCGCGCCCTTGCCCGACCGCGAGCCGACGCGGCTGGTGCGCTTCTACAAGCCCGAGGGCGTGCTCACGGCGCGGCGCGACCCGGAAGGCCGCTCGACCATCTACGACCAGCTGCCGCGCCACCTCGACCACATGATGCCGGTGGGCCGGCTCGACCTGAATTCCGAGGGGCTCTTGCTCCTCACCAACGACGGCGCCCTCAAGCGTCATCTCGAGCTGCCCCGGACCGGCTGGGCGCGGCGCTACCGGGTGCGGGTGCACGGCCGGGTCGACCCGGCGGCACTCGCCACGCTCGCGGACGGCGTCGTCGTCGAGGGCGTGCGCTACGGCTCGATCGAGGCGGCGCTGGACCGCCAGCAGGGCGGTAACGCCTGGCTCACGGTGCGCCTGCGCGAGGGCAAGAACCGCGAGGTGCGTCGGGTCCTTGAGCATCTCGGCTATCAGGTGAACCGGCTCATCCGCACCGCCTACGGCCCCTTCCAGCTCGGTGCGCTCGGGCGCGGCGAGGTCAGCGAGGTGACCGGCAAGGTCTTGAAGGAGCAGGTCGGCAAGGTGCTCGGCCGATGAGCCTGCGGATCCTCGCCGGCAGCCTCAAGGGCCGCCCGCTCGCTGCGCCCGCCGACAGCGAGCTGTTGCGGCCGACGGCGGCGCGGCGCCGCGAGGCCGCCTTCGACATTCTCCGCGGCCGGCTCGGCGACTTCACCGATCTGCGGCTGGTCGACCTCTTCGCCGGCACCGGCGCCGTCGGATTGGAGGCGCTGAGCCAGGGCTTCGCCGAGGTCGCCTTCGTCGAGAATGCCCCCAAGGCGGCGGCCATCATCCGCCGCAACCTGGAGAGCCTCGGCCTGCACGGGCGCGGCCGCGTCCTTCAGAACGACGCCACCCGCCTGGCGACCTCGCGGCGCACCTTCGACGTCGCCTTTCTCGATCCGCCCTACGGCGGGCGCGAAGCGGAGCGCTGCCTTACGCGTCTGCTCGCCGGCGGCTGGCTCGCGCCCGGGGCCGTCGTTCTGGTCGAGATCGGCAGGGAGGACGGGCTGTCGCCGCCCGAAGGCCTCGCCATCGCCCGCGAGCACCCGCACGGCGCCGGGCGCCTGGTCCGCCTCGAGCAAGCCGGCTGAAGCTCAGTCGGCGCCGCCGCCGAGGGCGACCAGCACCGGCGGGGCGAGGGCGTGGTCGGCGAGGCGGAAACGGGCGTCGTCGAGCGGCTGGTCGCGGAGCACGTCGTGCCAGGGACCGCCTTGGCTCAGCCCGTCGGCGCCGATGAGCGTGGTGTCGCCCCAGTCGAGGCCCAGATTGGTCGGATCGGCCAGCCGGTCGGCGGCGAGCCGCGGCACCGCGACGACGAGCGCGCGGCCGGCGTGCAGCCGGGCGAAGGCGAGGACGGCCGCGGCGGCGCTGCCCGCGACCTCGAGGGGCACGTAGTCGCCGGCGGCGAACAGCTCGGGCTGCGCACGCCGGCAGGCGAGGAGGCGGGCCGCCACCGCCTGCTTGATGCGGCCGTCGCGCCAGTGCCGGGCGAGCCCTTCGGGCGTCGCCTCGCCGGTGGCGAGCGCCGCGAGCGCGTCGTCGAGCTCGGGGTAGTCGACCGGGCGGCGGTTGTCGGGGTCGACCAGGCTGAGATCCCAGCCTTCGGTTCCCTGATAGATGTCCGGCACGCCCGGCACCGTGAGCTTGAGCACCGTCTGGGCGAGACCGTTGACGGCGCCCGGAGGCTGCAGCTCGGCGGCGAAGCCGTGCAGCTCGCCCAACAGGCGAGGGGCCTGCTCCGGATCGAGCGAGGCGTCGACGAAGTCGTGGACGGCGGCCTCGTAGACGTCGTTCACGACGGCCCAGCTCGTGCGCAGCTTGGCCTCGCGGACGGCCTTCTCCATGTAGCCGTGCAGCCGCTCGCGAAAGGCCTCGAGCCCCACGGCGTCGTCGGGCTCGAGGTCCAAGGGCCAGGCGCCGACGACCGTCTGGAAGAACAGGTAGAGATCGTTGGCGGACGGCGCCGGGCCGTCCTCCGTGGTCGTGCGCATCGGCGTCGCCAGCCGGAACCACCGGCGCACCGCGCGGCTCCAGGCCTGCGGCCGCTCGCTGATGACGGCGAGCCGGGCGCGGACGTCCTCGCCGCGCTTGTGGTCGTGGGTAGCGGTGGCGACGAGCGCCTGCGGCCAGTCGCGCAGCCGCTCGGCATGGGCGGCGTGGAAGGTCGCGAGCGACGTGCCGAACGGCTCCGGCTCGCCGCCGACCTCGTTGAGCGAGATCAGCGGCAGCCAGCGGTAGAAGGTCGTGTCCTCGACCGCCTTGGCGGTCACCGGCCCCGTGTATTGCTGCATGCGGCGGGCGAAGCGGACGATCTCGCGCGCCCGGCCGGCCGGCAGGGTCGGGGCGTCGATCTCGGCGCAGAGCACCTGCTCGACGAAGTCGTAGATCGAGAGGTCCGGCGTCGTGGCGGCGCGGCGCGCGCGGGCGACGGCGATGCCGATGACCGCCCGATCCGCGTCGCCCGCACCGTTCGCGTCGACATAGGTGCGATAGACGTGAAAATGCGCGACGACGTTGGCGAGCGCCTCGCGCAGGGCGCGGCGGGCGTAGTCGCGGGTGAAGCGCGAGCGCTTGGCGATGCGATTGAGATCGCCCGCCAGCACGTTGAGCTCGGCGGCGAGGCTCGTGTCCATGATGAGCCGCTTGGCGCGCACGGTCTCGGTGGGGAAATCGCCGGTCGTCTCGGTGAGGGCCCGGTAGACGGCCACGAGCGGACGCCGCGCCTGCGGGTCGATCTGGATGCCGTGGATGAGGCTCATCACCTCGTAGCCGGTCGTGCCGGCGATCGGCCAATCGGCGCGCAGGCGCTCGTGATGGCCGAGGATCTTCTCGACGTGCAGCGTGATGCCGTCGCCGCCGGCGCTCTTGAGGACGCGCTTGAGCCGGGTGAGGTAGGCGAGGGGGTCGAGCAGGCCGTCGATGTGATCGAGGCGCAGGCCGTGCGCGTCGCCCGCCTGCACGAGCTCGACGACGAGCTTGTGGGCGGCGTCGAACAGCGCCGGTTCCTCCATGCGAAGGCCGGCGAGGTCGTTGATGTCGAAGAAGCGGCGGTAGTTGATCTCCTGCGCGGCCAGCCGCCAGAAAGCCAGGCGATAGGCTTGGCGCTCCAACAGCCGGTGGAGCCGATCGGAGGCCTTGCCCGGCTCGCCCTCGCCGCCGCCGGGGGTGAAGTGTGCGAGCGCCGCCTGAAGCGCCGCCTCGATCGCGGGCCGTGCCGCGCGCGCCTCGGCGAGGCGGTGCTCGATGTGCTCGGCGCGATCGCGGTCGGCGCGGCGCCGCTGGCGCGAGACCCGCTCGCGGCGCCTGGAGATGAGCCGGGCCGTGGCGGCGAGCTCGGCGAGGGTCTCGGCGGCGTCGTCGGCCTCTTGCCGCCGCGCCTCGCCGAGCGCCGTCTCGAGCAGCTCGGCGCCCTCGCGCGGGTGGATCGGCACCGTGTGCTCGAAATAGCGGACGACGAAACGCCCGCCGTCCAGCGCCGGGTGCAGTTGACCGTCCTCGAGCACCCGGCCGTAGTGATCGCCGAGGACCGGCAAGAGCACCTTGCCGGCGAGGGTCGGCTCGGGGCTGTCCCAGTCGATGTCGAAATAGTCGGCGAAGGGCGAGCCCTCGCCCCACATGAGGACGTCCGCCCACCA
>CAYZSE010000001.1:37953-61445 GCA_964481035.1 uncultured Geminicoccaceae bacterium | reverse complement strand
GCCTCGCTCTCGGCCGTCTCCCAGTCGAGCTTCGAGCGCGCGAAGGTCGAGGCGGCGTTGGGGTCGGGGATCCGTTCACGGGCGGCGGGATCCGCGAAGGCGGCGAAGCGCGCGAACTCGCGGCGCCGCCCGTCGCGGACGGCGTCCGCCAGCTCGTCGTGAAAGTCGGTGAAGTAGAGGAAGGGCTGCACCGAGCCCCACTCCTCGCCCATGAACAGCAGAGGTGGCATCGGCGCGAGCAGGAGGATGGCGGCGAAGCAGGCGCGCCGACGCTCGTCGGCGAGGCCCGCGAGCCGCTCGCCGAAAGCGCGGTTGCCGACCTGGTCGTGGTTCTGGACGAAGTTGACGAAGCAGGTCGGCGGCAGGTGGCCCGACGGCTCGCCGCGAAGCTCGCCGTCGCGAAACGCCGAGGGCTCGCCCTGGTAGACGAAGCCGGAGGCCAGCGAGCGGGCGAGCTTGTCGGCGGGTGCCGCGGCGTAGTCGGCGTAGTAGCCCTCGGTGTCGCCGGTCATGAGATGCTGGGCGACATGGTGGAAGTCGTCGTTCCATTGCGCGTCGTAGCGCACGGCATGGCCGTCCGCAGCGCGCGCAAGGTGGCGGGCCTCGTTGGCGTCGTTCTCGAGAACGAGATGCACGTGGCGCCGGGACTCCAGCTCGGCGCGGACGAGACCCGCGATCTCGGTCAGGATGTGCGGCCGGCTCGGGTCGGCGACGGCGTGCACGGCATCGAAGCGCAGGCCGTCGATGCGGAAGACCTCCAGCCAGTAGAGCACGTTCTCGGTGAAGAAGCGCCGGACCTCGGGCCTGCGGAAGTCGATCGCCTTGCCCCACGGCGTGTGCCAGTCGTCGGTGAAGAAGTGCGGCGCGTAGGCGCCGAGGAAGTTCCCCTCGGGACCGAAGTGGTTGTAGACGACGTCGAGAAAGACCATCAGCCCGCGGCGGTGCGCGGCGTCGACGAGACTGGCGAGGGCCTCGGGGCGGCCGTAGGCACTGTCGGGCGCGAAGTGGAGCACCCCGTCATAGCCCCAGTTACGGGCGCCGGCGAAGTCGGCGAGCGGCATGAGCTCGACCGCGGTGATGCCGAGCGCCGCCAGATGGTCGAGCTTGGCCTCGACCCCGGCGAAGTCGCCCGTCGGCGTGAAGGTGCCGACGTGCAGCTCGTACAGCACCGTCTCGTGCCAGGGCCGGCCCCGCCAGTCCGCGGCGGCGAGCGCGAAGCGGTCGGTGTCGACCACCTCGCTCGGTCCGAGCGCGTCGAGGGGCTGGTAGCGCGAGGCCGGATCGGGCACCTGAAGGCCGCCGATGGAGAAGAGATAGCGCGTGCCTGCGCCGGCGCCCTCGACCCGGAGCGCGTGCCAGCCCTCGCCCTCGGGGCGCATGGCGATCGCGCGCTCGGTGACGCCGCCCGGGTCGAGCACGAGGCCGACCTCGGCGGCCGCCGGCGCCCAGAGGCGAAAGCGGACGGCGTCCTCCTCGACGACGGGCCCGAAGCGGTAGCCCCGATCCGGCATCACGAACCTCCGTTGCGGCGCAGCAGCACGAGCGAGCGGCTGCCGACCTCGTAGGCGCCGATGTCGCCCAGAGGCGTGTCCTCCTCGGGCGACGCTTCGAGCACCGCGTCCGCGGCCGTCGTGTCGAACACGCAATGCCAGGACGCGCGCGGCAGGGCGAAGGTGATCGGCTCGACCCCGGCGTTGAGGATCATGAGGAAGGTGTCGTCGGGCTCGGGCACCCCGCGCTCGGTGACGTGCATGAGGCCAGCTTCGCCCGAGATCAGCATGCCGAGGGCGCGGGCATGGCCGACCTGCCAGTCGGCCTCGCGCATCACCCCGCCGTCGGGCCTGAGCCAGGTGACGTCGCGAACTTCCGTTCCAGGGATGATGCGGCCGACGAAGAAGCGCTGGCGATGGAACACCGCGTGTGCGCGCCGCAGCCGCAACAGGCCGCGCAGGAACCCGTGCAGCTCGCGTGCCGGCTCCTCCTCGAGGGCGCGCCAGTCGATCCAGCTCAGCTGGTTGTCCTGGCAGTAGGCGTTGTTGTTGCCGCGTTGGCTGCGCCCCATCTCGTCGCCCGCGACCAGCATCGGCACGCCTTGCGACAGGCAGAGGGTGGCGAGCAGGTTCTTCATCTGCCGCAGCCGCAGCGCGTCGATGGCCGGGTCCGCCGTCGGTCCTTCGGCGCCGTGGTTCCAGCTGTAGTTGTTGTCGGTGCCGTCGCGGTTGTCCTCGCCATTGGCGTGATTATGTTTGTGGTCGTAGCTGACCAGGTCTTTGAGGGTGAAGCCGTCGTGCGCGGTCACGAAGTTGACGCTGGCCCAGGGGCGGCGGCCGCGATGGTCGTAGACGTCGGCGGAGCCGGCGAGCCGGGAGGCGAGCTCGCCGAGCTGACCCTCGTCGCCCTTCCAGTAGCGCCGCACGCAGTCGCGGTACTTGTCGTTCCACTCGGCCCAGCCGGGCGGGAAGGCGCCGACCTGGTAGCCGCCCATGCCGGTATCCCACGGCTCGGCGATGAGCTTGGCCTGAGCGAGCACGGGATCTTGGGCGACCGCGTCGAGGAAGCCGGCGTGCTGGTCGAACTGGCCGTTGACCCGCGCCAGCGTCGTCGCGAGGTCGAAGCGAAAGCCGTCGACGCGCATCTCGGTGAGCCAGTAGCGCAGGCTGTCGGTGACCATGCGCAGCACCGCCGGGTGCCGCAGCTCCAGCGCATTGCCCGTGCCGGTGAAATCGTTGTAAAAGCGTTCGTTCCCGTGCACTAAGTAATAGTATGATTTATTGTCGATGCCGCGAAAACTCAAGGTCGGCCCGAGGTGATTGCCTTCCGCAGTATGGTTGTAGACGACGTCGAGGATGAGCTCGAGCTCGTTGTCGTGGAGGACCTGGGCGAGCGTCTTGATCTCGTTGATGCCGTTGCGCCCGAGGTACTCGGGGTGCGGGGCGAAGAAGCCGATGGAGTTGTAGCCCCAGTAATTGCGGAGGCCGCGATCGGTGAGGATGCGGTCATGGACGAAGGCATGGATCGGCAGCAGCTCGACCGAGGTGATGCCCAGATCTTTCAGGTAGTCGACGATCGGCGCACGGCTCAGCGCACCGATCGTGCCGCGCTCGGTCCGCGGCACCTCGGGGTGCAGCATGGAGAACCCGCGGGCGTGCATCTCGTAGACGACGGTCTGTTGCCAGGGGCGCACCTGCGGCCGCTCGCGGCCCCAGGTGTAGGCGGGATCGACGACGACGCTCTTGGGCACGTAGCGCGCCGAGTTGCGCTTGTCGAAGGAGAGATCCTCGTCGGCGTGACCGAGGGTGTAGCCGAACAGGGAATCGTGCCATTCGAGCTTGCCTGCGAGCGCCTTGGCGTAGGGGTCGATCAAGAGCTTGTTGGGATTGAACCGGTGGCCGGCGTCCGGAGCGTAGGGACCGTGCACCCGATAGCCGTAGAGCTGGCCCGGCCTCACATCGGGCAGGTAGGCGTGCCAGATCTCATGGGTCATCTCGGGCAGGGTGACGCGATGCGTCTCGCGCCGGCCGCGCTCGTCGAAGAGGCAGAGCTCGACCCGGGTCGCGTGCGCGGAGAACAGCGCAAAGTTCGTACCTGCGCCGTCCCAGGTCGCGCCCAGCGGGGTGGGCAGGCCGGGGAGGACGCGAATGTCGGCGGCCAACGGGTTCTCCTCGAGGCGATCGGCCGGCAGCTTCGGGGCTGAAGCCTCCCGGATCAACCCTTCGCGACGAGCTTTTCCAGCCCCTTCATCAAGTCGATCGGGAAGGGAAAGACGATGGTCGAGTTCTTCTCGTTGGCGACGTCGTAGAGCGTCGACAGGTAACGCAGCTGCATGGCGCCCGGTTCCTCGCCGATGATCCGGGCGGCCTCGACCAGCTGCTCGGCGGCCTGGCGCTCGCCCTCGGCATTGATGATCCGTGCCCGCCTGTTGCGCTCGGCCTCGGCCTGCCGGGCGATCGCGCGGATCATGCTCTCGTCGATGTCGACGTGCTTGATCTCGACGTTGGCGACCTTGATCCCCCAGATGTCGGTGCTGTCGTCGAGGATCCCCTGCAGGTCGGAGTTCAGCTTGTCGCGCTCGGCCAGCATCGAATCGAGCTCGTGCTTGCCGAGCACCGAGCGCAGCGTCGTCTGGGCCAGCTGGCTGGTCGCGTCCCTGAAGTCCTCGACCTGGATCACCGCCTTCTCGGCGTCGACGACACGGAAGTACAAGACGGCGTTGACCTTCACCGAGACGTTGTCGCGGGAGATGACGTCCTGGCTCGGCACGTCGAGGACGATCGTGCGCAGGTCGACGCGAACCATCTGCTGCACGAAGGGGATGACGATGATGAGGCCAGGCCCCTTCACGCCGGTGAAGCGGCCGAGGGTGAAGATCACCCCGCGCTCGTACTCCCGCAGGATGCGGAAGATCGAGACGACGAGGAAGATCAGGGCGGCGGCGATCACCGCGTACAGCACAAAGTCGAAGGACAGCATCATCGGGTCTTCTCCACAGGGTCGGCCGCGGGCTTGACCTTCAAGGTCAGCCCCTCGACCTCGGTAACTTCCGCGCGGCCGCCGGGCTGCAGGCCCGCGGCGCCGTGCGCGCGCCAGTTCTCGCCGGCGACGTGGATCGAGCCGTGATCGCCCTCCCAGGCGAGCACGCGGCCGGTCTGGCCGACGAGCCCCTCGGCGCCGCTCACGACGCGGCCGCGCTGGGCTCCGACCGCGAGCGCCAGCACGCCCACGAGAAGCCCCGCGGTCGATGCCGTGACGGCGCCGATGACCCAGGGCGAGAGCGCGAAGCCCGCCGCTTCGGTGTCGATGAGCAGGACCGAGCCGAGCACGAAGGCGAGCAGGCCGCCGATCCCGAGGATGCCGACGCCGGGGGTGACCGCCTCGCCGACCATGAGGGCGACGCCCAGGAGAATGAGCCCGAACCCGGCGTAGTCGATGGGCAGCAGGTTGAGGGCGAACAGGCCCAGCAAGAGGCAGATCGCGCCGACGACCCCCGAGCCGATGATGCCCGGATTGGCGAGCTCGAAGATGATGCCGTAGACACCCACGAGCATCAGGATGTAGGCGACGTTGGGATTGGTGAGGACGGCGAGCAGCTCCTCCTGCCAGGTCGGCTCGATCGCACGGATCGACGCGCCCGCGGTCGCCAACGTCACCTCTCGATCGTCGACGGTGGTCGTCCGCCCGTCGACCCGCGCGAGCAGCGCCGCGTGGTCGGCGGCGATGAACTCGATCACGCCGGCCTCGAGGGCCGCCTCTGCCGACAGGCTCGAAGCCGCCCGGACCGCTTCCTCCGCCCATTCGACGTTGCGCCCGCGCAGCTCGGCGAGGCTGACGAGAAAGGCCGCCGCGTCGTTGACCGCCTTGGCCCGGCCGGCGTCCGCCGGCGCTGCCGCCTTCTCGTCACCGCCGGGGTCGTCGCCGCCGTCGTCCGCCCCCTCCGTCTCGTCCGCCTCTGGAGGCTGCGCCGGCAGCGGATTGGAGCCGCCCATGGTGACCGGTGTGGCGGCGCCGACGTTGGTCGCCGGTGCCATGGCCGCGACGTGCGTCGCCATGAGGATGTAGACGCCAGCGCTCGCTGCCTGGGCGCCCTGCGGTGCGACGTAGCCCACCACCGGCATGGACGCTCCGAGTATCGCCTCGACGATGTCCCGGGTCGCGGTGACGAGGCCGCCCGGCGTGTCGATCTCGAGGACGACGGCCTCGTGGCCCGCCTCCGCGGCGGCCTCGAGCCCGCGCTCGACATAGGCCGCCGTCGCGGGCCCGATGGGCCCGTCGATACGGATCAGGCCAACGCTCGGCGATTGCGCAAGGCCGGGGGCGAAGATGAGCCATAGGCCCAACACGACCATCGAGCGCGCGAACATACTCATCTTGCTCCTTTCGACGCCGAAACTTAGCACGCGGCGCGCCCGCGCGCAGGGACCGACGGTCGCGGCGGCTCATCTCAGCAACGTTCGGACCGGCGCGAAGCTGCGTCGATGGTGCGCGCTGATCCCGTGTCGGGCGAGGGCGGCACGGTGCGCCGCGGTGCCGTAGCCCATGTTGGTGCGCCACCCGTAGATCGGGTGCCGGGCGTCGAGCCGGGCCATCAGCCGGTCGCGCCACACCTTGGCGACGATCGAGGCGGCGGCGATGGCGGCGACCTTGCCGTCGCCGCCGACCACGCCGCCCGCGGGCAGCCCCAGGTCGGGCGCGTCGCGGCCGTCGACGAGCAGGCGCAGCGGCCTGACCGGCAGGCGGTCGACGGCCCGGCGCATGGCGAGAAAGGTGGCGACGCGGATGTTGAGGCGGTCGATCTCGGTGACGGACGCGACGCCGATGGCGAAGCTCGCCACCCGCGGGTCGGCGAGCCGCTCGGCCAGTAGCTCGCGCCGCCTGGCGGCGAGCGTCTTGCTGTCGGCGAGGCCGGCGATCTCGCGGTGCAGCACCAGCGCGCAAGCGACGACCGGCCCGGCCCAGGGGCCGCGCCCGACCTCGTCGATGCCGGCGATGAGCGATCCGCGCCTCACCCCGGGGGGCTCTGCCGAGGTTGCCGGCGCCGGTCAAGGTCCGGCGCGCCGTTTGCCGCTTGGCAGTTTCGGGGAGGCACGCCTAGAAGAACGCATCAGGCAACCGGCAGGTGAGCATGGCGCGACAGCTCTTCGGCACCGACGGCATTCGCGGAACCGCCAACCAGCATCCGATGACCTGCGAGGTCGCCCTCCGGCTCGGCTATGCCGCGGGCGCGCTGTACGGCCGCGGTCGCAACCGCAACCGCGTCGTCATCGGCAAGGACACGCGGCGCTCGGGCTACATGCTGGAGCCGGCGCTCACGGCGGGCTTCGTCGCCGCCGGCATGGACGTGACGCTGCTGGGCCCTCTGCCGACGCCCGCCGTGGCCTATCTCACGCGCTCGCTCCGCTGCGAGCTGGGCGTGATGATCTCGGCCTCGCACAACCCCTTCGCCGACAACGGCATCAAGCTCTTTGGCGCCGACGGCTACAAGCTCTCCGACGCGATCGAGGAGGAGCTGGAGGCGCGCATGGCGGCGGCCCCCCGGCTCGCCGAGGGCGCCGAGCTCGGCCGCGTCGACCGCCTCGAGGGCGCGGTCGGCCGCTACATCGAGGCGCTGAAGTCGACCTTCCCGCGCGAGCGCACGCTCGCCGGGCTCAAGGTCGTCGTCGACTGCGCCCACGGCGCCGCCTACCGCGTCGCGCCCAAGGTTCTGTGGGAGCTCGGTGCCGAGGTCGTCGAGATCGGCACCGATCCCGACGGCTTCAACATCAACGAGGACTGCGGCTCGACCGCGCCCGCGGCCCTGCGCCGGAAGGTCCTCGACGAGGGCGCCGACCTCGGCGTGGCGCTCGACGGCGACGCCGACCGGTTGGTGATGGTCGACGAGACCGGCCAGGCCATCGACGGCGACCAGCTGATCGCGCTGATCGCCCGCTCCTGGGCGGACAGGGGGCGCCTGCACGGCGGCGGCGTCGTCTGCACGCAGATGTCGAACCTCGGCCTCGAGCGGTTCCTCGAGGGTCTCGGGCTCGCCACCCTGCGGACCCAGGTCGGCGACCGCTACGTCGTCGAGGCGATGCGCTCGGGCGGCTACAACGTCGGTGGCGAGCAGTCGGGCCACATCATCCTCGGCGACTACGCAACCACCGGCGACGGCATGGTCGCGGCGTTGCAGGTCATGGGGGTCATGATCGAGGCCGGGCGGCGCTTGTCGGAGGTTGCGCGCGCCTTCACGCCTTTGCCGCAGCGGCTGGTCAACCTCCGCGTCCCCGCCAGGCCCGACCTCGCCCGGCCCGAGATCGCGAGCGTCATCGCCGCCGGCGAGGAACGCCTCGAAGGCCAAGGCCGGCTGCTCGTGCGCCCCTCCGGCACCGAGGCGCTGGTGCGCGTCATGGTCGAGGCCGAGGACGAAGACTTGCTCGCGTCGGTCCTCGACGAGGTCAGCGACGGCCTGCGCGCGGCGATCTGAGCGTTCCGGCCGCTCCGTCCAGACCGGCTGATCCGATCTCGGGCGTTCAGTCGGCGAGCAGCGCGCAGAACCGGGCGGGATCGACGTTTCCGCCTGTGCCGATGGTCGCGACCGTCCGGTCCCGCAGGTCGAGCTCGCCGCTCAGCACGGCGGCGAGGCCAACGGCGGCGCCCGGCTCGAGGACGATCTTGTAGCGCTCGAAGGCGAACCGCAGGGCGGCCCGGACGGCGTCGTCGCTCGCCACCACCCCGCCGGCGAGGAGCGCGTGATTGATCGGGAAGGTCACGTCGTTGGGGATCGGCGTCATGATCGCGTCGCAGATGGTGCGTCGGCCCTTGGGATTGGGTACGGGGTACCCGGCCGCGAGGGAGCGGCGCGTGTCGTCGAAGAGCTCGGGCTCTGCCGCGTAGACCCGCGTGCCCGGGGAGAGGGCGTCCATGACGGCCGCCGTCGCCGCGGCAAGGCCGCCGCCGCCACAGGGCACCAGAACGACGTCCACATCGGCGCCGAGCGAGCGCGCCTGCTCGGCCATCTCCAGCGCCACCGTGCCGGCCCCGGCGAGCACGCCGAGGTGAGCGCTGGGCGGCACGACGATCCGCCCGGAGTTCGCTCGCCAGCGGTCGACGACGTCGTCGCTGCTCTCCGTGTCGCGGTCGAAGGTCACGATCTCGGCGCCGAGTGCTCGAACCGCCGTCACCTTCGCCGGTGGCGCGTCGCTCGGCATGACGATCAGGGCCGAGGTATCGAGGAGGCGAGCCGCCAGGGCCACGCCCAGGGCGTGATTGCCGGACGAGTAGGTGATCGCGCCGCGCGCGCGCTCGGCCGCGCTCCATCGGCGCATGCGATTGTACGCGCCGCGGATCTTGAAGGCGCCGGTGCGCTGGGCGCACTCGGCCTTGATGAAGAGGCGGCAGCCGAGCTCGGCGTCGACGTCGGCATTCGCCAGGAGCGGCGTGCGGAAGACGACGCCGCGCAGCGCCGCGGCCGCCTCCTCGACGTCGGCGAGCGCCAGGGCGCCCGCCGCGTCGGGGGTTGCGGCCGTCGCGACGCGGGCGTGCGGACGGCGCGTCGGTGTGGTCACGCCGTCAATCCGAAGAGGATTCCGGCGCTGGCGGCGCCGATCAGCGCGAAGGCGATGTAGGCGATGAAGACCGGCCAGCGGACCAAGGCCCAGACGGCGATGGCGGCGGGGATCGAGGTGACGCCACCGGCAATCAGGAACGCCATGCCGGCGCCCGGCGTCATGCCCTGCTCGACGAGCTGGCCCACCAGCGGCAGCGCCGCGTAGCCGTTGAGATAGGCGGGCACGCCGACGACGGTGGCGACCAGCACCGGCCACACGCCCTCGCCGCCGACCGCGCGGACGACCAGATCACCCGGCAGGTAGGCGACCATCAGGCTCTCGAGGAAGAAGGCGAGCGTCAGCCACTTGCCGAGGAAGAGCAGGTTCTTTCGACCGTCGGTGGCGAAGATGCCGGTGCGCCCGTCCTCGCGCCAGAAACGCCAGGTCACCTCCTTGGGCGAGCGGACGGTGGCACCGCCGCAGCCGCCGTCGCCGACCTCGGGCCGGATGGCGTGGGCGAAGGCGCCACGGGCGGTGAGCGCCCAGGTGACGAACCCGCCCATGAGGCCGACGCCGATCGCCGCGAACGTCTTGGCCAGCGCAAATCCGGTGCCGAGCGTGCCCGTGGTCAAGACGAACATCGACGGATCCATCAAGGGTGAGGCGAGCCAGAAGGCCATCACCGGGGCCAGCGGCACGCCCATGGCCAGGAGCGCGGCGATCAGCGGGATGACGCCGCACGAGCAGAACGGCGAGAGCGCGCCGACCAGCGCCGCGAGCGGCACCATCGTCGCCATACGCCCCTGAAACGCGCGCGCGATCAGGTGGTCGGCGCGGCTGGCCTTGGCGTAGGCGGCGATCGCGATCGAGGCGAGCAGATAGGGAGCGATGCTCCACAGCGCCGCGGCCGTGAAGCGCAGGCTCTCCAGCGCTTGCGGCGGCACCGCCATGGCGAGCACGACGAGCGCCGCGGCGAGGACGGTCCAGACGCCGTCGAGGCGCAACGAACGCCAGGACGGCAGCGCGGCGGCAAGGCTGGCGACGGTCATGTTACGATCCTTCTAGAAACCTCGATGGATAACGGCGAAAAAACGGATCAGGCGGCGTCGGGGTCGGCCTCCTCGAGCCTCAGGCCGGTGCAGCAGGCCTCGGTGAGAAAGCCCAAAAGCGCGTTCATGGCGGTGAAGTCGGCGCGGCAGACGACCTCGCGGCCTCGCCGCTCTTGGGTCACGAGGCGCGCTCGGGTGAGATGCGCGAAGTGGTGCGCCAGCGTCGAGGCCGGCACGTCCAAGAGCCGCTGCGCCTCGCCGACATTGAGACCTTTCTCGCCGGCGCGCACCAGCAACCGGAAGAGCCTCAGCCGGGTCCGGTTGCCCAGGGCCGCCAACGCCTCGCTCGCCCGTTCCTCGTTCATCCCGACTCCCGTACCGAGACCCAGATATAACTAGCAATACCGAAACGTCAACACCGCCGGCGCGGTCTCCGACAACCGCGTCGGTCGAAGGCGGGCGACGTCGCGCGGGCGGGCGGCCCGGCGTTGGCAAGGGCGTGCCGGCGCGCTAAGCGGAGTTGTGCCGGCCACGCGATGCGCGTCGGCGATACGGAGGCTCGCAGCTTTGAGCGCACTCTTCGACCTCCATCACGCTCGTCTCGACGCCGCGCTCGACGCCCGCCGGAGGCGTGGGTTCTGGGCCGGTTTCGCCGACACGCCCGACGATGCGGCGTACCCGATGGCGGCCGCCCGCGACGGTGCCCGCGCCTGGCAAAGCCGCCTCGGGCGGCCCTTCGGCCTGGCTCAGGCGCGCGATCAGGGGCGCGGCGGCGGGGAAGTCAGCCCCTACGGCTTCCCGCTCGGCATCGACTACCCGTCGGCGTCGCCGTCGCAATGGCTGGAGCGCGCCGAGCGGGCGGGCCGAGGTTGGGCGCGGGTCGAGGTCACGACGCGTACCGGGATCGCGCTGGAAGCCTTGGCGCGTCTCAATCGCCAGAGCTTCGAGATGGCCCAGGCGATGATGCACACCACGGGTCAGCCCTGGCTGATGGCTTTCCAATCCGGCGGCCCGCATGCCCAGGACCGTGCGTTGATGGCGATCGCTGCGACCTACGAGGCGTTGCGGCGCGTGCCCTCGGGCAGGGCCGCGCATACCGGCGGCACGACCTGGCGTGTGGCTTCCGCGGGCACCGCGCTGGTCCTGGGCAGCGCCCTCTCGCCGAATTGGGCGGCCTATCCCGGCCTGTTCGCGAGCCTCGTCGCCGGCAACCCGGCGCTGATCCGGCCGCATCCGCGGGCGATCTTGCCGCTCGCGCTCACCGTCGATACGCTGCGTTCGGTGTTGGCCGAAGCCGGGCTCGACCCCGATATCGTCCAGCTGTGCGTCGACGGCGAGGCGACCGGGTCGGCCCGCACGCTGGCGACGGCGCCGACCATCGGCCTCATCGACCACGCCGGGGATCACGCGTTCACCGCCTGGCTCGCCGCGCATGCTCGCGGCGCCCGCCTGTTCACGGAGACCCAGGGTCTCAGCCCAGCGGTCATCGACGGCACCGAGGACCTCGAGGGCCTGTGCCGGGATCTCGCCTACCGGCTCGTTCTCCACGCCGGTCAGACCCGGGCCGCGCCCCGGCTCATCTTCCTGCCTGCCGAAGGTGTGCCGACCGGCCGGGGGCATTGCCGGTTCGACGACCTCGCGGCGTCGCTCGCCGCGGCCATCGACGACGTCCTCGCCGACCCGGCGGACGCGGCGGCCATCCTCGGCGCGCTGGCCGATCCCGGGGCGCTCGCACGCATCGAGCGCTGCCGGCCGCTCGGGCGGGTCGTGCGCGAGCCGGGGCCGGTGAGCCTCGCCGGCCATCCGCGGGCGCGGACCTCGAGCCCGATGCTGGTCGCGATGGAGGGCGGCGCCGAGGAAGGCGCCTTCGACCTCGAGCCCGGTCCCGTCGCCTGCCTCGTCGCCACCCACGACACCGCCGAGAGCATCGAGCGGGCGGCGCACGTGGCGGCAACCCGCAACGCCGTGGGCGCGATCGTCCAGAGCGCGGACGATCAGGTCCTCGAGACGGCTGCCGACGCCTTCGTCGCCCGGGGCGTCGCCGTGACCTGCAACCCGTCGATGGACGTCGCGTCCGAGCTCGGCCGACACGAGCGTGACTGGACGTGGCCAACGCCCGGCTTCGCGTCGAGCCGGTTTCGCGTCGTCGCCGTCAACGGCCGCGGCTGAACGGGCCCGCCGCTGCTCGAGCGACGGGATCGGCCTCTCAGATCTGCGTCTGGCCGAAGTTCTCGATGCCGATGCGGGCGATCAGCTCCAGCTCGGTCTTGTTGTGATCTTGGTGTTCCTCTTCCTCGGCCAGGATCGCCTTGAGCAGATCGCGGCTGACGTAGTCGCCGTGCGCTTCACACAGCCCGATCGCCTGGCGGTAGTGCGCAATGCCTTCGAGCTCTAAGCGCAGGTCGCACTCGATGAGATTCTTGAGATCCTCGCCGATATAGAGCTTGCCGAGATCCTGCAGGTTGGGCAGGCCGCCGAGGAGCAGGATGCGCTTGATGAGGCGATCTGCATGCTGCATCTCCTCGATGGACTCGTCGTACTCCTCTTTGCTTCGCTTCATGAAGCCCCAATCCTCGAGCATCCGCGCATGCAAGAAATACTGATTGATCGCGGTCAACTCGCCCCTGAGAGCAAGATTGAGGGCTTCCAGTACGTCTAGGTGTCCCTTAACCGGGGTCGGCTCGGGCATCACGTTCCTCCTCCAACGACGGCCGCGGGGGCGGCCTGGTCACGCACCTCGTGCGCGTGCTCGACGATCTCGCGCATGGTCTCGACACAAGCGCCGCAACGAACCCGGCAACCGAGCTGCCGGTAGACGCAGCCGGGACCGCGCGTCCCGGGGCGCGCCGCGGCCTCGCGGCACTGCCGCTCGTGCAATGCATTGCACAGACAGACGATCATCCCGACCACCCCTCAATACCTCCGTTGAGCTAAGAACAGGCGATGATCGGGTCAACACGACTTGGCGGCGAGGCGGATTGGACCTGTTCCAAAAATTCTTCTCAAGTCGTGGAAATGGCACGCAAGTTTGCTTCGCGCCAAGATCGTTTTGCGACCTTTTGTCGAACGTTCAACGCTGCGCGGCGATGCTGCGCAGCGTCCATTCGACGGTGTCGCGCATGGCGGTGCCGAGCGCCTCGTCCATGGCGATGACGATGTCGTCGAGCGCCGTGCTCGCCGCGAGATGCGTGGCTTCGATATCGAGCTGTCCGGCTTCGGTCCGCCGCGGCAGGCGCAACAGCCGCGGTTGCAGGCGAACGCGCACGAGTGGCGGCGCACCTTTGGTGAGGTACTCCGCTTGGAACTCGCGGACATAGAGGCGCAGCGCCCAGTCGCTCCTCACCCCGATGGCCGCGCTCGCCTCCGGTTCGACACTGCCGGTGGACTCGAAGCTCTCGATCAGCAGCGTCTGGACCATCATCGGCAAGACCTCGATCCAGGTCGCGCCCGCGAAGTATTGCAGCGTCGTCGGCGTCGGCCTGAGGGCGATGCGCGCGGTGTTGAGGCCGGCGGCGGCGGTCGGCACCTCGATCTGCAGGCGAGCCCGGTCGAGGTCGGGGAGATCGGCATCGAAGGTCGTCTTCGGGGTCAGGGCGTAGAGCTGCGGCGGCTCGCGCGCGGCGATGTTGAGGGCGGCGCAGGCGGGAAGCAACGGTAGGGCCAAGAAAGAGGCGAGAAACGAGCGGCGCATCGGCTATTCGGCCCTGAAGCCCTTGAAGGTGTTGCCCAGGAGAAAGCCCGTGGGATCGCGCTCGAACTCGCGGGTGATCCGCGTCGCCGCCGCGACGAGCTGGCGCGTCTCGACGATCAACGCCCCGAACTCGTAGAGCCCGGTCTGGGAGAAGTCACGCAGCGGCTCGCGAACGTCGCGCAGGAGCCCGTTCATCTGGCCGGCGGCGCGGTCGAGCGCGAGCGCCGCCTCGTCGAGCCGAGCGAGGCCGCTCTGGCCCGAGGCGAGGAGCGCCTCGATGTCGCGCTCGATGGTCCCGGCCGTGGTCTCGAGGCTCGCGAGCATCCGCTCGGCGGAGGCCGACGCAGCGCGCAGCTCGCCCATCAACGCGGCCGTCTCGTCGATGATGGCGGCGACCTCCTCACGACGCGAGGCGGCGGTGTCGGCGAGCGTCTCGATGTCCTCGAGCGTGCTGGCGACGCGCTCGAGATTGGTCTCGTCCAGGAGCGTCGTCGCCCGCTCGAGCAGCAGAACGCCCCGGTTCAAGAGCTCGGGCGCGTCCGCCGAGAGGCGATCGATCGCCGAGGGCCTGCCCGGAATCTGCGCCGGATCCGTGGGCCGAGACGGCAGCCGAGCGCTCTGATTGCTGCCGCCCGAGAGCTGCACGAAGAAGATGCCGGTGATGCCCTGCGGCTCGAGCCGCGCGATCGTGTCCTCGGTGACCGGCGTCGACGGCTCGACCTCGATGCGGACGAGGACGCGCTCGACATTGTCGGGATCGAAGCGGATGCGGGCGACGCGACCGACCTGGATGCCCTGATAGGTCACTTGCGCGCCGTTCTGCAGGCCTGAGACCGAGGAGCGGAACGCGACCTCGTAGACGTCGACCTGGCGGTCGAGCTGGGCTCGGGCGAACCAGATGGCGGCGAGCGCCGTCGCGACGCTCAAGACGACGACGAACAAGCCGACGAGGACATGGCTGGCGCGTGTTTCCATGAGTTTCAGCCTTCGGCTGCGCGGGGAACCGGTGCCTTGCCGGCGAGCGCCGCCCGACCCCGCGGCCCGTTGAAATATTGCTGCAGCCACGGATCTTCGACCGCCCGCAACTCGTCCAGAGTGGCGACGAAGCAGCGCTTGTTCAACAGCACGGCGATGCGGTCGGTGATGCGGACGAGGCTGTCGACGTCGTGGGTGATCATGACGACGGTGAGCCCCAGCGCCGCGTGTAGCGACAAGATGAGCTCGTCGAAGCCGGCCGCACCGATCGGATCGAGCCCCGCCGTCGGCTCGTCGAGGAGGATGATCTCGGGGTCGAGGGCGAGCGCGCGGGCGAGCCCGGCGCGTTTGCGCATCCCGCCCGAGAGTTCCGACGGCAGCTTGTCGGCCGCGTCCATCGGCAGGCCCACGAGGGCGAGGCGGACGGCCGCGAGCTCGTCCATGAGCCTCGCCTCGAGGCGCAGCCGCTCGCGCATCGGCACCTGGATGTTCTCGCGCACGGTGAGCGAGCTGAAGAGCGCGCCGTCCTGGAAGAGCACGCCCCAGCGCGCCTGCAGGGCTCGTTGCTCCGCCGGGCCGGCGGCGAGCAAATCGCGACCGAGCACCTCGACGCGGCCGGCGCGGGGCCGCATCAGGCCGAGGATGGTGCGCAGGAGCACCGACTTGCCCGAACCCGAGCCGCCCACCAGGCCGAGAATCTCGCCCCGGCGAACCTCCAGGTCGACGCCGTCGTGGACGACGTGGCTCCCGAACGCGTTGACCACGCCCTCGAGGCGGATCGCGGGCTCAGATGCCGACGGCATTGAAGGCGATCGAGAAGCCGGCATCGATGACGATGACCAGAAAGATGGAGGTGACCACGGCCTGGGTCGTCAGCCGGCCGACGCTCGCCGCATCGCCCTCCACCCGCAGCCCGTTGCGGCAGCCGACCATGGCGATGACGAAGGCGAAGATCGGCGCCTTGACCAGGCCCGCGAAGAGCTGGGTGCCGTCGGTCGTGCTGCGGAGCTGCTGAAGGAACTGGCTCGGTGCGATGTCGAGGACGAACACGGTCAAGAGCCCGCCGCCGAGCAGCCCCATGACGTCGGCGAAGAAGGCCAAGAGCGGCAGCGCCACCATGAGCGCCAGCACGCGCGGGACGACGAGAACCTCCATGGGATCCAGGCCGAGCGTGCGCATGGCGTCCACCTCCTCGTTCACGACCATGGTGCCGATCTGGGCCGTGAACGCGCTGCCCGAGCGGCCGGCGACGATGATCGCGGTCATCAGCACGCCGATCTCGCGCAGGATCGAGAGGGCCAGCAGATCGACCGTGAAGATCTCGGCGCCGAACTGGCGCAGCTGGCTCGCGCCCTGGAAGGCGAGCACCACGCCGACGAGGAACGACATGAGGCCGACGATGGGCATCGCCTCGAGACCGGCGCGGATGACGTGCGCGCTGAACGAGGTCATCCGTAGTCGCCACGGTCGTGCCAGGGTGCCGGCGAGGGTCGCGGTGAGCGCGCCGAAGAAGGCCAAGAGCTCCCACACCTCGTCGAGAACGTCTAAAGTGGCGCGGCCGACCGTCGCCAGTTGGTCGGCGAGCCATGAGGTGCGCGGCGCCGGCGGCAGCTCGGCCGCGGCGCAGGCCTCGGCGATCTTGTCGAGAAGCTGGCGCCGGCCGGGATCGAGACCCTCGATGCGCACGTCGACATCGGCTTCGGCGAGCGCGCGCTCGGTACGGTGGATCAGCCAGGCGCCGGCGGTGTCGAGGCGGGTGACGGCGTCGAGCGCGATGACGACGGGCCGTCCCGGCTGGGCGAGCGCGCGAGCGGCGGCCTGGAGCTGGCGATCGAGGCTCGCGACCTCGCCCACGAGCCATTCGCCCTCGCCGACGAGCCGGCCAGCTTCGGCCTCGACGCGGACCAGAGCGGGAGCGGCCGCCACGGCTCAGCTCGGCGCGCCGTCGACGGCCGCGGCGAAGGCGTCGCGGCGGGCGCGGCGTGCCGAGCCCGGGCGCGTCACCCGCAGCGCAGCCGCGCGAAGGAGAGTGTCAGCACGTCGCATCCGCTCTAGGGTGACCACATACGGCCGGCTGGCAAGCCCCTTCGAGACGAGGCGTGGCGCGAGGTGGAGAGGAGGACCATGAAGATCGCGGTGATCGGCTGCGCCGGGCGGATGGGGCGCAACAACCTCAAGGCGGTACTCGATCATCTCGAGCTCGAGCTGGTGGCCGGCGTCGAGACCGGGGGCAATCCGGCCCTCGGCGAGGATCTGGGCGTGCTCGCCGGCCGCGATCCGATCGGGCTCGCGGCCACCGACGGCGCGCTCGAGGCGATGCGCGCGGCGGATGCCGCGATCGAGTTCTCGAGCCCCGCCGCCTCGGTGGCGCACGCGCATTTCGCGGCCGAGGCGGGCTGCGCCCACGTCATCGGCACCACGGGCCTCGCGGTCGAGCACGAGCAGGCGCTCTTGGAGGCCGCCAAGGACGTGCCGATCGTCTACGCGCCCAACATGAGCCTCGGCGTCAACCTCCTCATGGAGCTGGTCGCGACCGTCGCCCGCGCGCTCGACGACGCCTACGACATCGAGATCGTCGAGCTGCACCACAACCACAAGGTCGATGCCCCCTCCGGCACGGCCCTCGGCCTCGGCCGGGCGGCGGCCGAGGGGCGCGGCGTCGACCTCGATGCGATGGCCGACCGCGGCCGCGACGGGCTCACCGGCGCCCGCGAGCGGGGCCGGATCGGCTTCGCGGCGCTCCGCGGCGGCGACGTCGTCGGCGACCACACGGTCCTTTTCGCGGGCCTCGGCGAGCGCCTGGAGCTCACCCACCGCGCCAGCGACCGCCGCATCTACAGCGACGGCGCGCTCAAAGCCGCGCTCTGGACCCGCGGCCGAACCCCGGGCCTCTACGGTATGGCGGACGTCCTGGGACTACGGCACTGAACCGGCTGGCAATAATGGCTCAACCCCCGACGCAGGCCGTGTCGCGCGACGCGCGGCGCCCCCTGGCGGACGGCATCGTAGCGTCGCTCAGCGTCGTCATCTGCACGCACGACCGCGCTTCGTCGCTCGCGCGCACGCTGAAGGCGCTCGACGCCTGCACGGTGCCCGTCGGCTGCTCCGTGGAGACCGTCGTCGTTGCCAACGCTTGCGCGGACGACACCATCCGGGTCTGCCAGCGGCACGGCGTCAACGTGGTCGAAGCGCCGCAGCGCGGCCTCGGTCGCGCACGCAACGTCGGGATCTCGGCTGCGGCAGGCGACGCGGTTCTGTGGCTGGACGACGACGTCACCCCGTCGACACGCCTTCTGGTCGCGTATCACGAAGCGCTGGCGCGCTATCCCGACGCCCTCTTTTTCGGCGGGCCGATCCGCCCGCTGCTGGAGGGAACACCGCCCTTTTGGGCCGCGGACGCCCTGGAGGTCATTCCGACCGTCTGGTCGGGCCTCGACCTCGGCGACCGGACACGGACTTTCGACGTCCTGAACGCCAACGAGTACCCGTTTGGCGCAAATATGCTGACACGCCGCGGAGCACTCGCCGGCGGCTTTTGCGACGCGTTGGGACGGCGCGGTGGGGACGCGTGGCTGATCGGCGGCGAGGAGCGAGAGCTATTCCGGCGGCTGGCGCTCACCGGCCACGTCGGCCAGTGGGTGTCTGACGCCTGGGTCGAGCATCGCGTCGGCCCCGACCGGCAGACGCTCGGCTACGTCGCCCGCTACTTCCGCGGTAACGGCTACCAAGAGGTCCTGCGCCGCCGCGACGTGCCGGGCACCGCGGCGGCCCGACTGCGCGCAGAGCTGCGGGTCGGCTTCAACGCGGTGTGCTTCGCTGCGCAGTACCCCCTGGCGCCACCAAAAGTCTGGCTGCAGACCCTAAAGCGCCTGAATGTTAGCCTCGGCAGAGCCGCCGCCGTGCGACGTCGAGCCTCGTTGGCGCATCGGGAGCCACGCGCGTGAAGACCACCCCGAGACGTGTGATCGCTGTTGGTCTTGACGGCTTCGAGGCCTCGATCGCGGACGCGATGATGCGTGATGGCCGGCTGCCAGCCTTTCGGAAGCTGGCCGAGGAGGCCGCCATCTTCGCCTTGGACCATGGCGAGGCGCGGGAGACCGGTCTCGCCTGGGAACACTTCTCGACCGGGCAGGAGCCGGACGCTTACGAGCGGTGGAGTGCCGTGACCTTCGATGCGACGACCTATCGGGCGACGCAGCAGCCGGCGCGGTCGCGGCCGTTCCTTGCCGACCTGGGCGTTCCCGCGGTGGCCTTCGACGTGCCGTATCTCGACCTCACCCGCGCAACCGACACGCGGGGTATGGCCAATTGGGGGGCGCACGACCCAGGCGTACGCTGCCACAGCGATCCGCCGTCGCTCGTCCACGAGATCCAGGACCGGTTTGGCCCCTATCCGGCCGCCGAATTCATCTACGGATTCGTCTGGCCATCGCCCGAAAAGACGGCGCGCATGGCCGAGCGAATGACCGAGGCGGCCGAGCGGCGCGGGGCCATCACCCGCTGGCTGCTGAAGGAGCGCTTACCCGACTGGGCGCTCGCGATCACCGTCGTCGCCGAGTTGCACTCGGCCGCGGAGGCGCTCTGGCACGGCTGGGATCACACCCACCCGCTGCACGGCCATGCATCGGCGGCGGCTGCACGCCGTGGCATCGAGGGCGTCTACGCCGCCACCGACCGGATGATCGGCGACCTGCACGCGGACCATCCGGACGCGGTCCTCGTCGTGTTCTCGATGCACGGCATGGGGCCGAACAAGGGCGACCTCGCCAGCATGGCGCTGCTTCCCGAGCTCTTGTACCGCCGCAGCTTCGGCGTGCCGCACCTGCGCCCACGGCCAGACTGGACAATGCCGGTGCCCGCGCTCCGGGCCGACGAGGCTTGGTCGCGTGCGGTGTGCGCCCAGCTCGGCTCGTCCGCGGCGACCCGTCGGTCGGCGAGCCTCTGGTCGCGCATCGTCCGCAAGGCCTCGCGTCTCGCGGCCGGCCGGCCCGACGATGTTTCCCCTGCTGCGCTCGACTGGATGCCCGGCGCCCGCTACCGCGAGTTCTGGCCACGCATGGAGGCCTTCGCCCTGCCGGCGTTCTACGACGGCCAGATCCGGGTCAACCTGCGGGGCCGGGAGGCCAGCGGCCTCGTCGAGCCGGATCGCTACGCCGCCGTGCTCGACGAGTTGGAGGCCCTGGTGAGGAGCGCGACGGACCCGGTCACCGGCGCCTCGCTCGTCGAGCGGATCGACCGGCCGCTGGCGGGCGACCCCTTCGACCGCACCGAGACGCGCTGCGACCTCAAGATCCATTGGCGGGCGAATGCCTATGCGATGGACGTGCCCGGGATCGGCCGCGTCGGACCGGTGCCGCAACGCCGCACCGGCGGGCACACGGGGGAGTTCGGTTACGCCGCCATCCTCGGTGAGGTACCACGGTCCGGCCCGCGCAACGTGGCGAGCTCGTTCGACATGGTGCCGACGATTCTCGATCTGCTCGGGGTGCGGGCGGCCGGGCCGCTGTCCGGGCGGAGCCTTCTCGACGCGGCGCGCACGCGGGAGGAGACCGCCGCGCCGGCGTGAGGCGGGCGCCGCGCTTCGACGTTCACGGTCGACGTTGCCGCCGGCGGTGCGGGCGGGCTTCGGCCCGGCGTGGAGCATGCCCGGCAACCTCGCCGGTTGGCGCGCCCGAGACTGTCGCACCGCCCGCAGGCTGGCGCCGGCGAGGGCGCGTGGCCGATGGTCGACGAGCACGTCGCGAAGGGCGCCGATGGTCGCCTCAATCAGCGCGAAGGCGGCCGCCCGTGTTCGGTCGGCGGCTGCCGGCGGATAGAGCGTTCGCCGCAGCCCTGCGACTCCGCCGCCACGGCCGGTCGGGATCGAGCCGCGCACGGAGGGTCGCACCGAGCCGCACTCGGTTCCTCGGGCTCGGATGCGGATCGTCGAACTGGAGCCGGTCGACGAAGGCGCCGAGGCAGTCTGGCCACGCGCATCGACGCCTTGGTGGCGCCGATGCCGAGGCGCGCGATCGACCCGAGATCGGCGATGATCTCTTCTCGCGGGCCGCTCTCGCTTCGAGGGCCTGTGCGACGGGACGGAAGCCGGCAACGAGGTGCCGCTGCGCTCACCTTTGATGGTCGAACGCGTGTAGAAGCGACGCGCCGATACCGGCGCCGATCATCCGCTCGCGCGGGCCCCGGATGATGGCGACCGATCGCTTGCGGCCACCCGGCACGCGGCTCGACGGATCGCCGCACCCGCACCGCGATCGAGTTAGCGCGTTTCCCGGTGAGATTGATCTACGCTCATCCCGCACCCCCGCCCGGCTGCCCATGGCAGCGTAACCTCGTGGGCGGCCGGGCGGGGGTGCGGGATGGTCAAGCATTTCGGGAAACGCACTAGCAGAACGCGGGCGGCGGGTCGAACCGGCCGCCCGCCGAGCCCAGGGCGTCGGCCGCTAGCCCCTCGAGGTCGGCCAGCCCAAGGCCGAAACCATGCTCGCTGCGCTCGGTCAAGCCGTCGGAGAACAAGTCGAACTGGCTGAAGACGGTCAGGCCCCGAGACGCATCAGGGCGAACCGTGCCTGGGCAACGGGGTCCGTGGTGGGCTCGGCCGCCGGGCCCCTCCAGCCAAAGGATGAAGCGCTGCACGGCCGCGCGCGTGCGCTCGGCCAGCGCCGTCATGTGGCCATCGATGGGCTCGCGTGTGGCCGCTTCCTGGTCGTCGATCTCCTCGGGCACGGCCGCGGCCGTGCCGATCGCTTCGCCCGCGAGCCGGACGCTGCCCCTGGCCGCCTCGCGCTCCCGATCCTTCCAGGCTCAATCCAGAGCGAACACGAGAAAGCTCAGATAGCGGCTCTCGGCGAGCGCCGGGTGCAGCGGGTGATCGGGGCCGGCGCCGCCGGTGAAGACGAGCCGGCCTTGCCGGCCGGCATCGCGCACCCCTTCGAAGGAGGCCTGCAAGAGGGCATCGCTCGTGACGTGGTGCGAGCAGGAGGCGACGGCGAGAAAGCCCTCCGCCGCGGTCACGGCGGCGGCGCCGCGGGCGAGCTTGCGGTAACCCTTGAGCGCCGCCGGCAGGTCCTTCTTGCTCGGCGCGAACGGCGGCGGGTCGCAGACCACGACCTCGAACCGGCGCTTGGCCTCGACGAGACCTCCCAAGACGTCGAAGACGTCGCCTCTGGCCGCGGCGAAACGCTCGCCGTGGCCGGCCTCGTCGACGGCGCGCCGGGCGAGCGCCAGGGCCTCGGCGCTGCGATCGACGACCTCGGCGAAGGCAGCACCATGGGCGAGCGCGTGGCCGGCGAAGCCGCCGGAATAGCCGTAGAGATCGAGCATCCGCCCGCCGGCCGCGAGCCGCGCGAGCCACTCGCGGTTGACCCGCTGGTCGAAGAACCAGCCGGTCTTCTGCCCGCCCAGCACGTCGGCGTAGAAGACGCGCTCGCCCTCGCGCACCCGCACGGGGTTCTCAAAGCTGCCGATGACGCGCGGCGGCTCGACCGCGAGCCCCTCGAGCTTGCGGGCGTGGCTGTCGCCGCGGACGACGACCGCCTGGGGCTTCAGCGTCCGCTCGACCGCCGTCACGATCGCATCGACCACGGCCGCCATGCCCGCGGAATTGGGCTGGACGACGACGACCTCGCCGTAGCGGTCGACGACGAGCCCGGCCAAGCCGTCGCCTTCGCCGTGGACGAGGCGGTAGTGCCCGCCGGGCAGGAGCTTCTCCCTGAGGTGCAGGGCGCGCTCGAGCCGACGCTCGAAGAAGGCGGCGTCGATCGCCGTCTCGAGATTGCGGGTCAAGAGGCGGGCGACGATCAGCGAGTGCGGGTTGGCGTGGACGAGGCCGTAGTGGCGCCCGCCCGGCAGGACGAGCCGGGCGAGCGCGCCCCGCGGCAGCTGGCGCACCTCGTCGGTCATCTCGATCTCGTTGGCGAAAACCCAGGGCGCGCCGGCGCGCACGCGGCGGTCGTGGCCGCGCTTGAGCACGAGCGAGGGCAGGTCGGTCATCGGTGGGTTCCCTTGGCGGAACCCGTCCTTATAGCCGCACGGCGGCGCCCGCAAGGATGGCCACGAGCGCCGCGCGACGGTAAGGAGCGCTGAGGCCGTAGGGAGGAGATCGATGCGACAGCTCTGGCTCGTGGCCGTCCTCGTTCTGGGACTGGCACCGGTGCAGGCGGCGGGGCGTCAGATGGTGGCCGCTGCCCACCCGCTGGCGGCCGAAGCGGGCCTCGAGGTGCTGCGGCGAGGCGGCAACGCGGTCGACGCGATGGTCGCGGTGCAGGCCGTGCTCGGGCTGGTCGAGCCGCAATCCTCGGGCCTCGGCGGCGGCGCCTTCCTCGTCTACTACGACGCGGCGAGCGGCACGCTCACCACCTTCGACGGCCGGGAGACCGCGCCCCTCGCCGCCGACCGCGCCTATTTCCTCGGCGTCGGCGGCGAGCCCATGGGCTTTTGGGAAGCCGTGATCGGCGGCCGCTCGGTCGGCGTGCCCGGCACGCCCAAGCTCCTCGACGTCGTCCATGCGCGCCACGGCACGCGCGACTGGGCGGGCCTGCTGGAGCCGGCGGTCGCGCTCGCCGAGGGTGGCTTCACCGTGACGCCGCGGCTCGCCGCGTCGGTCGCCGGCGCCCGCGAGCTGGACCGCTTCGCCGCTACGCGCGCCTATTTCTTCTCTGAAGGCGCGCCGCTCGAAGCGGGGGCAACGCTCGTCAATCCGGCCTACGCCGAGACGCTGCGCGCGATGCAGGCCGAGCGCAGCCGGCCGTTCTACGAGGG
>CAYZSE010000001.1:0-37853 GCA_964481035.1 uncultured Geminicoccaceae bacterium | reverse complement strand
ACGCCGAGACGCTGCGCGCGATGCAGGCCGAGCGCAGCCGGCCGTTCTACGAGGGCGCTATCGCGAATGCGATCATCGCCACGACCGCCGAGCACGGCGGCATCCTCGCGGTCGAGGACTTCAGGCGCTACGCGGTCGTCGAGCGCCCGCCCGTCTGCGTCGGCTACCGCGGCGACCAGGTCTGCGGCATGGGCCCGCCGAGCTCGGGCGGGCTCACCGTCGGCCAGATCCTCGGCATGCTCGAGCACGTCGACATGGCGAGCCTGGGCTACGGGCCGGACGCGGCTCACCTCGTCGCCGAGGCGGGCCGGCTCGCCTTTGCCGACCGCGCCCTCTACATGGCCGACAGCGACTTCGTGAACGTGCCGGCGAAGGGGCTCGTCGATCCCTTCTACCTCACGGTCCGCGCGCAGCTCCTCGACCGCGATCGCGCCAACCGCGACGCCGCGGCCGGCAACCCGCCCTGGCGTGACGCCCGGCTCTGGGCGCCGCATGTCCAGCCCGAGCTCGAAGGCACGAGCCACTTCGTCATCCTGGACGTGGCCGGCAATGCGCTCTCGATGACGACGACCATAGAGAGCGGCTTCGGCTCCAGGTTGATGACGAACGGCTTTCTGCTCAACAACGAGCTCACCGACTTCTCCTTCCGCCCCGAGGTCGACGGCCGGCCGGTCGCCAACCGGGTCGAGGGCGGCAAGCGGCCGCGCTCGTCGATGAGCCCCACCATCGTCATGCGCGCCGGCCGGCCCTTCGTTCTCGCGGGCTCGCCCGGCGGCTCGCGGATCATCGGCTACACGACGATGGCCCTCATCGGCATGCTCGACTGGGGCCTAGAGCCGATGCAGGCGGTCCGGTTCGGCCACGTCGTCAACCGCGGCGGCGCCACCGACGTCGAGGAGGGCACGCCGGCTGCCGGCTTCGCCGCCGGACTGCGTGAGCGCGGCCACGAGGTGAACGTGCGCGCGCTGGCGAGCGGCCTGCACGCCATCATGGTCACCGAGCAGGGCCCTCAGGGCGGCGCCGACCCGCGCCGCGAGGGCGTGGTGCTCGGAGATTGAGCCGCGATCGCGCGACGGCCTCGGCGCGCCGTGAGCGTGGCGCCGGCTGGCGCCCGCCTCCCTTCGCCCGCGACCGGCCGTGCTCGGCGGCGCGGGGCCCCCGGCACCGCTCGAGATCGTCGTCGAGGTTGCGGCCGGGGATGCTCGGCCCGATCCGGCGCGAAGGGCACCGACCGCAAGCGCCCCATCGCTGGCACGGCGACGAGAGCGTGCCCCTCTCCACCCAACGGACGAGGCGGTGGCGATTGCATCCGGGCGCCATCGGCGCTCCCATGCGGCGGACGCGCCGAGCTCGGCGTCAACCCCCGAAGACGGAGCAGGGATGGACGGCTTCGTGATGCAAAGGCGGGCTTGAGATGGCCGCCGTTTTTCCCTTCGCCGCCATCGTCGCCCAGGACGAGATGAAGCTGGCGCTCGAGATCGCCGCCGTCGAGGCGCGGATCGGCGGCGTGCTCGTCTTCGGCGACCGCGGCACCGGCAAGTCGACGGCGATCCGCGCCCTCGCCGCACTGCTGCCGCCGATGCAGGTCGTCGACGGCTGCCCCTACAACTGCGACCCGGGCCACGGGCCCGAGCTGTGCGTGCCCGGCTGCGCGGCGCATGCCGCTGGTCGCAAGAAGCATCACAAGGCGCCGGTGCCGGTGGTCGACCTGCCGCTCGGCGCCACCGAGGATCGCGTCGTCGGGGCCCTGGACCTCGAGCGCGCGCTGACCCAGGGCGAGAAGGCCTTCGAGCCCGGGCTCCTCGCCCGCGCGCACCGGGGCTTTCTCTACATCGACGAGGTCAACCTCCTCGAGGACCACATCGTCGACCTCCTGCTCGACGTCGCGGCCTCGGGCGAGAACGTCGTCGAGCGCGAGGGCGTCTCGATCCGCCATCCCTCGCGCTTCGTGCTCGTCGGCTCCGGCAATCCCGAGGAGGGCGAGCTGCGCCCGCAGCTCCTCGACCGCTTCGGCCTTTCGGTCGAGGTCAAGACGCCGATGGACCTCAAGACCCGCGTCGAGGTCGTCCGCCGCCGCGACGCCTTCGAGCGCGACCCCGCGGGCTTCATCGAGCACTGGAAGCGCCAGGACGCCAAGTTCCGCCGCCGCGTGCTCAAGGCCAAGGAGCATCTCGACGAGGTCGCGGTCGGCGACGCGGCGCTGGAGCGCGCATCGGAGCTGTGCCTCAAGCTCGGCACCGACGGGCTCCGTGGCGAGCTCACGCTGATCCGCGCCGCGCGGGCGCTCGCCGCCCTCGAGGGCGCTACGGCCGTGACGGATGCGCATCTCAAGCACGTGGCACCCTCGGCCCTGCGCCACCGGCTGCGCCGCAACCCGCTCGACGAGGCGGGCTCCACGGTCCGCGTCGAGCGCGCGCTCGAGGAGATGTTCGCCGCGTGAGCGAGCCAGAGGCGCCGCCGCTCTCCCCCTGGGGCGATGCGCTCCTCGCCGCCGCCCTGTTCGCCGTCGATCCGCCGGGCACCGGCATCGCGCTCCGCGCCCGCGCCGGCCCGGTCCGCGACGCCTGGCTCGGCCACCTCCGAGACCTCCTGCCCACGGGCGAGCCATTCCGGCGCCTGCCGGCGCACATCACCGACGACCGGCTCCTGGGCGGGCTCGACCTCGCCGCCACCTTGCGCGCCGGCCGGCCCGTCGCCGAGCGCGGGCTCTTGGCGGAGGCGCACGGCGGCGTCGTCGTCGCGGCGATGGCCGAGCGTCTCTCCGCCTCGACGGCAGCACACCTCGCGGCCGCCCTCGACCAGGGCGAGCTCGCCCTCGAGCGCGAGGGGTTGGCCTTGCGCGTGGCCACGCGCATCGGCCTCGTCACGCTCGACGAGGGCATCGAGGAGGAGGAGCGGCTGCCGGCGCCCCTGGCCGACCGGCTAGCGCTGATCGTCGATCTCGACACCCTCGGCTGGCGCGACAGCGAGGAGCCGCCGGCGCTGACCGCCGAGGACGTGGCCCGCGCCCGCGCCCGCCTGGCGCGCGTCGCGGTGCCCGACGACCTCGCCGAGGCGTTCTGCACCGCCGCCCTGGCGCTCGGCATCCCGGCCCTGCGCGCGCCGCTGCATGCCATGCGTGTCGCCCGGGCGGCGGCGGCGCTGATGGACCTCGACCTCGTCGACGCCGAGGCGGCCCAGATCGCGGCCCGGCTGGTGCTGGCGCCGCGAGCTACGATGATCCCGAGCGACGAGGCGCCGGAGGAGGAGCAGGAGCCGCCGCCGCCGGAGGACCCGCCCGAGGATCAGGAGGAGGACCAGCGACCGAAGGAGGAGGAAAAGCCGCTCGAGGACGTCGTCCTCGAGGCCGCCAGGTCGGCGCTGCCGGAGGGCCTGCTCGCCGCCCTCCAGGCGGGCCTGGCGGCGCGCAACAGCTCGGGCGCGCAGGGCCACGCCGGGGCGCTCGCGCCGACCACCAAGCGCGGCCGGCCGATCGGTGCGCGGCCCGGCGAGCCGGCGCCGGGGGTGCGGCTCAACGTCGTCGAGACGTTGCGCGCCGCCGCCCCCTGGCAGCCGATCCGCCGCCGCGAGGCCCAGCGCTCCAAGGCCCGCGTTCAGGTCCGCCGCCAGGACTTCCGCATCACCCGCTTCAAGCAGCGCAACGAGAGCGTCGCCATCTTCGTCGTCGACGCCTCGGGCTCGGCGGCGCTCAACCGGCTCGCCGAGGCCAAGGGTGCGGTCGAGCTGCTCTTGGCCGACTGCTACGTGCGCCGCGACCACGTGGCCTTGATCGCCTTTCGGAACGCGTCGGCCGAGCTGCTGCTGCCGCCGACCCGCTCGCTCACCCGCGCCAAGAACAGCGTGCTGCGGCTGCCGGGGGGCGGTGGCACGCCGCTCGCCGCCGGGCTCGACGCCGCGTTGACGCTCGCGCAGGCCGTGCGCCGGCGCGGCCAGACGCCGGCCGTCGTCGTCATGACCGACGGCCGCGCCAACGTCGCCCGCGACGGCACGCCCGGCCGGCCCCGGGCGAACAGCGACGCGCTCGCCTCGGCGGCGCTCCTGCGCGAGGCGGGCCTCTCGGCGCTGGTGGTCGACGTCTCGGCCCGGCCCGATCCCAAGGCCAAGGCCCTCGCCGAAGCCATGGCGGCAGCCTATCTGCCGCTGCCCTCGGCCGACGCCGCCACCCTGAACGCGGCCGTGCGCGCGCAGACCGGGGCCTGACGCGGCAGCAGCGCTCGACAAGGAGACGAGGATGGGCGACCTCGAGCTGCTGATCGACCTGCATCGGGACGGACGGCGGCAGGGGCCCGGCAGCGACGAGGCGACGCGCCTCGCGATCAGGCTGTCGGGCCTCGCCGGCGCCGAGGGCCTGGAGATCGCCGACATCGGCTGCGGCAGCGGCGCATCGACCCTGGTGCTGGCCCGGGAGCTCGACGCGGCGGTGACCGCCGTGGATCTTCTCCCGGCGTTTCTCGGCGAGCTCGAGGCGGCGGCCGGCCAGGCGGGGTTGGGGCGCCGGATCGAGACGCTGGCGGCTTCGATGGCAGAGCTGCCCTTCGCGGACCACGCCTTCGACGCGATCTGGTCGGAAGGCGCCATCTACAACATCGGCTTCGCGAAGGGCGTCCAGGTCTGGCGACGCTTCTTGAAGCCCGGCGGCATCCTGGCCGTGTCGGAGCTGACTTGGTTGACGGCCCGGCGACCCGCCGAGCTCGAGCGGCACTGGCGCGCGGAATACCCCGAGGTCGCCACCGCCGCCGCCAAGCTGGCGATCCTCGAGGACAACGGCTATGCGCCGATCGGCTATTTCACCCTGCCGGAACGCTGCTGGCTCGATGACTACTACCGCCCGCTGCAGGACCGCTTCGCTGATTTTCTGGCGCGCCATGGCCACTCGGCCGACGCTCGGGCGATCGTCGAGGCCGAGAAGCACGAGATCGACCTCTACGAGCGGTTTTCAGCCTTCGTCGGCTACGGCTACTATGTGGCGCGGAAAGCTCTGGACTGACCGCATCGGGCCCAGGTGAGGGGGGCGAGGTTCCGCGCGTGGGAGCCCCGCTGGAGCGTCAACACCCGTGGAACAGGCGGTAGCTGGCGACGGCGGTCGCCAGCAGCGGGCCGTCCGGGGTGCCGAGGTGCAGCGCCATGCTGCTGTGGGTGACGGATCTACCGAGGCCGTCGACCGTGGCGGTGGCGACGACGCGGCCGGGCGCCACGCGGTCGATGAACTGGACGGCGAAGTCGTTCGTCGCCATGCGGTCGGGCCGCGCCTCGAAGTCGGTCTGCACCCCGCCGACGTGCCGCCGCATCGCGGACGATCCGGCAGCAACGCCCGGGGCGAGGCAAGTCGTGTCAGAACGGTTCACTCGGCTCGCCTGCCGCGCTGCGGCGGGAGCAAGGAAGGGACGGTGCCGCGTTCAAGAGCGGTATTCGTGGCGCCTGCCGGCGACTTCCTCCTGCTCGGCCTCGCGACGCTGATCCTCGCGCAGGCCGTGCCACGAGCGCTCGCCGCGCTTCATGGACGCGCGGACGCGGCGCTGCTCGAGGGTGCCGCCGAGAAAGAAGGCGCCGAGGGTCGCGACGGCGAGCACGATGACGAGCGTCATCATTTCCATGTCGGATCTCCTTGAAGAGCAGGTCTTCCAGGACAATCCGACCGGTGGCGAAGGGCTGCGAAGGCGCGACCCCGCGTCGCGTCAGCGTGCCGGCGAGTTGCGATGCGATGCGGCGGGCGCCGTCAGCCTGCGGCCCGAGCCGCCATTCATCGCCGCCCGCTCGATCGAAGGCTCGGCCGGTCGCCGTCAACGGGCGTGGAACAGGCGGTAGCTGGCGACGGCGGTCGCCAGCAGCGGGCCTTCCGGTGTGCCGAGGTGCAGCGCCATGCTGCTGTGGGCGACGGATTTGCCGAGGCGGTCGACCGTTGCGGTGGCGACGATGCGGCCCAAGGGCACGAGGTCGATGAACTGGGTGGCGAGGTTGATCGTCGCCATGCGTTCGGGCCGCGCCTCGAAGTAGGTCTGCACCCCGCCCACGGTGTCGAGCAGCGTCAGCGTCACCCCGCCGTGGGCCGCGCCATAGACGTTCAGGTGCCGCTCGTCGACGTCCAGCAGCACGCGCACCTTCCTTTGCTCTACCGCGATCCGATAACCCACTGTCGTCTCGAAGCCGACAGGGTCGGCACCGAGCGCGTTTCGGTAGCTCGCGAACAGGTCCG
The DNA here is from genome assembly GCA_964481035.1 of uncultured Geminicoccaceae bacterium. Classification (GTDB taxonomy): domain Bacteria; phylum Pseudomonadota; class Alphaproteobacteria; order Geminicoccales; family Geminicoccaceae; genus JAAAPF01. The sequence goes on along the minus strand of CAYZSE010000001.1, from coordinate 31,660 downwards.
GGTGGGACATCAGACCGTCATCTCGGCCGCCGGCGCTGCCCGCCGCTGGCCGTGCTGGATCGAGACGTCGCCGGCCTCGCCATGGCCGGCGCTACGCCGTCTGCGCGATGGCGCCCGACGTGACCGGCACCTCCAGCTTGTCGAGCATCTCGCGCGGGACGATCTGCCAGAAGAACCGCTTCTCGGTCTCGAAGTCGGCGACGATGCGTGCCCCGAGTGCCGACTGCGTCGTCCCGACGTGCTCGGTGACCAGATCTTCGAGGATCTGGGCGTAGTGGTCGACCTCGATGCGCTGGCAGATGACGAAGTCCTCGTTGAGGCGGATCGCCCGGTTGCGCACCGGATCCCACAGCCGGTTCTCCGGGTCGTAGACGAAGGCCATGCCGCCCGACATGCCGGCGGCGAAATTGTCGCCGGTCGACCCGAGGATGACGGCGGTGCCGCCGGTCATGTACTCGCAGCCGTTGTCGCCGCAGCCCTCGACCACCGTGACCGCGCCGGAGTTCCGCACCGCGAAGCGCTCACCGGCCTGGCCGGCGGCGAACAGCTTGCCGGCCGTGGCGCCGTAGAGGCAGGTGTTGCCGATGATGACGTTCTCGTGCGGTACGATCGGCGACGAGACGAGCGGGCGGATGGCGATGGTGCCGCCGGAGAGGCCCTTGCCGACATAGTCGTTGGCGTCGCCGAAGAGCTCGATGTTGAGACCCTGGACCGCCCAGGCGCCCAAGGACTGCCCGGCCGAACCCCGCAGGCGCACCGTCAGATGGCCGGGCTTGAGCCTGGTCATGCCGTACTTGCGCGTGATGTGCGCCGACATCCGCGTGCCGACGGCGCGGTCGACGTTCCTGACGTTGTAGGCGAGCTGCATCTTCTCGCCGTCCTCCAGCATCGGCGCCGCGTCCTTGACCATCTGCGCGTCGAGCGTGTCGGGCACCTCGTTGCGCCCCGCGATCGTGCAGTGGCGCGGATGGATGCTGTCGACCTGGGCGAGGATCGGGTTGAGGTCGAGGTCGTCGAGATCGGCCGAACCGCGGCTCACCTGCTTCAAGAGATCGGTCCGCCCGATCGCCTCGTCGACCGACCTCAGGCCCAACGAGGCCAGGATCTCGCGCACCTCCTCGGCGATGAAGGTAAAGAGGTTGACGACCTTCTCGGGCGTCCCGGTGAAGTGCTCGCGCAGGTCCGGGCGCTGGGTGCAGACGCCGACGGGGCAGGTGTTGGAGTGGCACTGGCGGACCATGATGCAGCCCATGGCGACGAGGCTCGCCGTGCCGACGCCGAACTCCTCGGCGCCCAAGAGGGCGGCGATGACGACGTCGCGACCGGTCTTGAGGCCGCCGTCGGTCCTGAGCGTCACCCGGTGGCGCAGCTCGTTGAGGGTGAGGAGCTGGTTGACCTCCGAGAGGCCCATCTCCCAGGGCGTGCCGGCGTACTTGATCGAGGTCTGGGGCGAGGCGCCGGTGCCGCCGGAATGGCCGGAGACGAGGATCACGTCGGCCTTGGCCTTGGCGACGCCCGCGGCGACCGTGCCGATGCCGCTTTCGGAGACGAGCTTGACGCAGACCCTGGCGTCGGGGTTGATCTGCTTGAGGTCGTAGATGAGCTGGGCCAGATCCTCGATCGAGTAGATGTCGTGGTGTGGCGGCGGCGAGATCAGGGTCACGCCGGGCGTCGCGTGCCGGAGCCGCGCGATCTCCACGGTGACCTTGAAGCCCGGCAGCTGGCCGCCCTCGCCGGGCTTGGCGCCCTGCGCGACCTTGATCTCGATCTCCCGGCAGGCGTTGAGATATTCGGCCGTCACGCCGAACCGCCCCGAGGCGACCTGCTTGATGACCGAGTTCGCGTTGTCGCCGTTCTCGCGCGGCTGGAAGCGCTCCTTGCCTTCGCCGCCTTCGCCGCTGTCGGCCTTGGCGCCGATGCGGTTCATGGCGATCGAGAGGGTCTCGTGCGCCTCGGGGCTCAAGGCGCCCAAGGACATGCCCGGCGTGACGAACCGCTTCCTGATCTCGGTGATGCTCTCGACCTGATCGACCGGCACCGCGTCGCCGCCTGCCTTGAAGTCCACGAGATCGCGGATCGTCACCGGTGGGGCGGTGTAGATCATCTCCGCGAACTGGCGGTAGGCGGCGTAGGAGTTCGACGCCACCGCCCGCTGGAGCTGGTGGATCGCCCGCGCCTCGAGCGCGTGCGCCTCGCCGCCGCGCCGATAGCGGTAGAAGCCGCCGATGGCGAGGACCGTGCCCTCCTCGTATGCGACCTCGTGCAGCCGCAGGATCTCGTTGGTCAGGCCCTTGAGCCCGATCCCCGAGATCCGCGTCGTCACGCCGGGGAAGTACTCGGCGCAGAGCGAGCGCGACAGGCCGACCGCCTCGAAGTTGTAGCCGCCGCGATAGGAGCTGAGGATCGAGATGCCCATCTTCGACATGATCTTCAGCAAGCCCTGGCCGACCGCCTCCTTGTAGCGGTCGAGGCACTGCGCCAGCGTGAGCCCGGGAAACAGGTTCTTGGCGTGGCGATCGGCGATCGACGCCTCGACGAGGTAGGGGTTCACCGCCGTGGCGCCGACGCCGATGAGCACCGCGACGTAGTGGACGTCGAGGCATTCGCCCGTGCGCACCGTTATCGAGCTGAAGCTCCTGAGCTTCTGGCGGACGAGGTGGCTGTGAACGGCACCGGTGGCGAGGATCATCGGCATCGGCGCGCGCTCGGGCGCGACCCGCCGGTCCGTGAGCACGAGGTTCTCACAGCCGCCGCGGACCGCGTCCTCGGCCTCGCGGCGGACGCGCTCGAGCTCGTCCCGCAGCACCGTCGCATCGCCGTCGACCGGGAACGTGCAATCGATCTCGACGATCCGGTCGCCGAAGAACTCGACCAGCGTGGCATAGTCGGTCGAATTCAGCAGCGGTGTCTCGAGCTGCAATATCGCCGTCTGGTCCGGTGCATCGTCATAGACGTTGCCAAGATTGCCAAAGCGTGTCTTAAGGCTCATCACCCGCCACTCGCGCAGAGGATCGATCGGCGGATTGGTGACCTGACTGAATTGCTGACGGAAGAAGTGGTGAAGACCGCGATATTTGGAGGAGAGCACGGCCAACGGGGTGTCGTCGCCCATCGAGCCGACCGCTTCCTTGGCGTCGAGGACCATGGGGGCGAGGATCAGCTCCAGGTCTTCGACCGTCCAGTCGTACAGCTTCTGGCGACGGCGCAGCTCGGCCTTGTCCATGGCGACGTCGACCGTCCCCCGGGCGGCGCTGAGGGGCTCGAGGTGGGTGACGTTCTCGATCCACTTCGAGTAGGGCCTCTGTGCGGCGAGATGGTCCTTGAGCGCCGTGTCGCGATAGAAGGAGGCCTCGCCCATGTCGACGCCGATGCATTCGCCGGGCCCGACGCGGCCCTTCTCGACGATGTTGGCCTCGCCCAACGGCACCATGCCGGTCTCCGAGCCGGCGACGATCAGGCCGTCGGCGGTGCGTGCGTAGCGCAAGGGCCGCAGGCCGTTCCTGTCCATGCCGGCGATGACCCAGCGGCCGTCGGTGGCGACCACGGCGGCCGGGCCGTCCCAGGGCTCCATCACGCAATTGCAGTAGGCGAAGAGGTCGCGGTGCGCGTCCGGCATGACGATCTTGTGCGACCAGGCCGGCGGCATCAGCAGCGTCTTGACGAGCGGCAGGCCGCGGCCGCCCCGCACCAGCGCCTCGAAGACGGCGTCGAGCGCCGCGCTGTCGGAGCTGCCCTTCTGGATGATCGGCTTCACGTCCTCGTTGTGCGCGCCGAAGAGGTCGCTCTCCATGCGCGTCTCGTGGCTCGTCATCCAGTTGGTGTTGCCGCGGACGGTGTTGATCTCGCCGTTGTGCGCCAAGAGGCGGAAGGGCTGCGCCAAGGGCCACGACGGCCAGGTGTTGGTCGAGTAGCGCTGGTGGAAGATCGCGAAGTTCGAGACGAACCGCTCGTCTTGCAGGTCAGGGAAGAACACCGAGAGCTGCTCAGCCAGGAACAAGCCCTTGTAGATCACCGAGCGGCAGCTCAGCGAGCAGATGTAGAAGGCCTTGATGTTCTCGACGAGGACCCGCTTCTCGATGCGCCGGCGGATGACGTACAGATCGCGCTCGAACGTCTCGAGATCGGTGCCACTCGCGCTGCCGATCATGATCTGCTCGATCTCGGGCCGGGTCGAGATCGCCTTGGCGCCGATGACCGAGATGTCGACCGGAACCTGGCGCCAGCCGAGGATCTGATAGCCGAAGGTGAGGATCTCGGTCTCGACGATGGTCCGGCAGGTCTCCTGGGCGACGAAGTCGGTGCGCGGCAAGAAGACCATGCCGACGCCGATCGGCCCGTCGAGCTGGCGCTGCCCCTTGATCTGCGCCCGGAAAAAATCCTGCGGGATGGCGACATGGATGCCCGCCCCGTCGCCCGTCTTGCCGTCGGCATCGACCGCGCCGCGGTGCCAGACGGCCTTGAGCGCGTCGATGCCGGCCAGAACCACGTCGCGGCGCGGCTGCCCGTCGATGGCGGCGACGAAGCCGACGCCGCAGGCGTCACGCTCGTCGCGGGGGTCGTAGAGGCCGTTCGTCGCGAGGTGCGCGCGACCGCGAAGATACGCCTCGAGGCGCTCGTGCATGTCGGTCATCGGTGCGTGTCCCGGATCAGGAGGCGATCTTCAATGCCGGCGCGTCGCTCGCGCCGCGTGCGCGCGCCTGGATGTAGCCGTGGATGCCTTCGGCTGCGTCCCGGCCGTCGCGGACGCCCCAGACGACGAGCGAGGCGCCGCGGACGATGTCGCCGCCGGCGAACACGCCGTCCATCGCCGTCATCATCGTCGTCCAGTCGATCTTGACCGTGCCCCAGCGCGTGACCGGCAGCTCCGGCTCGCCGAACAACGCCACCAGGTCCTCGGGATCGAAGCCGAGCGCCTCGAGGACGAGGTCGGCCTCCAGGGTGAAGCTCGAGCCGGGGACCGGCTCGGGCGACCGTCGGCCGGTGGCGTCGGGTGCGCCGAGCCGCATCCGGGTCGCCCGCACGCCGGTGACGCGGCCGTCGCCCAAGAAGGCATCAGGGGCCGATAGCCATACGAACTCGACGCCCTCTTCCTTGGCGTTGGCGACCTCACGGGCCGAGCCGGGCATGTTGGCCTCGTCGCGGCGGTAGAGGCAGCGCACCGACTTCGCACCTTGCCGGACGGCCGTGCGCACGCAGTCCATCGCGGTGTCGCCGCCGCCGACGACGACGACGCTCTTGCCCGCGGCGTCGAGCCGGCCGCTGGTGAAATCCGGCACGTCGTCGCCGAGGCCGTGACGGTTGGCGGCCGTGAGATAATCGAGCGCCGCGACCACACCGTCCTGGCCGACGCCGGGACAGGCGATCGCGCGCGCCTTGTAGACGCCGGTGGCGATGAACACCGCATCGTGCTTGGCGCGCAGGTCGGCGAACGCCAGGTCGCGGCCGATCTCGACGTTCAAGACGAACGTGACACCGCTGTCGGCGAGCAGCCGGTGGCGGCGCTCGACGATCGGCTTTTCCAGCTTGAAGCCCGGGATGCCGTAGATCATCAGCCCGCCGACGCGGTCGTAGCGGTCGTAGACGGTGACCTGATAGCCCCTCTTGCGGAGTTGGTCGGCACAGGCGAGACCCGCCGGCCCGGCACCGATGACGCCCACGCTCTCGGTCCGCTCGCGGGCGGGCCTGGTCGGCTGGACCCAGCCCATGTCGAAGGCGGTGTCGGTGATGTGCTTTTCGACCGCCCCGATCGTCACCGTGCCATGGCCGGACTGCTCGATGACGCAATTGCCTTCGCAGAGCCGATCCTGCGGGCAGATGCGCCCGCAGATCTCGGGGAAGTTGTTGGTCGCCGAGCTGAGCTCGTAGGCCTCCTCGAGGCGGTCCTCGGCGGTCAGGCGGAGCCAGTCGGGGATGTTGTTGTGCAGCGGGCAGTGGACCTGGCAGAACGGCACCCCGCACTGCTCGCAACGCGCGGCCTGCGCCTCGGCGCCGGCGTTATCGTACTTGCCGTAAATCTCGTCGAAATCGTGCGCGCGCGCGTCGGCGTCGCGCTTGTCCGGCATCGCCTGCGGGGTGGAGACGAACTGCATCATCTTCGAGGCCATGGGCCCGACCTCCGGCACGGCTTGGCGGTGAAGGAGCAGGCGTGGGGCGCCCGAACCGCTTCGTACCGCACGGCTCAGACTCTCTTTTCCGCTGCATGCTCCGGGAATGGTCCGCTTTATAGCGGCGCGCCGGAGTAACGTCCAGACCGTTTGCGGGAGGTCGTCCCGGTTCGGGACCAATTTCCGCAGATCGCTAGCCGAGCGGCCGCTCCGGCCCCGATTCCACCGCTGCGCATGCCGGCCGTGGTCCGCCACCATGACCAAGCAGGTGGTGGATGGACTTCCTTCAGCTCTTCGTTCTCACCGTCGTCCAAGGCATCACCGAGGTCCTGCCGATCAGCTCCTCGGAGCACCTGATCCTCGTCCCGCTGCTGACCGGCTGGCCGGACCAGGGGCTGATGAGCGACGTCGCCGTGCCCATCGGCGCGCTGGGCGCGGTCATGGCCTATCTCTGGCGCGACCTCCGCGCCCTGACCCGCGGCGCGTTAGATGGCGCGAGGCAGGGTTGCTGGCGCACCCGGCGCGGCGGCTGATGGCGCATGTCGCCGTCGCGACGGTGCCGGTCGTCGTCGGCGGCGCGCTCGTCGTCGGGCATCTCGACCAACCGCGGCGCTTGGACGTCATCGGCTGGACGATGCTGCTGTTCGGTCTCGTGCTCTAGGCCGCCGATCAATGGAGCCGGCGCGAGCTGACGCTCGCGACCATGGGAATGGGCGGTGCGCTGTTCATCGGAACGGCCCAGATCCTGGCGCTGATCCCCGGCACCAGCCGGGCGGGCATCACCATGACTGCGGCCCGATTGCTCGGCCACGAGCGAACCGAGGCCGGGCGCTTCTCGATGTTGCTGTCGATCCCGACGATGGCCGCCGCGGGCCTCTTGCTGGCCCTGCAACTGGCGCGCCTCGACGAGCTCGCGCCGACCCATGACGGCCTCGCCGGCGGGGTGCCCGCCTTCGTCTCCGCCCTCCTGGCCGTCGTCTTGATGATGCGGTGGCTGCGGCACGCGAGCTTCACGCCGTTCGTCGGCTATCGTGTCGTCCTCGGCCTCGTCCTGCTCGCTCTCGCCTACGCCGCCGGATGGCGTGCGCCAAGGCCAGGGCGGGCGGTGGCCCGCTGCGCGATGATCTCAAGACATGGGATCGCCCTCGGCGGCGAGCCGTTCGAGCGCGGCGCGATCGAGTATCGTCAAGCGACGGTAGCCGCGCGCGATCAGCCCGCGTTGCTCGAGCAGGCTCAGGGTGCGATGCGCGGTGTTGCGCGAGACGCCGGTCAAGAGCGCCAGCTCGTTCTGGCTCAGCGCGACGGCCTCGTCGCCGGCGCCGGCGTCGACCAGCGCCACGAGGCGGCCGGCGATGCGCTGCAGCGAGCCGTCGTTGAGCAGCGAGGCGACGATCGTCACCATCTCGGCGAGCAGGCGGCTCTCCATCTGGGCCAGCCAGTGCCACAGGCGCGGCTCGGCATCCGCCAGCCGCTGCACGACGGCCCCCTCGACTGCGACAACGGTCGCCGGGCCGCTCGCCCGCATGTCGACCAGCCGCGGCGCGCCGAGCGTGGTCGCCGCCGAGGCCGGCCAGGCGCCGCGGCGAAGCGCGTGGATCGGGCGCGGCTCACCTATGTCGTTGACGGTCCAGGCGATCAGCGTGCCGCGGCGAAGCGCGTACAACGAGGGGTCCACCCGGTCGCGCCGATAGAGCATGTCGCCGTCGCCCAGCCGCAGCACCCGCGCGGACGCCCGGAGCTGGCGCGTCAACTCCGGCGGCACCTCGGCGGACCGCCATTCGGCGACGACATCGGCGAACAGGTCGTCCAAAATCTCGGCGTCACCGCCGGCCGGACCGTGAGGCATCGAGTCGAAAATCCCGAGGCTCAAAAAATATCTCGTCCTTCGGCCCCGGCCGACGCGCGCAGCCTAATCCAATCGTCGGGCACCGCGGAGCGCTTGAAGTAACCGCTTGTCGGCGTGCCCGTCAAAGGCTTCATCGCCCCTGGGCCGCGGCCTCACAGGCGGCGCGAGTGCCGCCGCGCGTACCTCTCGACGTAGGTCGGCACGATCACCTCGAGCGGGGTCGCCTGGATGCCCAGGTCGTTCAGGGTCTTCGCCTCGGCGGCAACGACGTTGTCGCTCGCCAGAAGGGCGATCTGGTCGCGGGTGAGCGGCGGGCTCGGCAAGAGCTCCGTGAAGCGCGCCTGGAAGCGCGCGACGTTGGCCGGCAGGTTGATCAGCGCGCGGCGGCGATCCAGCAGGCTCAACAGGTACTCGAGGAGCTGCTTGAAGGTGTAGACGGTGGGGCCGCCGAGCTCGAAGGTTTCGCCCCGCGCGCTCTTGTCGGTCAGCGCCACGAGGACGGCGCGGGCGACGTCGTCGACGTAGACCGGCTGGAACCTCGTCCCGCCGCCGTCGATGAGCGGCAGGAACGGGCTGATCTGCGCCATCTTGCCGAAGCGGTTGAAGAAGTCGTCCTCGGGGCCGAAGACCACGCTCGGCCGGAGCACGACGGCATCGGGAAAATGCCGGCGGACCGCGGCCTCGCCCGCGGCCTTGGTCCGGGCGTAGGCCGCCTCGCTCGTGGCGTCCGCGCCGATCGCCGAAAGCTGGACCAGTTGCCGGACCCGAGCCGCGGCCGCCGCCTCGGCGATGCGCGCCGGGGTCTCCGCCTGAACGGTGTCGAAGGTCTGCGCGCCCTTCTCGAACAGGATCCCGATCAGATTGACGACGTAGCTCGCGCCCTCGACGAAACGGCCGAGATCGTCGATGCGGGTGACGTTGCCGCGTTCCAGGGTGATCTGGCCGACCTCGCCCATGGGCTTGAGGTGGATGGCCTTGTGCGGGTGGCGGCAGACGACCCGCACCCGCGCGCCTTCGGCGGCGAGCCGGCGCACGATGTAGCGGCCGAGAAAGCCCGAGCCTCCGAAAACCGTGACGAGGTCATTCTTCATGGGGTCCTCCAGTATCCGCCCGGCCCCGGGCGCGCGCGGACTTATAGGCGTCCCGTCGAGGCGATCCAAGCCGCGGCCGCCCGGGCGACCGCGGCCGCGGCGGCCGACCTTGACGGGCGCAGCGCCGGCGCCTACACCCGCGCATCCGCGCCGCCCAGGTGGCGGAATTGGTAGACGCGCAGGTTTCAGGTACCTGTCCTCTCACGAGGGTGGAGGTTCGAGTCCTCTCCTGGGCACCATCGTTTCGCCGAGGTCGCCGTCCGTGTGCGCAGACACGCCCAACGTTACCCTGCATCGCGGCGACCTGCCCGAGCAACTCGAGTTGGGCGGCAGCGTCGCCGTCGATACCGAGGCGATGGGCCTGGTCGCCGGCCGCGATCGGTTGTGCCTCGTTCAGCTGTCCGGCGGGGACGGCACCGCGCACCTCGTCCAGATCGCGCGCGGTCAGCGCGCCGCGCCACGATTGCGGGCCCTCTTGGAGAACCCGGAGGTCCTCAAGCTCTTCCACTATGCGCGCTTCGACGTCGCTCTCTTGCGTCACGACCTGGGGATCGACACCGCGCCCGTGTGGTGCACGAAGATCGCTTCCAAGCTGGTGCGGACCTACACCGATCGTCACGGCCTGCGGGATCTTTGCCGCGAGCTGCTCGGTGTCGATCTGCAGAAGATGCAGCAGACCTCGGACTGGGGCGCCGACGAGCTCTCCGAGCCGCAGCGGCTCTACGCCGCGAGCGACGTCCTCCATCTGCACGCGCTCAAGGCACGGCTCGAGGCGATGCTCGCCCGTGAGGAACGGACCGCCTTGGCCCACGCCTGCTTCGGCTTTCTGCCGACCCGCGCCACGCTCGACCTCGCCGGCTGGGCGGAGGCGGATATTTTCGCGCACTGACGGCGTTCATTGACGCGGTGCATGCGGCTTCGCATAGTACGTGCGAGCTGGCATCGCCCTTGCATGAACGCGTGGTCGCGAGGGGGGACGCTCCGTCGTATCCGCCGCAGAGGCGAGAGCTTCGTGCTCGCCGTCGGCGAATGAAGGGTTCGAAATGAGTTCCGCTGCGCCCTCCTTGACCGATCCCGACGAGACCCTGCCGCTCGCCTCCGCCGCGCACCTGCGGGTCGGACGCCGTGTCTTGCAGCTCGAGGGCGAGGCGCTGCGCGCCACCGCCCAAGCGCTCGATGCGAGCTTCGCCGAAGCCTGCAAGCGTGTCTTGGCCTGCAAAGGCCGTATCGTCACGGCGGGGATGGGCAAGAGCGGGCACATCGCCCGCAAGATCGCGGCGACGCTGGCGTCGACCGGGACGCCGTCCTTCTTCGTTCATCCGAGCGAGGCGAGCCACGGCGATCTCGGCATGGTGGCACCCGGCGATCTCGTGCTGGCCTTGTCGAACTCCGGCGAGACGCCGGAGTTGGGTGACCTCGTCACCCATACGCGCCGCTTTCGCCTGCCGCTCGTGGCGCTGGTCGGCCGCGCGCCGAGCACGCTCGCCGACCGGGCGGACGTGACGCTGGTGTTGCCGCCTTTGACCGAGGCCTGTCCCATGGGCCTCGCGCCGACCAGTTCCACGACCGCCATGCTCGCCATGGGCGACGCGCTCGCCGCGGCGGTGCTGGCCGCGAAGGGGTTCGACCGCGAGGACTTCGCCGTCTTTCATCCCGGCGGTAAGCTCGGCGCGCGGCTCGTGCGCGTCCGCGACATCATGCACAAGGGCGATGACGTGCCCCTGATCGCCCCCGACCGGCCGATGGCAGAGGCGATCGTCGAGATGACCAAGAAGCGCTTGGGCTGCGTCGGCGTGGTCGACGCCGGCCGCCTGGTCGGAATCGTGACCGACGGCGACCTGCGCCGCCATCTCGACAGCGAGAGATTCCTGCAGGAGCCCGTCGGCGCGGTGATGACGCCGTCGCCGCGGACGATCACCGCCGACGCGCTCGCCGCCGAGGCGCTCGCCGCCATGACCGAGCAGGAGCCGGCCGTCACCCAGCTGTTCGTCCTCGGCACGGCCGGGGTCTCGCCCGCGGGTGTGATCCACCTCCACGACTGCCTGCACGCCGGGATCGCATGAGGCGAGCGGCATGATCCCGCAGAAGAGCCGCTACACCCGCTTTGTCCGCGTCATGCGCCTGGCGCTGCCCTTTGGTGCGGCGGCGCTCGTGGCGGCGCTCGTGCTGTGGCCGCGGCTGCAGGGGCTCGATCGGGATTTCGTCCTGCCGGAGGTCGACGAGACGGTCATCGAGAAGGACGGCCGCGTCCGCCTCGACAACCCGCGCTATGTCGGTGAGGCGAGCGCCGAGGGCGCCTATCGCGTGGAGGCGGAGGCGGCGCGGCTCGATCCGACCTCGCCCAGGCACGTCGAGCTCGAGCACATGCGCGCGGAGCTGCCCACCCCGGAGCGGCGCGACGTCGAGGTGGAGGCCGCCCGCGCTCTCTACGACCGTGACCGCGAGACCATCGATCTCGACGGCGGGATCGAGGTCGCGACGAGCGACGGCTACCGCCTGCGGACCGACGCTGCCACCGTGGCGATCGCGGCAGGATCCCTGGTGACGCGCGGGCCGATCGACGGCCTCGGGCCGCAGGGGACGATCTCCGCCGAGCGGCTCGAGGTCGAGAAGCGGGGCGAGGTGCTGCGCTTTAGCGGCGACGTGCGGGTCAATCTGCGCACGGCGACGGCAACCGAGGACGGCTCGTGAGGAGCGGCGCATGCGCGGCGGTCGTCGTCGCGGCCATGGCCGGCTCGGCCCTCGCGCAGGGCGCGGGCTTCGGCGACATCACCGCCGACGGCCCGATCGAGATCGCGGCCGACGAGCTGGAGGTGCGTCGAGCAGAGGGGCTCGCCGTGTTCCGCGGCGCCGTCGACGCCGTCCAGGGTGAGCTCCGTCTGACCGCGGACGAGCTCCGGGTCTTCTACGCGGGCGACGCGGGCGACGCGGGCGGCGCAGGCGGCGACATCGAGCGGGTGGTCGCGTCCGGCGACGTCGTGGTGCGGTCGCCGCGCGACGTCGCCCGCGGCAGCGAGGCGACCTACGACCTCGCCACGCAGCGGATCATCATGACCGGCGACGTCGTCTTGACCCGCGACGACAACGTGATCCGCGGCAGCCGCCTCGACGTCGACCTCGCGAGCGGGGTGTCGACCATGCGCGCGGCGGGTGAGGGCGGTCGCGTGCGTGCGCTGTTCCAGCCGCAGAACGTCGGGGGCAGTTGATGGCACCGCAAAGGTCCGCGCGGGTTCTGCCGTTGCGGCCGCTGCCGGGCGGCGGCGGCACCGAAGGCCTCGCCGCGGCGCATGTCGGCAAGAGCTACAAGACCCGCCAGGTGCTGCGTGACGTGAGCTTCAATGTCCGCCGCGGCGAGGCGGTCGGCCTCTTGGGGCCGAACGGCGCCGGCAAGACCACCGCCTTCTATATCGTCATGGGCCTGATCCCCGCCGATCGCGGCCGCGTGCTCCTGGACGGGCGCGACGTGACGCGGCTGCCGATGTACCGGCGCGCCCGTCTCGGCATGGGCTATCTCCCGCAGGAGGCGTCGGTCTTCCGTGGGCTCACCGTCGAAGGCAACCTGCGCGCCGTGCTCGAGGTGGTGGAGCCGGATGCGGCCGAGCGCGAGGCCGCGCTCGAGAGCCTGCTCTCGGAGTTCGCCTTGAGCCATCTGCGGCGCGTTCCGGCGCCGGCGCTGTCGGGCGGCGAGCGGCGCCGAGTGGAGATCGCCCGAGCGCTCGCTGCCAAGCCCGGCTTCATGCTTCTCGACGAGCCCTTGGCCGGGATCGACCCCATCAACGTCGCCGAGATCCGCGAGCTGGTGGCGCACCTCAAGGACCGCGGGATCGGCGTGCTCATCACCGACCACAACGTCCGCGACACGCTGGAGATCATCGACCGCGCCTACATCCTCCACAACGGCCAAGTGCTGAAGGAAGGCAAGCCGGCCGAGGTCGTTCGCGACGTCGACGTCCGGCGCGTTTACCTCGGCGAAGGTTTTCAAGTTTAAACCCTGATCCCATGTCCTTGAGCCTTCGCCTCGATCTCAAGCAGAGCCAGCAGCTGGTCATGACCCCCCAGCTGCAGCAGGCCATCAAGCTCTTGCAGATGACCAATCTGGAGGTGGTCGGGTACGTCGACCAGGAGCTGGCCGAGAACCCCTTCCTCGAAGGCGGCGAGGCGACCGGCGAGACCGTCGAGACGACGCTCACGGCGGCCGAGCCGACCCTGGAAGCGTGTTGGGACGATGGCTGGCACCACCCCGCGGGACCGGCGCCGAGCGACGGCTTCGTGCAGGTCGGCGGCGGGCAGCGCCAAGCTTTCGACGACGACCTCCCCGATCTCGAGCAGCGCCTCGCCGAAGATCGCACCCTCTACGACCATCTCATCGAGCAGTTGCACGTTGCCGTCGCCGATCCCGTCGACCGCGTGGTCGGCCACCATCTCGTCGAGGCCGTCGACGAGGCGGGCTACCTGCGCACCACGGTCGCGGAGATCGCCGGCCGTCTGGGCCTGGAGGCGGCGCGGGTCGAGGCGGTGCTGACGACGATCCAGAGCTTCGATCCGACCGGCGTCGGCGCCCGCTCGCTCGCCGAGTGTCTGGCGCTGCAACTCGCCGAGCGCGACCGGCTCGACCCGGCGATGCAGCGGTTGCTCGCGCATCTCGACAAGCTCGCCAAGGCCGATCGACGGGCGCTCCTGCGGCTCTGCCAGGTCGACGAGGAGGACCTCGCGGAGATGGTGCAGGAGATCCGCGCCCTGGATCCCCGGCCCGGCTTGGCCTTCGCGCCGCCGCCCGAAGGTGGCTCGGTCCCGGACTTGTGGATCACCCCGCACCAGGGCGGCTGGCGCGTCGAGCTCAACAACGCGACGCTGCCGCGGGTCCTCGTCAACGTCGACTACTACACCCAAGTGCATGGGCCCGGGCTGGAGCCGAGCGTCAAGACCTACTTCGCCGAGCGCTTCCAGGCCGCCAACTGGCTGGTCAAAGCGCTCGATCAGCGAGCGCGCACGATCCTCAAGGTCGCCGAATTCATCGTCGAGCAGCAATCGGGCTTCCTCGCCGACGGCGTCCGGGCCCTGAAGCCGCTGGTGCTGCGCCAAGTCGCAGAGGCGACGGGCCTGCACGAGAGCACCGTCAGTCGTGCGACCGCCGGCAAGCTCGTGGCGACGCCGCAGGGCGTCCTGCCCTTCAAGTACTTCTTCTCCAATGCCGTCGGTGGCGAGGGGGGCGGCGAGGCGCACGCCGCCGAGGCGATCCGCCAGCAGATCAAGGCGCTGGTCGAGAAGGAGACCGCCGAGACGGTGCTCTCCGATGACCAGATCGTGCGCCACCTCGGCGGCCAGGGCATGGTGCTGGCCCGGCGGACGGTGGCCAAGTACCGCGAGAGCCTCGGCATCCCCTCCTCGGTCGAGCGTCGCCGCGCCCGCGCCATGTCGGCCTGACGCCCCCGCTCGCGAGGTGCCATCGGCCTCGCTCCGACAGGGTTCCTCGGCCTTCCGATCGTCGCCCGGCGGGAGCGACGGCGTCCGCTCGGCTTTCGCTGCCTCGCGGCTTTGCGCCTGAGCAGGGCCGCTCTACCCTGCCGCGGGTCGATTGTCGTGGAGGAGCCCATGCGGTCCGTGTTTCTCGCGGGTCTCGTCGTCGCCGTACCGGCCGTGGCGGCGCCGCCGTTCGTCGTCCCGGCCGATTGCGTTCTCGGCGAGACCTGCTGGGTCGTCCGCTACGTCGATCGGGATCCGGGACCGGGCGTTCGCGACGTCGGCTGCGGCACGCTCACGGGCGCCAGCCACGAGGGCACCGACTTCGCGCTCGCCGACATGGCCGAGCTCGCCCGCGGCATCGCCGTCCTGAGCCCTGGGGCGGGCACGGTGGTAGGCGTCCGCGACGGCATGCCGGACGTCGCCGTCGACGCGCAGGGCGCGCCGCCTCTGGCCGGCCGCAACTGCGGCAACGGCGTGCGCATCGAGCACGCAGCCGGCTGGGTGAGCCAGCTCTGCCACCTGCGCCGCGACAGCCTGCTCGTCCGCGCAGGTGACGCGGTCGAAGCCGGCCAGCCGGTCGGGCGTGTCGGCCTGTCGGGCGAGACGAGCTTTCCCCACGTCCACTGGTCGCTGTGGCGCGAGGGCACGCTGGTCGATCCCTATGATGGTGCCGAGGTCGCCGGAGGTGCCGATTGTGGCGCGCCCGGCGCGTCGCTGATCGCCGGCTCGCCGGGCTACGACCCGCTGCCGCTGGTCGACGCCGGTTTTGCCCCCACCGCCCCCGCAGACGAGGATCTGCTCCGCGGCTGGCACGGCGAGACGACGCTGCCGTCGACCGCGCCGGCCCTGGTCATGTGGTGGCACGGCTACGGCACGCGGCGTGGCGATGAGCTGACGTTCACGATCGACGGCCCGACGGGCCGCGTGCTGGAGCACGAGACGGTGCTCGAGCGGGGCCACGCCCGCGGCAGCTATTATGCGGGCGCGCCGCGTCCGGAGGCCGGCTGGCCTGCCGGACGCTATGCGGGCGAGATTGTCTGGCGCCGCGGTGAAGCGGCCGCGCGGCGCCGCGTCGAGTTGGAGATCGCCCCTTAGCTCTTCGCCTTGTCCAGCGCCGCCTTGACCTCGTCGAAGCTTTCCAGCGCGCGCTTATTGAGGATGGTGAACGCTTCCTCGTTCGACTTCTGCGCTAGCTCCGCCAGCTCTTTGAGGTTCGTCAGCGACTTCTCCAAGGTGTCCTTCGCCATGTCGAAGCGCTTTTGCGCGTTCGCCTTGGGATCGGTCTCCTTGACGAGATCCTGCATGGTCTTCATGGCCTCGTCGACACTGGACTGGACCAGTTCGAGCTCGCGTCGCAGCACGACCTGAAAGCCCTCCATCATCGTCTTGTTGGCGAGCTGGAAGGCCTCGATGTTTCGCTGTTGCAGGGCCATGATGGCGTGCAAGTCCATGCCGGGCATGGCCATGCGTTCGAACAGCTTGGTGAAATCTGGGGTCTGGAAAGGGTTGTCGCTAGCCATGAAGCTCTCCCGTGCCCGGCGCCGAGAAAGTGCCGGTTGTTACAACGCAGCCTATCGCCGGGCGGTCAGCCGCGGCTCGGCGCGACATCATCCGGCAGCGGCAGTATGGCCGCTTGCGGCCGTCGGGAGCAGGTTGGCCATTCGTCCGATCTGCTTGTCGAGCTCGGCGAGCGTCGGCGCCTGGTCCTCGCTGTCGTCGTCGAGCCACACCCGCCCGCTGCGCAGGTAGGCGTTGGCGAGTGCGGCGCCCAGGACCAAGGCCCGTGGGCCCTGCTGGGGCAAGCCCGCCGCCTCGGTGACGAGCTTCATGGCGCGGCGCACGTTGCCGAGGCCGCGCAGCCATGCGTCCGGCGCGGCCTCCTGGCGCAGCGCCCGCAGGGCCGGCCGCGCCGGGCGCAGATTGTCGAAGCGCCGCATGAGCAGCTCGAACACCCGTTCGCGCGGGGTCAGTTCCAGCAGCTCGGCGACGCTCATGTCGATCATCGCCTCGTCGGCCCGGCGTCCCAGCGCGTCGAGCACCGCCGCCCGATCGCCGAGCTGCGGGCAGATCTCACCCAGGCCGGCCTTCGTCTCGGCCGCGAGCGTGAGCGGGCTGTAGGCGGACCAGCCCTGCTTGGCGACGAGCTCCATCGCCGCGTCGATCAGATCGACCGTCGTGCGGCGCTTCTTGGCAGTGGTCATGTCTCGCTCTCCGATCGCGCCAACGCCCGCGAGCGCGCTGCCGCCGCCGCCTGGGCGCGGGCGAGCAGCTCGCCCAGGGTATCGTCGGCCATCAGCACCTGGAGCGCCGCCGCGGTGGTACCTCCCGGGCTGGTCACGTTGCGCCGCAGCGCCGCGGCGCCGAGCGGGCTCTGCCGGGCGAGCTCGCCGGCGCCGGCCACGGTCGCCCGCGCGAGGCGGGCCGCCAGCTCGCCGGGCAGACCCTGCCGCTCGCCCGCGGCCGCCATCGCCTCCATCAGCAAGAAGACATAGGCGGGTCCGCTGCCGGAGAGGGCGGTGACCGCATGCATCTGCTCCTCGTCCTCGAGCCAGACGGTCTCGCCGACCGCCGCCATGAGCGTCGTGGCGAGCGCGCGCGCGGCGTCGTCGGCGGCGGCGTTGGCGACCAGCGCCGTCGCCGCGCGACCGACCGCGGCGGGCGTGTTGGGCATCGCGCGGACGACCGGGCGGTCCGCGCCCAATGCGTCGGTGAAGGCGGCGATCGGCGTGCCGGCCGCAATGGAGACGATCACCGTGGTCGGCGGCACCCGACCCGCGAGCGACGTCAGCACCTCTGCCATCTGCTGCGGCTTGACGGCCACGACCAGCGCCTGCGGCACCTCATCGGGGCGATGAGGGGCGGCTAGCTCGGCAGCCGCCGCCACCGCCGTGGCGCCCCGCTCACGCCAGACGGCGCGCACCTCGGCCGTCGGTTCGACGACGGCGAGCTCCGCCGGTCGGAGGCCGGCCTCCAGCCAGCCGGTCGCGAGCGCGCCGCCCATTTTGCCGCAGCCGAGGAGCCAGATCGGGCCGGCGAGCCCCGTCATGCCTCGCCTTCGGTCTCGAGGAGCGCTGCCGCGAGGGCCTCGGCCGGCGCCTTGCCGCCCCAGAGGTGGAACTGGAAGGCCGGGAAGAAGCGCTCGCACTCGCCGAGCGCGATCTCGGTAAGGTCCTCGAGCAACTCGACGTTCAACGCTGCCGGATCGCGCGCCAGGGTCGCATGGCGAAAGACCGGCACGTTCTCCTCGGACCACAGGTCGAAGTGGCCGAGCCAGAGCTTCTCGTTGGCCAGCGCCAGCAGCTGATACAGGCCCGACCGCCTGGCCGACCGCACCTTGACGTCGAGGGCGCAGGCGAGATGCAGCACGCCGACCTCGACGTGCCAGCTGAACCACAGCCGGTAGTGGCACCACTGCCCGACGAGCACGGCCGCCAGCTCGTCGTCGCTGGTGCGCTCGTAGTCCCAGTCGTTGGCGATGGCGATCTGCTCGAGGATGTCGAGCGGATTGGCGCCCGTGTCGGAGGGCTCGAGCGGGAGGGACGACATGGCCTCCTCAGGGTGAAGTGGCGACGACCACGAGCATGACCTCGACAGTGCCAGGGCGGTCGGGACGGGGCAAGCGGTCCGCGCGGAGTCGGCCCCGCCGCGCTCTCAGCAAGGGTGTCAGCCTTCGTCGCCGCCCTCGTCGCCCTTCTTGGCAGCGGAACGGCGTCGCGACGATCCCTTGGCGCCGTCGCCGGCGCCTTCGAGCGCCTCCAAGCGCGCCTCGAGCGTGCCGATCCGCTCCATCAGCTCCTCTTGCTCCTCGCGCGCCTTCTGGGCCATCGCGCGCACGGCGTCGTGCTCTTCGCGGGTCACGAGCTCGAGCTCCGCCGCCATGCGCTCGACGCGCTCGCGAACGCGGTTCTCGATTTCCTCGCGGACGCTGCCGAGCGTGGTCATGGCGCCGCTCGCCACGCGGGCGAAGTCGTCGAAGAACGGGTTGCGGGACTGCATGGGGCCTCCTCGGGATCGCTACCTCTCTCATATGGCCGCCGGCGGGCGCGGCGCAACCGCCAACGCCTTGCCGGGGGCGCCGCGCGGTCCTAGAGACCCGGCGTCGCCAGCCGCGAAGGGCCCGCCTTGCTCACCTTGCCTTTTCCCGCCATCGACCCGGTCCTGGTCGAAATCGGCCCGATCGCCATCCGCTGGTACGCGCTCGCCTACATCGCCGGGCTTGTCCTCGGCTGGCGCTACCTCCGCCGCGTGGTCTGCCGCCCGGGCTGGGCGCTCACCCCCGAGGCGGTCGATGATCTCCTCTTCCACGCGACCCTAGGCGTCGTCATCGGCGGTCGGCTAGGCTATGTGCTCTTCTACAACCCGGCCTACTACCTCGCGCATCCGCTTGAGGTCTTCGCCCTGTGGCAAGGCGGCATGGCGTTCCACGGCGGGCTCGTGGGCGTCGCCGTGGCCTGCCTTTGGACCGCGCGCCAGCACGGGGTCCGCCCGCTGGAGGTGGGCGATGCGGCGGCGGTTGCGGCGCCGATCGGCCTGTTCTTCGGGCGCATCGCCAACTTCATCAACGGCGAGCTCTACGGGCGCGTCAGCGACGTGCCGTGGGCCATGGTCTTCCCCGGCGCGGGCCCGCTGCCGCGGCATCCGAGCCAGCTCTACGAGGCGTTCTCGGAGGGGGTCGTGCTCTTCGCCGTCACCGCGTGGCTCGCCGCGCGCCCCTACGAGCCGGCCCGCGCCGGGCGCATCGCCGGCGCCTTCCTGGTCGGCTACGGCAGCGCGCGCTTCTTGGTCGAGTTCGTGCGGCAGTACGACCCGCAGCTCGGCCTGCTGTTCGGCGTCATCACCATGGGGCAGTTGCTGAGCCTGCCGATGATCGGCGTCGGGCTGTGGCTCATCGCCCGCATGCGGCGCGAGACCATCGGCCATGGCGGCTGAGGGGGGGCTGCGCGAACGGATCGCCCGGGCGGGCGGCTCGCTCGGCGTCGCCGACCTCTTCACGGCCGGCGGCCCCGTCGACGCCTACTATGCGCGCGGCGCGGCGCTCGGGCCCGCCGGCGACTTCGTGACGGCGCCCGAGGTCTCGCAGATGTTCGGTGAGCTCGTGGGCCTCTGGCTGGTCGACGCCTGGCAACGGCAGGGCTCGCCCGCCCCCTTCACGCTCGCCGACCTCGGTCCCGGTCACGGCACCTTGATGCGCGACCTCTTGCGCGCGAGCCGGGTCGCGCCGGCCTTCCGCAGCGGTTGCCGGGTCCATCTGGTGGAGCGGAGCCCGGCCTTGCGCGACCGGCAGGCGACGCTCTTGGCCGAGGCCGCGCCGGTCCACCATGCCGACCTCGCGAGCCTGCCGGACGGCCCGCTCTTCGTGGTCGCCAATGAGTTCCTCGATGCACTGCCGGCGCATCAGCTGGTGCGGACCGTCGCGGGTTGGTGCGAGCGTTGCGTCGTCGTCGAGCGCGGCGCGCTCGCCTGGAGCACGCGCCCGGCGTCGGCGGAGCTCGTCGCCCGCGCCGAGGCCCAGGCACCCGGGGCGCCGGTCGGCGCCATCGTCGAGCCGGCGCCGGTGCGCGAGGCCCTGGTCGCGGAGCTGGGGCGGCGGATCGCGCGCCATGGCGGTGCTGCGCTTCTGATCGACTACGGTGGCGACCACCCGGCACCGGTGGACACGTTGCAGGCGGTGCGCGCCCACGCGCCGGTCGACGCGCTCGCCCATCTGGAGACGGCGGACCTCACGATGGCGGTCGCGTTCGCGCCGCTGCGCCGGGCGGCGGAGGCGGCGGGGGCGCGCGCCTTCGGCCCGCTGCCGCAGGCGCGCGTTCTGCGCGCGCTCGGGCTGGAGCTGCGGGCGATGCGCCTGGCCGCAGGGCGCAGCCCCGAGACGCGGCGGGAGATCTTCGCCGCTGCGCGGCGTTTGACGGACCCGCGCGCGATGGGTGAGCTGTTCAAGATGATGGGGCTCGTGCCGGATGGTGTGTCGCCGCCCGCCGGCTTCGCCGGCATGGAGACCGATGCATGAGACGAAGCAGGGCGCTCGCCGGCATCGCCCATGGCTTCGGCGATCGCATCGACGGGGTCAGTGTCGGCATCTTCGCAAACGCCAACACGGGCCTGGCCAACGGCGACGATCCCGCGGCGGTGCGCGAGAACCGACGCCGCTTCGCCCGCAAGGTCGGGAGCGAGCCGGAGAGGCTGTGCTCGCTCAAGCAGGTGCACGGCGCTGCGGCCTTGATCGTGAGCGTGCCCGAGCAAGGGGCGCGCGAGGGGGACGCCCTGGTGAGCGGCACCCCCGGCCTGGTCCTGGCGGTGACCACGGCCGATTGCGTGCCGGTGCTCCTGGCCGATCCGGTGGCCGGTGTGGTGGCGGCGGTGCACGCCGGCTGGCGCGGCGCCGTCGCCGGCGTCGTGCCGGCGACCGTGGCGGCGATGGCGGCCCTGGGAGCCGAGCCGTCGCGGCTCGTGGCGGCCTTGGGCCCGTGCATCCGCCAGCACAACTACGAGGTCGATCCGCCGTTGCGCGACGCCGTTCTGGCGGCCACCCCCGAGGCCGCGCCGCTGTTCGCGGACGGCCGGCGGCCGGGCCGATGGCAGTTCGATCTCCCGGGCTATGTGGCGCAGGCCCTGGAGTGTGCGGGTGCGAAACATGTCGACGACGTGGGCCTGGATACGGTAGACGGCAAATCCATCTACTTTAGTCACAGGCGGGCAAAACAGCGAAACGAGGTCGGCTACGGCTTGCAGATGTCGGGGATCGTGGTGCCGGGCTGACGTCGCCGCGTTGCGCGTGAGCCTTCGCGGGTGCGGCGCAGACCGACGGCTCGTGCGGTCCGAGGAGCGATATGGCGACTGATGCGTCGGCCTTATCCGGTGGCGGGGTCCGGATCCGAAGGCAAGGCTTGCCAGCCGACGCCGCGTCATTGCGCGACCGGTTCGGCTTAAGCCCGCGAACGCTCGCCATCATCCGCTGGACCCAGGTGCTGGGGCAACTCGCGACGGTGCTCATCGTCGCTCTTGTCCTTCGCATCGATCTGCCGTTGTCGGCGCTGTTGATCCTGATCGCCATCGGCGCGGCCAGCACGGCTTGGGCCTTGCGTCAGCTGCAGCCGCCGCGCCGGCTCGACGAGGCGCGATTCGCCAGCATCCTGCTCCTCGACGCGGCCCAGATCGGTGCCCTGCTGGCGCTCACCGGCGCCCTCGCCAACCCGTTCTCCCTCTTCTTGCTGTTTCCCGCGATCCTCGCCGCCACCACGCTCGGCGCCGGCTGGTGCATGCTCGTCTGCTGCATGGTCATGGTCGTGGCGACCCTTCTGGCCCTGGTCGACGCGCCGGTGCTGTGGCTCGCGCCGGTGCGCGACGCGTCGGCGCCGTGGGCGGCGGCAGGCCAGGACGCGCAGGCCCTGCTGACGCTGGGCAACTGGGTGGCGCTGACCTTGGGCACCGTGCTGATCGCGACCTATGCTTGGCGGATCGCCGAGGAGGGGCGACGGATGGCGCGGGCGCTGTCGGCCACGCAGCTCGCGCTCGAGCGCGAGCAGCGGCTGTCGCATCTGGACGGTCTCGCGACCGCGGCCGCCCACGACCTGGGCACCCCGCTGTCGACGATCGCCGTCCTCGCGCGCGACCTCGTGGAGCGGTGCCGCTCCAACCCTGAATTGATCGAGGATGCACGAACGTTACACCAGCAGGCGCGTCGCTGCCGCGACATTTTGGCGCAGTTTACACGCGACGCGCCGATCAAGGCGACGGCCGGCACGTCGGCCGTGCCGCTGTCGCTGGTCTTGGAGCGTCTCTGCGCCGACCAGCAAAACCGCGCGGTCGACGTTCATCTCCAGAGCTCTGTCGCCAGCGGCGCCGTCGAGCCGGCCTTCCCGCCGGCGGGCGAGGTGCGGCATGCGCTGGCCAACCTGCTGGACAACGCGGTGACCTACGCACGGTCGACGGTGAAGGTCAGGCTCACGGTCGACCGTGGCAGCACCGTGATCAACATCGTCGACGACGGACCAGGCTTTCCCGCCGAGGTGCTGAGCAGCGTGGGCGAGCCTTTCGTCAGCACGCGCGGCGGCGGCAGCACCCACGGCCTCGGCCTGTTCGTCGCATGTACCTTTTTGACGCGCGCCGAAGCCGAACTAGAGTTTGCCAACAGCCGGGATGGTGCCTCGATCACGATCGTGTGGGAGGGCCATTGCTTGGAAGGAAGAGTACATGGACGACCTGAACGACATCCGCCGACCCGCAGCGGCCCTGGTCTCGCGCGAGGCGGCTGAGCCGCGAAGCGTGGCGGCGACCGCCGATCTTCTCTTGGTGGACGACGACGCGGCCCTGCGCCGCGCCCTCGCGCGCGCCTTGGAGCGGCGCGGGTTCGTCGTCCACGCCGCGGAGAGCCTCGCCGAGGCCCGCGAGCTCACGGGCCAGCGGCGGTTCTCGTTCGCCGTTCTCGACCTGCGGCTCGAAGACGGCCATGCGTTGAGCCTGATCCGTGAGCTGCTCGACGCCGCGCCCGACACGCGCATCGCCGTGGTGACGGGTTACGGCAACATCGCATCGGCCGTGGCGGCGGTGAAGCAGGGTGCGCTCGACTATCTCGCCAAGCCCGTCGACGGCGACGAGATCGCCGACGCGCTCTTGAACACGACGGTCGAGGGGCTGCCGCCGGCGCCCGAGCAGCCGATGTCGCCGGATCGCGTGCGGTGGGAGCACATCCAGCGGGTCTTCGAGCAGTGCGGACGCAACGTCTCCGAGACGGCGCGACGCCTCAACATGCACCGGCGCACGCTGCAGCGGATCTTGAACAAGCGGGCACCCCGCGTCTGACGACCGCGGGGCACGGACCCGCCGTCAAGTGCGGGTGATCAGCGTCTCGAACATGACGAGGGCGCCGGTGGCCGGGTTGTCCGCGTCCGCCACCAACGGCACCGCCACGGCTTGCGCCGCCCGCACCTTGCCCGGCGACAGGTAGGTGGCGTTGAAATGGAGGCGGGAGGTGCGCCCGGCGAAGAGCGCGAGCCAGCCCTCCGGCAGGCCGCGTCCGCGCAGGATCATGATGTGGTCGAGCTTCTGGCCGGTGGTCGCTGTCCGATCGAGGTTGAGCCAGAAGGCGAAGGCCTGGTTGAGCTGCATGATGGCGCGCGAGGGATCGAGCATCAGCGCCGGCAAGGGGCACGCATCGAAGACCCGGTTCAGGTCCTCGGAATTGCCGGCCAGCGCCAGCAGCTCCACGCGCTCCTGCAGGTCGCCGGCGTTGCTGCGGGCGTGCAGGATAGCGTAGGTACGCAACGTCGATGCGAGGTTGCATCGCTCCGGTATGGCGGCCGCGACCTCGTTGACGAGCTCGCTCAAGCGGATGCGGCGGCCGTCCGCGACCTCGCGCAGGTAGTCCCAGAACTCCGGCTCGAGTTTGATCGACGTGCGCACCTCGCCGACGCGCATGGTTTTGCGAATCATGGTCTGCCCCGACAGCACGGCTGGCGCTCCTCGAATGTGCATACACCGATATGGCCGCAAAAGGCTTAAATGAAGGTTAAGAGCGGGTGACCACCGACCGATGGTCGAACGGCGCCGCCCGCCGCAGGTGGCATATCGGCCAAGGAGGGGCTCCCTTGCCGGTGCCGAAGGCGGGCGGTAGAACCGCTGCACTCGCAGTCGCACCCTCGCTGGTCAGGAAAACACTATGGCACGCAAAACAATCGCGCTCGTCGGTGCCGGCCAGATCGGTGGCACCCTCGCCCACCTGATCGGCCTCAAGGAACTCGCTGACGTCGTCCTGTTCGACGTCGTCGAAGGCATGCCCGCCGGCAAGGCGCTGGACCTGGTCCAGAGCTCGCCCGTCGACGGCTTCGACGCGCACATGCGCGGTACCAGCGACTACGCCGACCTCGCCGGGGCCGACGTCGTGATCGTCACCGCCGGCGTGCCGCGCAAGCCCGGCATGAGCCGCGACGACCTGGTCAACATCAACACCGACATCACCAAGCAGGTCGCCGCCGGCATCAAGGCGCACTGCCCGGACGCCTTCGTCATCGTCATCACCAACCCGCTCGACGCCATGGTCTGGGTGATGCAGCAGGCTTCGGGCTTGCCGGCGAGCAAGGTCGTCGGCATGGCCGGTGTGCTCGACAGTGCGCGTTTTCGCTGGTTTCTCGCCGAGGAGTTCAAGGTCTCCGTCGAGGACGTCACCGCCTTCGTGCTCGGCGGTCACGGCGACACGATGGTGCCGCTGGCCCGCTACTCGACGGTCGGCGGCATCCCCCTGCCCGACCTCGTCAAGATGGGCTGGACGACCCAAGAGCGGCTCGACGCCATCGTTCAGCGCACCCGCGACGGCGGCGCCGAGATCGTCGGCCTACTGAAGACGGGCTCGGCTTTCTACGCGCCCGCCGCGTCGGCCGTCGCCATGGCCGAGAGCTACCTCAAGGACAAGAAGCGGCTCGTGCCCTGCGCGGCGCGGCTCGGCGGTGAGTACGGCGTCGACGGCCTTTATGTCGGCGTGCCGACGATCATCGGCGCCGGCGGCGTCGAGCGCATCGTCGAGATCGAAATGAACGCCGACGAGAAGGCGATGTTCGACAAGTCGGTGGAAGCCGTTAAGGGCTTGTGCGCCGGCATCACGCTCTGAGGCGGGACACGCATGAACATTCATGAATACCAGGCCAAGTCCGTGCTCGCCGAGTACGGCGTGAGCGTGCTCAAGGGTCACGTCGCCTATACCCCCGAGGAGGCCGAGAGCGCCGCCCGCGAGCTCGGCGGGCCGATCTGGGTCGTCAAGGCGCAGATCCACGCGGGCGGTCGCGGCAAGGGCGGCGGCGTCAAGCTGGCGCGGTCGATCGAAGAGGTCCGCCAGCACGCCAACGACATGCTCGGCATGACCTTGGTGACCCATCAGACCGGTCCTGACGGCCGGCTCGTCAAGCGGGTCTACATCGAGGACGGCTGCGAGATCGGCCGCGAGCTCTATCTCGGCGTGGTCCTCGACCGTACGACCAGCATGGTGACGTTCATGGCGTCGACCGAGGGCGGGGTCGAGATCGAGGAGGTGGCCGCCAAGCACCCCGACAAGATCATCAAGGTGGCGATCGATCCGGTCGCCGGCTTTCAGCCGTTCCATGGCCGCAAGCTCGCCTTCGGGCTCGGTCTCGAGGGCGCCACCTTGAAGAAGGCCGTGGCCTTCATGGCCGGCCTCTACGCCTGCTGCATGGAGCGCGACGCGAGCCAGGTCGAGATCAACCCGCTGGTCGTCACCAAGCAGGGCGACCTGATCGCCCTCGACGCCAAGATGAACTTCGACGGCAACGCCCTCTATCGGCAGCCGAAGATCGTCGAGCTCCGCGACCTCGACGAGGAGGATCCGCAGGAGGTCGAGGCGAGCCGGCACGAGCTCAACTACATCAAGCTCGACGGCCAGATCGGCTGCATGGTCAACGGTGCCGGGCTCGCCATGGCGACGATGGACATCATCAAGCTCTACGGCGCCGCGCCCGCCAACTTCCTCGACGTCGGCGGCGGCGCGACCAAGGAACGGGTGACCGCGGCCTTCAAGCTGCTGTTGTCCGACCCGAACGTCGAGGGGGTGCTCGTCAACATCTTCGGCGGCATCATGCGCTGCGACGTCATCGCCGAGGGCGTCGTCGCCGCCGCCCGCGAGGTCAACCTCGCGGTGCCGCTCGTCGTCCGCCTCGAGGGCACCAACGTCGAACTCGGCAAGCAGATCATGGCCGACAGCGGCCTCACCATCATCCCCGCCGACGACCTGGGCGATGCCGCCCAGAAAATCGTCGACGCCGTCAAGAAGGCCGCGTGATGGCTGTCCTCGTCAACGCCGACACCAAGGTCATCTGCCAGGGCTTCACAGGGGCCCAGGGCACGTTTCACTCCGAGCAGGCGATCGCCTACGGCACCAGGATGGTGGGCGGCGTCACCCCGGGCAAAGGCGGCGAGAGGCATCTCGGCCTGCCCGTCTTCGACACCGTCGACGCGGCGGTGCGCGCGACCGGGGCCGAGGCGTCGGCCATCTATGTGCCGCCGCCCTTCGCCGCGGACGCGATCCTCGAGGCCATCGACGCCGGCATCCGCCTCGTCATCTGCATCACCGAAGGCATCCCGATCCTCGACATGGTGACGGTGAAGCGCGCGCTGCGCGGCTCCGGCGTCCGCCTCGTCGGGCCCAACTGCCCGGGCGTCATCACCCCGGGCGAATGCAAGATCGGCATCATGCCGGGCCACATCCACATGCGCGGCAGGATCGGCATCGTCTCGCGGTCCGGCACCTTGACCTACGAGGCGGTGGCCCAGACGACCAAGACCGGCCTCGGCCAGTCCACCTGCATCGGGATGGGCGGCGACCCGGTCAACGGCACGAATTTCGTCGACGCGCTGACCCTCTTCGTCGAGGATCCCGAGACCGAGGGGATCATCATGATCGGCGAGATCGGCGGCGACGCCGAGGAGGCGGGCGCGGACTATCTCAAGGCCGTCGGCAACACCAAGCCGGTCGTCGGCTTCATCGCCGGGCGCACCGCGCCGCCCGGACGGCGCATGGGCCACGCCGGCGCGATCATCTCCGGCGGCAAGGGTGGCGCCGACGACAAGATCGCGGCGATGCGCGAGGCGGGGATCGTCGTCGCCGACAGCCCCGCCGAGATCGGCGCGACGATGGTGCAGGCGATGGGCGGCTGACGCCGCCCGCGCCGGTCGGACGAGGCGCCGAACGCGGGCAGTGAGAGCGCCGCCTCGGTGAAGCGACCGGGCGGTCGGAGGGGTGACGACGGGCATGGCGACGCGGCGCGAGATCGAGCAGACGGCCTTTCTCTACGGCGGCAATTCCGGCTTCATCGAAGGCCTCTACGAGCGCTATCTCGACGACCCGACGTCGATCGACGTGAGCTGGCGGGCGTATTTCGACGATCTCGGGCCGGAGACGCGGGCGCTGTTCCGCCAGTCGCAGCGCGCCATCGCGAGGCAGCCCCAGCCGGCGGTGCTGCCGCACTTCGCCGACCGGGCACAGGCCGCGCCCGCGGCGGTGCACCTGGGCGGCACCGTGGTCCAGCTCGACGACGAGCGGGCCAAGCGGCTGATCCGCGAGCATCTGCGCGTCATCATGCTGATCCGGGCGTACCGGGTGCGCGGCCATCTCGCCGCCAAGCTCGACCCTCTCGGCATCGTCGAGGCGGCCTACCACCCCGAGCTCGACTACCGCACCTACGGCTTCACCGACGACGATCTGAACCGCGAGTTCTACCTCGACCACGTGCTCGGCCTCGAGAAGGCGACGCTGCAGACCATCATGGAGGTCTTGCGCAAGACCTACAGCTCGACGGTCGGCATCGAGTTCCTCCACATCCAGGATCCCGACCAGAAGGCGTGGCTGCAGGCACGCATCGAGGGGCTGCAGGGCATCTTCGAGACCAACGACGCCGAGAAGCGCGAGGTCTTCAAGCAGATGACGGCGGCCGAGGGCTTCGAGAGCTTCCTGCACGTCAAGTATCCCGGCACCAAACGCTTCGGGCTGGACGGCGGCGAGAGCGCGATCTGCGCCTTGGAGACGGTCATCCGGACGGGCGCGCCCCTGGGCATCGAGGAGATCGTGCTCGGCATGCCGCATCGCGGCCGGCTCAACGTTCTCGCCAACGTGATGGGCAAGCCCTACGCCGCGATCTTCTCCGAGTTCCAGGGCGGGGCTGTGCAGGACGACGTGCTCGGCTCCGGCGACGTCAAGTACCATCTGGGCACCTCGACCGACCGGCAGATCGGCGACCGGCGGGTGCATCTGAGCCTCACCGCCAACCCGTCGCACCTCGAGGCGGTCAACCCCGTCGTCTTCGGCAAGGTCCGCGCCAAGCAGCGCCAACAGGGCGATCTCGATCGCTCGCGGATCATGGGTGTGCTGTTCCACGGCGACGCCGCCTTCGCCGGGCAGGGCGTGGTGCACGAGGGCCTCGAGATGTCCGAGCTCAAGGGCTACCGCACCGGCGGCACCATCCACATCATCGTCAACAACCAGATCGGCTTCACGACCAGCCCGACCAGCGCCCGCAGCTCGCCCTACTGCTCGGACGTCGCCCGCGGTGTCCAAGCGCCGATCTTCCACGTCAACGGCGACGACCCGATCGCCGTCACCCATGTCGCCCGGCTCGCCACCGAGTTCCGCCAGCGCTTCAAGCGCGACGTCGTCATCGACCTGTGGTGCTATCGCCGCCACGGCCACAACGAGGGCGACGAGCCGAGCTTCACCCAGCCGCTGATGTACCGCCGGATCGCCCGGCATCCCACCTGCCGCCAGCTGTTCGCCGACCGCCTCGTCGGCGACGGGGTGCTGTCCCGTGACCAGGCGGATGCCATGCACCGCGAGTTCCATGCGCGGATGGAGGCGGAGCACGAGGCGTCGAGGAGCTACCGGACCAACAAGGCGGACTGGCTCGAGGGGGTGTGGACCGGCCTCGCTCGGGCGCCGATCGATTACGTCCGCGGTGAGACCGCCGTGGCGCTCGACCGCTTGCGTGAGCTCGGCCTGCGCATGACCACGCTGCCCGAGCGGGTGAACGTGCACCGCCGCCTCGCCCGCGTCATCGATCAGCGACGGCAGGCGATCGAGGCGGGTGCGGGGATCGATTGGGCGACGGCCGAGCACCTGGCGTTCGGCACGCTGCTGGTCGAGGGGTTTCCGGTCCGGCTGTCCGGCCAGGACGTCGGCCGCGGCACGTTCTCGCAGCGCCACGCGGTGATCACGGACCAGGAGACCGAGGCGAGCTACGTTCCGCTCGCCCATCTCGCCGCGGACCAAGCACCGGTCGAGGTGGTCAACTCGTTCCTCTCCGAGGAGGGCGTGCTCGGCTTCGAGTACGGCTACTCGCTCTCGGAGCCCCACGGCCTGACGGTGTGGGAGGCGCAGTTCGGCGACTTCGCCAATGGCGCCCAGGTCTACTTCGACCAGTTCATCTCGTCGGGCGAGAGCAAGTGGCTCAGGATGTCCGGTCTCGTCTGCCTCCTGCCGCACGGCTACGAGGGCCAGGGGCCGGAGCACAGCTCGGCCAGGCTGGAGCGCTTCCTCCAGCTCTACGCCGAGGACAACATCCAGGTCGTCTATCCCTCGACGCCGGCCAACTACTTTCATGCTCTGCGGCGGCAGCTGCACCGCAACTTCCGCAAGCCGCTGATCGTCATGACGCCCAAGTCGCTGCTACGCCTCAAGCGCTGCCAGTCGCCGCTCGTCGACATGGCCGAGGGGTCGAGCTTCCACCGGGTGCTGTTCGACCGCTGCCCGGGCGAGGCGGACGAGCGGGTCGAGCGGATCGTCCTCTGCACGGGCAAGGTCTACTACGATCTGAAGGCCGCGGCCGAGGAGCGGGGTGTCGACGACCGCGTGGCGCTCATTCGGCTCGAGCAGCTCGCACCGTTTCCCGAGAACGTGCTCGGCGAGGAACTCCGGCGCTATGCGCCGTCGGCGAGCGTCATCTGGTGCCAGGAGGAGCCGCGCAACATGGGGGCCTGGCTGTTCGTCCAGCCGCGGCTGCACAACATGCTCGAGGCGGCGGGCTTCACTCGGCCGAAGCCGGAATACGCCGGGCGACCGTCGGCCGCGTCGCCGGCGACCGGCTCGCACGCCCAGCACGCCCGCGAGCAGGAGCGCCTCGTCGCCGAGGCGCTCAGTCTCGATGGCTGAGCCTTTTCGCCTGTTAGGGAACAAGAACAGATGAGCGTCGAGATCAAGGTGCCCTCCCTGGGCGAATCGGTCACCGAGGCGACCGTCGCCAAGTGGTTCAAGGCAGCGGGCGAGGCGGTGGCGAGGGACGAGCCGGTCGTCGAGCTGGAGACCGACAAGGTCACGGTCGAGGTCAACGCCCCGGTGAGCGGCACCATCGCCGAGATCCTCGTCGCCGCGGGCAACGAGGTCGAGGTCGGCGCGCTCTTGGGCTTCATGGAGGAGGGGGAGGCCCCGGCCGGCGGCAACGGCGCGGCGGAGCCGGCGCCCGCGACCTCCGAGGCGGCCGCGCCCGCCCCCTCGGCTACCGCCCCCTCGGCTACCGCCTCCTCGGCTACCGCCCCCTCGGCTCCCGCCGACGAGGAGGCTCCCGCCGGGGTCGGGCCCGCGGCGCGCAAGGCCGCCGCGGAGGGCGGTGTCGACCTCGCCGGCGTCGCCGGCACGGGGCCGAAGGGGAACGTCACCAAGGCCGACGTGGCACGAGCGGCGCGCGGCCCGCAGCCGGAGCCGCAAACAGAGCCAGAGCCGCAGCCGCAAGAGGCGCCGGCACCGGGCCCGGCGGCCCCGCTCGCCGGTCGCGGCGGCGAGGAGCGCGTCAAGATGACGAGGCTCCGCAAGCGCATCGCCGAGCGCTTGAAGGAGGCCCAGAACAACGCCGCCATGCTGACGACCTTCAACGAGGTCGACATGACGGCGATCACCGAGCTGCGCCAGCGCTACCAGGACGCCTTCGTCAAGAAGCACGCCCTCAAGCTCGGCTTCATGAGCTTCTTCGTGAAGGCAGCGATCGAGGCCTTGAAGGCCTATCCCTCGGTCAATGCCGAGATCGACGGCGAGGAGATCGTCTACAAGCACTATTACGACATCGGCGTCGCCGTCTCGACCCAGAGCGGCCTCGTCGTGCCGGTGGTGCGCGGCGCCGACCAGATGAGCTTCGCCACCATCGAGCGGACCGTCGGCGAGCTCGGCGAGAAGGCCCGCCAGGGCCGGCTCGCCATGGAGGACCTGATGGGCGGCACCTTCTCGATCTCCAACGGCGGCGTCTTCGGCTCCTTGATGTCGACGCCGATCCTCAACCCGCCTCAGGTCGGCATCATGGGGATGCACAAGACCATGCCGCGGCCGATGGTGATGGCCGACGGCCGGATCGAGGCGCGGCCGATGATGTACCTCGCCCTCTCCTACGACCACCGCATCATCGACGGCCGCGAGGCCGTGAGCTTCCTCGTCCGCGTCAAGGAGTGCATCGAGGACCCCGAGCGGATGCTGCTGGACGCCTAGGGCGAGGACGCGCTGCGCCGAGGCGGCCGCGCGCGGCGGCGGCCCTCGGGCCGAGTTCCTTTCGCGTC
Organism: uncultured Geminicoccaceae bacterium; assembly: GCA_964481035.1. GTDB lineage: Bacteria > Pseudomonadota > Alphaproteobacteria > Geminicoccales > Geminicoccaceae > JAAAPF01. The sequence goes on along the minus strand of CAYZSE010000001.1, from coordinate 128 downwards.
AGCGATCCTGGAGCCGCGACGAGAAACGCCCGCAGCCTCAGGTCTCAGTCCGGCCCGAAACGGACTTTGACCCCTCCGGCCCGATTGAGTGAGCGGGCCGCTGCGGGCCCATGGGTGAGCCACTTCCG